>JALSJI010000022.1 GCA_026989435.1 Sulfurovum sp.
TTATCTCGAATCGCTCGGAAATCTCCATACAAGTCTCAACCAATGTTTTTTCAACTTCCTGACTGAAAACTTTCCTTCTGTATTTCGCCGGAAAAACCAAATGATACAACAGTACTGTCTTATTGTTGCTTTTGAAAATATGATCACTCATTTGTAATCATAGCATATCTTCAGTTCAAGCCTGACTCCAACCGATGCAAGCATCGGGGAAATCTTTTCGATTATAGATGTATAAACTATCTGCTCTCCAAAACCTCAACCCTGTCATACGCAAGAAGTGAAGCCAGTTTTACCTCACTCCCATATGCCACAGGCTCACTAGGACAGACACTCAAAAGTACTTTTGACTCATTTTGCATCTTCACATCCACTTTTTGCTCGATAAACTTATTCTCTTTATAGACCATGATGAAGGTGCCCTCTTTTTTATGCAACAACGTATTTGCAGGCAAGAGACAGCCATCTTCTTCCTGAGCTAATATCTCTATATTCATGCTTGCACCTACTGGTATATCTATCGGTTTGTTTAGTCTAATCTCTGCACTTAGTAAACCGTTTTTAGAGGTAGTTAAGAGTGTACTTACCTCTCCTATCTTCTCCTCTTGTAGATAGACAGAGAGACCTTTTTTTATCATTTTTGCTTGCTTTGAAGCATAAGAGAAGATAAGCTTCTTTTTACCATTGCTTAGTGCCAAAATAGGTTTACCCGCGGCTGCCAAATCGCCTTCATGTAACATTAGCTTGTCTACCACACCATCAAACGGTGCACGTATACCAAGATACGAGAGTTGATGCGTAAGTGAATCTATCTTTTCTTGGGTATTTTTCAGCACGGATTTTTTTGCCTTGACACCCAATGCAGAGGTTTCAAGTTTTTCTTTAGAGACTCCTCCTACACGGTAGAGCTTTTGGTTTCTGCTGTGTATTTGTTGTGCCAGTGCAAGGTCACTCTTTTGGGTAGAGAGGGTGGCTTTGAGTGCATCTATAGAGCTACGCAATTCTATAGCATCTATAGAAACAAGCATCTGCCCCTTTTTGACCCTTTGGGACTCCTCTACATAAAGTTTTTCTACGTATCCAGCGAGTTTAGTCGTAAGTGTGATGCTCTTGTCTGAATCTACCTGAGCCAAATAGCTAAGACGTTTTTCTAAACTACCTTGTTTAGGCTTGACTACAGGCACGCTTATGGTATCTACGCTTGGTAAAGCTGTGTTATCTACCTCGGATTTTCGTTGTTCTAAAAGCCCTTTGCCTTTGATACCCAGTGCTACCACACCTAAAACTACTATGACCGTAATGATGATTTTTTTACGCATTATCTAACCCCTTGTTCCATAAGATACTCTATGGTATATTTACCTTTTTGATAGGCATATTTTGCCTCTATCACTTTAGCTTGTGCGAGCCATACTTTACCTTTGGCTAAAAGTAAGTCGTTGAGTGTAGATGCATCATTCTCATAACGCACCTGCTCTATGTTTTGTGCTTTTTGACTCAAACGAAGCTGTGCTTTGTTACCCAAGTAGGTGGCATAGCTCTGCTTTACCTGCTCTATAGCCTGTGCAAGAAGCTTTTTCAAATCACGCAGTGTCTGCTCTTTTGTAAAACCTGCCTGCATCTTGGCAATTTTTGCTTTTTGTATTGCGATGTCACGTTTGCCAAAATCTATAAGATTATAATTCACATTGACCCCTACTTGCCACAGCGTTTCATTCTCCCAGTTATTGGTAGCCAAATCTTCTCCATAGTTTTTACCTGCATAGGCTGCTAAGTTCACTTGCGGCAAAGAGGCTGATTTGCTTTTGGCTATGAGTTTGTCTGCTTTTTTAAGTGCCATCTCTTCGAGAGCCACTTTAGAAAGACGTGAAGCTTTGGCATAAAGCGCTTTGAGGGAGTAGTGTGGCTTAGCTATTTTAATATGCAATGGTTTTAACTTTCCTATACTTCTACCTACCAACGCACCCAATGTTGCTTTGGTGGTTTCAATATTGGATACAAGCATGCTCTCTTGGGTCTTTGCCATCTCTAAATCTGCCTGGGCTTTAAGTTTGTCAATCTCAGCTTTTTTGCCTAGCCTCACCTCATAGCTTATCTGCTTACTAAGCTTTTCTAGGGCATGGGTATACTTTTTTTGAGCGTTGAGTATCTCTTTTTGCGTCAAAACCCCTAGGTATAAAGAGCGGATATTATAGACTAACTGCTCTTGGCTAAGCTTCATTTTTGCCTGAGACATCTGTGTGGCAATCTGGTCTATCTCTACCTGTCGGGTTTGAGCAAACCCTATAAAAAGGGGTACGGTATACTTGAGCCCTGCAGAAAAGATATCTTTGCTTGTCACCACAGGTGCACCTCCAGATAAGCTGCCGGGTACCAAGGGAGCAAGGGTGCGTTCTATATTGTAGTGGGTATAGTCTCCTACCACATTGAGTTCACCAAATTGTGAAGCCCTGCTTGAAGCACGATTAAGTTGTGCCAATTCTAATTGTGCTTGGGTTTGTTGGAGTGTAGTACTATGTTTATTCGCATAAGCAATGAGCCCCGAGAGTGTTTCGCTCCAAAGGGTTGAGTATAGTAACATGAGTAGAAAAATGTATTTCATAAGTAACTCCCATCTAGTTTATGATGAGAGTATACCGTGCTAATATGGACGCAATATGAATCTTACACTTTCGATTTGGTATTACTCCCAAAATGGAAGTAAAAAAGCTACCTGCTCCTCGGAGAGTATAGAAGTAGTCTCAGCTATACATTTGAGGTGTACTTTTGTACTTTCTATTTTAAGTTTGGCTATTTGCTCAAGTGTCTTTTCTGCACTTTTTGGATCTTCTCTGTCTATCATCGCTTCTGCGACAGATGCCTCTAGTGGTTTGATCTGTTTTTTCAAGGCTTTTACTGCGGACAATGTCTCTTTTCTGACTACGAGCAACTTCTCTTTTTGCTCTTTAGTGAGTCCTAGTTTGGCTTTGTCCCAGTTTTGTATGAGTAGCTTTGTCATGTGAGGCAGACCTTCATGATTGACCAAAAATGGAGAACTTTTCAGAGCATTGATTTTATCATTGCTTTGCATCTCTTTTATCATCGTTACAAATGCTTTATGTGGATAGGTGGCTAACAACTCTGTAGCTATGAGTTCAAGCTCCTCTTTGCTTACCTTGCCTTTTTGAGAAGGCATGACACCAAACTGTGCGACTTTGTTGGATTCACATACAGACTTAGAGGCATCTGGGTTTAGGACATAGTCTGCAATAAATGCTTTTTTCTCTTTGTCATTTTCCATCGCTAAGTTAATGTGAAACACCACCGCATCCATCGCAGGGGCTTTGAGTGTAGGGAGCTGAGAAAATTCTGGTTTTTCCAACATATGGCAAGAGGCACATTTTTTCTCTAAAAGTTCTGCTCCTGTAGAAGCCAGCATCACCGCTGTCGTAGCAGCCAAAAGTAAAAGTGTTTTTTTCATAAAATTCCTTTGTTGTCAATATTCCCTACAAGTTTATCATCATACTATGAACCAAATATGAACTTAGACACTATTCTATCTTTACCAAAATCTATAGCCTATTGTAAAATTTAAAATATTATGTGTATCTTCATCTAATAAATCTTCTTGATATGATAGTGTGGTAAACCATTGATTCGTAACATCATACGATATAGCACCACGTAGCGATTTTACAGCATATTTTGTGGTAAATTTACTTTCTGCATAGGAAAATGAAATATCTGTATAGAGTTTTTTTGTCAAAAAATACGCTGCACCTAAATAATAACTACCTTTATTTTGCAATGGTGTAAATATTTGTTTGTCTCGAACAAAGGTATACTGAACTCCTGCAAAAGCAAATGCTTTATAGCTAAAATAATAGTTCAAAGAGCTAGAAAAGGCTATATCTATATTATTCCCTAAAAAATCACGAGTAGGAAGCTGTATTGATGCACTAATTTTAAACCTTAAGTTTTTAGTAGGTTTAAATCTTTTTCTTATTTTAAATGTCGTATCCAACATACCGCCTCTACTATCACCATATCCTATGTAACCTGTACGTAATATATAGCTCCAATCATCTTTATAATATGTCATACGAATTTTATTAGTGCGTTGGATTTCTTTCCCTAAAAGGTCTTCATTTGTAATGTGTCCAAATTTTAAAGAGAGTACTAAGCTGTCAGTGACTATGTCAGAAGGAAGCATAAGCTTTTGTATTGTACATCCTTGTGCATTAACCTGATGTAAAAAAGGTGTATTGGGACACTTGTCTAGCCTATCCGGAACACCATCCATGTCTCTATCTTTCTCATCAGATGCAAAACTTATTATAGTAGATAAAAAGATTACTATAGCTATATTTTTTATCATAAATCATCCTTTTCATTGTCTCTTACATCATCTCTATAATTATCTCTATGATCCTCTCTTAAATCATCTAACTCATCGTCTCTCTCTTGTTTTATTTTCTCTAATTTATGCTTGTTTTTCAATGTTTGGGTAAGCTGTTTATTGCTTTTGTTTTGTAGTGTTTCTTGAAGCTTTTTTACGGCTTCTATACGTTCTTTTTCACGCATTTGTATAATCTTTTTTTTGAAATCATTCATGAGTTTAAAACGTTCAGAAACAGGTGCACGTTGTATGGCTTCAATTTGTGCATCTATATCTCCCCAAAGTGGGAGCAAAAAAAGAATCATAAATAATA
>JALSJI010000023.1 GCA_026989435.1 Sulfurovum sp.
AAAGTACACCAAATTTACTCACAAATGCAATTAGGTCAAGGAGATTCAGGTATGCAAACCCAAACACAAGCACTACTAAAGTTCCTTAAAGAAGGGAAAATAAGCCGTGATGTCGCATTACAATATGCCAATAAACCAGATGAAGTATCTCGAGCAATCACACATTAAAAATGCTACTAAAGCGATTTTAGACACAGATATAGATACAATACAGAAAATAGAATATATTTAGGGAGAATTCTTAGCATGGAAAATTTTTCAATGATGGATTTCAATTATTTTGATGTCACCATAGCTGCGATTATACTAATTTTAGGAATCAAGGGCTTTATGCAAGGTTTTATTAAAGAGATATTTGGTTTAGCTGGGCTGGTTGCTGGAGTATACTTTGCATCACGTCTTGCAGCAGAAGCAGCATCTTTTATTGATTCTAACTTCTTTCACTTGGAAAATGAATCTCTACTGAAATTAATTGGTTTTCTAGCCATACTCATTCTTATTTGGCTGGGAGCTACTATTCTTGGGTCTATCTTTTCTAAACTTACGAATCAAAGTGGACTAGGATTTTTAAATCGTCTTTTTGGTTTTATTGCAGGTGGAGGAAAATATTTTTTAATTTTTGCTCTTATTGTTACTGCACTGTCTAATGTTACGCTTGTTAAAGATAATTTAGAAAAATATGTAAAAGATTCCATACTTTACCCTTATTTAAAAGAGACAGGATCTTACCTCATAAACTTAGATACCTCTGCACTCAACATAAGCACAAGTGAAACAAACATGACTAAAGAACAAACAGAGTCCAACACTACAATTATAGATAATAACACCACAGCAAAATAAGGTATAACATGATTGAATACCCTCTTCTTTTAGAAAAATTTCAAGCCCTCTTAAAAGAAAATACTCTTAAGTTCACAAAACAAAGAGAGCTTGTTTTAAAATTCTTGTATGAACATGACGGACACTATACCCCTGAAGATATCTATACGCAACTCAAACAAGAAAACCCAGATATCAATATCGGTATAGCCACTGTGTATCGTACACTTTCATTACTAGAAACATCACATATCGCTTCATCTATATCATTTGGTGTACAAGGTAAAAAATATGAACTAGGCCTTAAGAAACATCATGACCACCTCATTTGTACCAAATGTGGAGATATTATTGAATTTTTTGACAAAATCATTGAAGAAAAACAAGAAGAAATAGCCAAAAAGTTTAACTTCCAAATGACTGACCATACGATGAAAATTATTGGTTTTTGCGAAAAATGCCAAGCATAAACATACTATATTATAAGAACAGGAGAACCCTTGATATTTGAAAATCAATATATTCAAGAGCGTATTAAAAAAACTCAAACACTCAGAGAAAAAGGTATAAACCCTTACCCTAACCAAGTCAAAAAAGGTACACCTTCTGCAACATTTTTAAAAGAGTGTAATTACCTCCATGACTTAGACGTAAACAACGGTGAAATGAAACAGGATAAAACAAAATCTTATAGACTCACAGGTCGTATAAAGTTTGTACGTATCATGGGTAAAGCAGCTTTTGCCAAGATAGAAGATGAAGATGGGCTTGTACAAATTTACTTCAACCGTGATGATCTCCCTGAAGGCTATTACAATGATGTAGTGAAAAAACTTTTTGAAGTAGGTGACATTATTGAAGCAGAAGGATACCCTTTTGTAACGGGTACGGGTGAGCTTACACTGCACTGTCTCAAAGTCAAGCTCGTTACCAAAGCCATTTTTCCCTTACCGGAAAAGTTTCACGGTATCCAAGACACTGAAATCAAGTATCGTCAACGCTACCTTGATATGATTATGGATGCGGAAGTAACCAAACGTTTTAAACTGCGTTCACGCATCATATCCGGAATACGCAGATTTTTTGAGGACAAAGGGTTTTTAGAGGTAGAAACACCTATGATGCACCCTATTCCCGGGGGAGCTAATGCCAAGCCGTTTATCACACATCATAATGCTTTGGGTGTTGACAGATATTTGCGTATCGCCCCTGAGCTATACCTCAAGCGTCTCATCGTGGGTGGAATGGATGCAGTCTTTGAGATAAACAGAAATTTTAGAAACGAAGGTATAGATGCTACGCATAACCCTGAGTTTACCTCTATAGAGTTCTACTGGGCATACAAAACCTATATTGAACTGATAGAAGTAACAGAAGAGCTGTTTGACTACCTTTTTGACACCTTAGAACTGGAAAGAAGACTACCCTATGGAGATATAGAGATAGATTTTTCTACACCTTTTGCAAAAGTACCTTGGGTAGACAGCATCGTGGACATCGGCGGCGTTCCAAGAGAAGTAGTCACCGACTTAGAAGCAGGGCTTGCCTACCTTAAAGAGCGTAACCTAAAAGTAGACAACAACTGGACACTGGGCTATATGCAAGCAGAACTCTTTGATGAATTTGTAGAACCAAAGCTCATCAACCCTACTTTTATCACTGACTACCCGGTAGACATCTCTCCTCTGGCACGTAGAAACGATGAAAACCCGGAAGTAACTGAACGCTTTGAACTCTTCATAGCAGGCAAAGAGATAGCCAACGGCTTTTCAGAACTAAACGACCCGCTAGACCAATACGAAAGATTTAAAAGACAAGTCGATGCAAAAGAGGCTACAGGTGACGATGAAGCCATGCATATGGATATTGACTTCGTAAAAGCACTAAGCTATGGTATGACCCCTACAGCCGGTGAAGGTATCGGTATCGACCGTTTGGTCATGATGCTCACCAACCAACATACCATTAGAGATGTACTCCTCTTTCCTGCCATGCGTCCAGAAGCAGAGCAAACTACACCTAAAACATCAACAGATGTATGTAAAAAATGTGGCCATGATGTCATGGAAGAACTCAAACCTGCAAAAAAAGGAAAAGGGTACTTTTGTATCAATGCCGCTGCATGCAAAGAAAGATCTAGACAAAAAAAATAACTTCTGTTTTGACATTTTTTGACTTCTTTTTGTAAAACTTGAGCTAGAAAATCATGTTTTGCATCAAAGGGGAAAAAATGAAATACGGTCTTCGCTTACTACTATCTCTATTGACTATCAATCTATTTTCCGGCTGCGATATTGACCATAAATCAGACTATACCGACGCAGGATCTTTACAAAAATCTGAGCATTCACTGCTTAAAATATATGAAGAAAAAAAACAACACATTATAGGAGAATGGCAAGGAGTGTGCTACTCCGACCAAGAATATGACGAGTCCTATCAAGCAGAGCTTACATTAAATCCTGATTTATCTTTTAGCTATATAGAAAAAATCTATTCTGCAGAAAATTGTATTGGTGACTCCTATAGTGAACAAAATGCAAAAACCGGTCTCTATAAACTAGGAAAACTAACTCAGGGTGATGATGGCAAAGAAGCATACGAGTTTGAAATCCACACCTCGCAAAATGGACAAAGAGAAGATAAATATTTTATGGTAAGATTTACTACCTCAAACCTTATTTTTACAGATGAGAACTTCGATAATTCACAACCCGACGGCAAAACACCTCAGACACGTAACAACCACTTTAGAGAGATACCCCGTATTCAATTTACCAAAAAACCTATCCCTGCAATAGAGCGCTAAAGCACCGAATTTCATAACCTTTTTAGATGAAATTCGCTATAAATACGAATAAATTATTTTCCATCCAAAAGGAAGCTTATGGCATATGAAATTGAAAGTTTTGACCCAGAGATATTTGCTGCAATTGAAAATGAGAAAAAAAGACAGACAAATCATCTCGAGATGATTGCCTCAGAGAACTTCACCCTACCCGCTGTAATGGAGGCAATGGGTTCAGTATTTACGAATAAATATGCCGAAGGGTATCCTTCAAAGCGCTACTATGGAGGATGTGAATATGCCGATGTCGTTGAACAACTAGCTATTGAAAGAGCCTGCAAGCTTTTTAAGTGCAACTATGCCAATGTGCAACCGCATTCAGGTTCACAAGCCAATGGGGCAGTCTATGCAGCACTGCTAAAATCCGGAGAGAAAATCCTTGGAATGGACTTAAGCCATGGAGGACACTTGACACATGGTAGTAAACCTAGCTTTTCCGGCAAAAACTACTCTTCATTTACCTATGGGGTAGAACTTGATGGACGTATACACTACGACAGGGTTATGGAAATTGCTAAAATTGTACAACCTAAAATCATCGTATGCGGTGCATCTGCATACGCTAGAGAGATAGACTTTAAAAAATTTAGAGAGATAGCCGACGAAGTAGGAGCGATACTCTTTGCAGATATCGCCCATATCGCAGGGCTTGTCTGTGCAGACGAACACCCTAGCCCGTTCCCATACGCCGATGTGGTGACTACCACCACACACAAAACCTTAGCGGGCCCTCGCGGTGGGATGATTATGACAAATGATGAGGAGATTGCCAAAAAAATCGACTCTGCCATCTTCCCTGGGCTTCAAGGTGGACCTTTGGTACATGTGATAGCAGCGAAAGCTGTTGGATTTAAACACAACCTCTCAGATGCATGGAAAGTCTATGCCAAACAGGTAAAAGCCAATGCTTCAACACTGGCAAAAGTACTGATGAACAGGGGATATGACGTAGTCTCCGGTGGTACGGATAACCACTTAGTACTTGTTAGTTTTCTTAATAAAGAGTTCTCCGGAAAAGATGCAGACGCCGCACTAGGCAACGCAGGTATCACCGTCAATAAAAATACTGTACCTGGTGAGACAAGAAGCCCTTTTGTAACCTCCGGAATACGTATAGGCTCCCCGGCACTTACAAGCCGAGGAATGAAAGAAAAAGAGTTTGAGCTTATCGCTAACAAAATAGCCGATATTCTTGACAATATCACAGATACAAACTTACAAGCAAAGATAAAAGAAGAGGTTCAAACACTTGCTCAAGATTTTGTAATATATGACAAGTCTATCTACTAAAAGGAGGGTATTTGCGTAGGCAGAAAAGATATGACGTATTACCCAAGACTTACTTTAACAATAAATTTATGCAAAAGTCTTATTTAGGTCAGATGATTGAAATTCTTTGATTTAGAACTTATTGACAGCCACTACTATATTAAACGTGCTTCTATTGTGGAAAAAATAATCTTTAACCATCGCACCTTTTATAGTAAGTTTGAACGTATAGACGATAGACTCACACCCTTTATAATCCAACAACATCTCAACAAAGAGTATATAATCGCAGTACCTTTAATAGAAAACAACCTAACAAACTATCTGGTCATCAACTACAGGGGAGAGGAGAACGTACGATTTTATCATCTCATACAGCATATTTTAAAAAAACTTGAAATAGATGCGTATCAATTCTATGAAGGAGACAATAAAAGGGAATTAACCCTATTTATTGAAGTGAAAGATTATACTTTAGAAGATGCGGATAAGGCTTTAGCGCTTATCTCGTCTGCACTGGAAAAGAAAATGACCCAAAATTGGAAATGTCTGCCTTCCTCATCTCTTCCCGCTAGGTATAATATTATTACCCTACCCTATAAAAAATATAGCTTAGAGTAAAAAATATAGAGAAATCTTACTCTATTTAAAAATCAAATTTCAAAAATAACTTTTTATATATATAAATATGATATAATAGAACTAAAATTATACCTTGGAGATGTTCCATAATGCATGACCATAATTTAGATGATCTTATCATTGACAATATCAACTCAAAACATTCAAAACCAAAAAGCATGTTAACTATTATTGCCTTGGCTGTTATAGTACTCATTGTGGCTATTTTACTCACCAAAACGCTACTTAAAGACCCTAATGAAGATTTTGCACTCAATGACGAGAATGAGACAGGTATGATTAGTAAAGAGCTTACCTTGCAACATGAAATTGACAAAAAAGATACACAAGAGAATCTCTCATTAAAAAAAGAAGAGCACGCCGAGATAAAAACGATAGATGTTTCTAAAAAAGAGAGCATGTCAGAAAAAGAAGATCCGGAAAATACAAAAAACAAAACAGAACAACAAAATTCCGACACGAGCGAGCCAATCCAAAAAAATACCACAGCAACAGAACCCAAAACTGTTACAATTACACAAGATATTTTTGATGAAGAAGAGACTGATGAAGGGGCAAAAAAAGATATTCAAAAAAACGTAGATGAGACAAACATTGAAAAAGAGACAAAACTAAAAGCACGCAAAAAAGCCGAGGAAGAAAAAATTGCGAAAGAAAAAGCAAGAATAGAAAAACTAGAAAGAGAAAAAAAAGAGGCCCTTAAACAAAAACCAAAAAACCAAAAAACCAAAAAACAGCAAGAAAAAGTCAAAATAGAAATTAGCCAAAAATCAAACACCGCTCACATCCCGACACCCGCACCGCAAAGCGGACGCTACTACATACAGGTAGGATCTTTTAAACTAAGTCCAAGCAAACAATTTTTATCCATCATTCAAAAAAGCGGCTTCCGTTATACGATTACCTCTCCAAATCCTTCGGGTATCAAGAGATTACTTATTGGACCGTATCCCAGCAAAGCATCAGCAAATGCTGCACTTTCACGGGTAAAAGATCGCATCAACAAAGGTGCGTTTGTCATTAAAAAGTAATGAGCAATGCATTACAAAACAGTACTTTTTGATCAACTAACCCCGGTAGCGCTCTATGCGAAAATAAAAGAGATTTTTCCAAATGAAATCACTATGCTTTTTGAGTCTGTAGTCAATACGGATGATGGAAATTTTTCTTTTATTACAATAGGAGCACAAGAACGTCTTATCTATAAAAACAGTACAACACACTATATCAATAAAGAGGGAGAAAAAAATACCCTTGAGATAAACCCTTTTGCTTTTCTCCAATCCTATTATCAGATACTTGATAAAGAAAAATTTAAAAAATTGGCTTCTGAAGTAGGCTTTAGCTTTGTTGACGGTTTTATAGGATTTATTGGCTATGATATGGTAAAGGTATTTGAGCCTACCTTAACAAAAAGCATGGATGAGCTAGAAGATCCTCTGAATACTTCGGATCTGGATTTAGTACGCCCTAAAATTATCATAGCCTACTCCCATAAAGCTGCGAAACTCACCCTCCTGCTCAATGATGAGTCCTCTCACTCCAAAATGGAAGAGATTGAAAATATTTTACACTGCGACTACACAGCTATCCCTCTTAAAGCCGTAAAACTTGCAGATACAGGCAAATTTAGTATCGGTAAATCGCATTTTAAATCACTAGTCGACCAAGCTAAAGAAAATATACGCTCAGGCGATATATTTCAAATACTTCTATCAAACCGATACACCCAAAAAGGCAATATCGACCCCTTAAGTTTCTATAGAGTATTACGCTCTAAAAATCCCTCACCCTACCTCTTTTTACTGGATTTTGAGGACTTCTCTATCTGTGGTTCTAGCCCGGAAGTAATGGTACGGCTTACTGAAAGTAGAATCCTACTGCGTCCCATAGCAGGTACCCGAAAACGCGGAAAAAACAATGCCAGAGACAAAGAACTAGAACAAGAGATGCTTGATGATCCCAAAGAGTGTGCAGAACACCTCATGCTCATAGACCTTGGACGTAATGATGTCGGACGTGTAGCCAAAACAGGCAGCGTAAAAGTCACAGATATGATGCGGGTAGAAAAATACTCTCATGTCATGCATATGGTTACTGATGTTGAAGCAGATATAGAAGAGGATAAAGATATGTTTGACCTCTTTGCTGCTACATTTACGGCAGGAACTATGACAGGAGCACCAAAGATAGAAGCCATGAAGCTCATCGCTCAGTATGAAGGTCTTAAACGCGGTTTCTACTCCGGAGCCGTGGGATACTTTTCATTTGATGGAAATATGGATTCTGCCATTGCCATACGAACTTCACTCATTAAACCTGACTCCATTACCTTGCAAGCCGGAGCCGGTGTGGTAGCAGACTCCATCCCTGAACTTGAATACCTAGAAGTGAAAAATAAACTAGGAGCTCTGCTTGCAACCCTTAAAGAGATGGAAAGTTTATAGTCATGGCAAAAGAGATCTTTGCCATTTTCGGAAACCCTGTCTCCCACTCCAAATCCCCGCTAATGCATAACCTTACCTTTCAAGGTCTAGGCTATCATGCTTGTTATACACGTTATCTTTTAGAAGATGGTCAAAGACTCAAAGAGACTTTTTTTAACCTAAAACTTAAAGGTGTCAATGTTACCGTACCGCATAAAGAAGCTGCCTTTCATGCTTGTGATGTATTAGACCCTTTTGCTAAGAAAATTGGTGTGGTCAATACCATTGTAAAGCGTAATGGCAAACTCTATGGATACAACACCGATGCCCCGGGATTTTTAAAAGCCATCTTGGAAATTAAATATATAAAAACAGTTTTGTTTTTAGGTGCAGGCGGCACAGCACAGTCAACCTCAAGTATCTTACGTGATGAAGGATACGAAGTCACGCTCTTAAACAGAAGTGCTAAACGTTTAGAAAAATATAAGACCGATGGATTTCAAACATACACTTTTGAGACCTTTGAGCCTCAAAGCTATGACCTTGTTATCAATATGACATCCGCAGGACTTGAGGACAACAATCTCCCTGCTCCACAAAAAATACTTGAGCTTGTTATCCCTAAAGCACAAGCATGTGTAGATGTCATTTATGGCAAAGAAACGCCTTTTTTAACCTTGGCAAAATCCCATCATAAACCAACAAAAGATGGCTCAGACATGCTGCTCTATCAAGGTATTATTGCCTTTGAATACTTTACTGACCATGCCTATCATTTTGATGAGATAAAACCTATCATGCAAAAGGCATTAAGACTATGAAACGCATTGGCATCATCATACTGCTCATGCTAGCCCTTGTTGCAAGCATCATTTGGTTTAATCTCCCTAAAATTGCTCCGTACTACGCAACTCACCAAAGGTAGAGCAGGGTTAAATATGAATTTGCAGCCACCTTCTCAAAAAGAAGCTCACTTTGTTGGCTCTAGTCAATGTAACCAGTGTCACAAAGAAGAACACAAACATTGGACAAACTCCTTACATTCTAAAATGATCCAAGACATTAGCAAAAACCCTGATGTCGTTATAGCTGACTTTACTAAGCTACCAAAAGATGCGGATTTTACACTGGCTCAGGCCGTGTACACCATAGGCTAAAAGTTTAAACAACGCTATATGATACCTGCAAAGATTAATGGAAAAGAAGATTTTAGACTAGGAAATTACCAATGGAACGAAGAGACAAAAAAGTGGCAAAGTCTTAAGCCTTACAAATACTGGTATAAAGATGCTTACCCACACGACAATAAAGAATTTCCTACATCAAATGCCTGTGACGGCTGCCATTTTATAGGATTTATGTCTACAGGTAAACGTGTTGAACCTTCTATCTCATGTGAGTCTTGTCATGGACTAGGATCCAAACATGTTGCTAACCCAGAAAATAAAATCTTTAAAGCTTCACTTTCAGACCCCATACGTACCAACGAGGTCTGTTTTCAATGCCATATGAGAAACAGAGACAAACGTATGCAAACACAGCATATGTCAGTAAAAGACCTTTGGATGGATGCCAAAGACTACCCAGACGGCTATGAGCCAAGAAGACCGCTCATACACTATAAACTCCCTGCTCCTTTTGCTTTAGGTCAAGAGACAAAAGAGTTTTGGGCAAATGGTGCAGCAAAAAAAATAGAACGCAAGGTAATGAATATATACGTGACAGTATGTACCGGCACGGTATTTACCTGTATTAACTGTCATGACCCACATACGCTAAGTAACACTGCTCAAAAACCAGAAAGAAATGATGCCTGTATAAAATGACACTCTTTTGGCTCTATCATAGAGCCACACCAAGATACGCTGGAACAACATACCCATCATAAAGCTGACTCCAAGGGTTCCTTATGTATCGAATGTCATATGCCAAAGACAGCAAAACATACGGGTAAGTCACCACTTACCGTGCGTTCACACCTTTTTAGCTTTACCTACCCGGCACAGACTAAAGCTTATGGGATGCCACCTGAGACAAATGCCTGTTATGCCTGTCATAAAGACAAAACACTTGATCATCTACAAAATCATCTGGAAAAATGGGGTAGACTCGAATGGGAAAAACTAGAGCTTACCAATCATCAAGCAAAGTAGTATTTGTCTCCCGTTAACCTTGAATTGCTACACTTATTAGTACCAGTGAAAAGGCAATGACATGATTAATATTTTAATGATAGAAGATGATCCGGAATTTGCTGAGCTTCTCACGGAGTACCTCGCACAATATGATATCAAAGTGACGAACTATGAAGATCCTTTTTTGGGCTTAAGTGCCGGAGTAAAAAAATACGACCTGCTTATATTAGATCTTACATTACCGGGGATGGATGGTCTTGAAGTCTGTGAAGAGGTGATACGAAAATATGATATACCCGTAATTATCTCTTCTGCACGTTCTGACATCAATGACAAAGTCGAAGCACTAGCTATCGGTGCAGATGACTACCTGCCAAAACCCTATGATCCCAAAGAGATGTATGCCCGTATCATGTCACTACTAAGACGGTATGAAAAGTCCAACACTGCACATGAGCAAACGCCAAAGAGTGATTTTGAAATTAAAGGGGATACTATCTATTTTAAAAACTCTCCACTCTCTTTGACTCCAGCAGAGTTTGAAGTACTCTCTTTACTTGTAAAACATCAAGGTATTACACAGTCTCGTGAACAAATCATCAATACTTCTGGCAATATGAGTATCGATTCCCAAGGCAAAAGCTTAGATGTTATCATCTCCAAAATTCGTACCAAATTAGGAGAAAAAGAGAGTAGTGATGCAAAACGTATTCAGGCGGTTAGAGGCATAGGATATAAACTTGTTTGAGGGATTTAAATCTCTAAAAAGTAAAATCAGACTCATTTTCTTACTTGCTATTTTACTGCTTTCATTTTTATTTATAGGGTCTTTAAAATATGATCAGCTCAAATATGAAGAAAACAGTGCCATGCATGAGCGCTTGGTATCTCACTATCTCTATAATTATTATCTTATTCATGGCAAAATTGACGAAGCCTATCTTGAATCACAAAATTTTTCTCTTATCAAAGATAAAGCCAAAGTAGTTCAAATAGAGCACTATTTCAAAGAAAAAAACAAATATACGAAATATGCCGTAGATACCTATAAACTTCAACGTATTATTCTTATAAACAATGACCGCTTTCAACTCTTTTTACAAAATAAAAACAAACATGTATTACCTTTAAAACGCATACTGGTTTTCAGCCTAGTGTTTTTACTCATTATTTTACTCTATTTTTGGGTGATGCGGAGCCTAAAACCTCTCTCTCAACTTAAAGACAAAATAAAAACATTTTCACAAGGAAATTTAAATATAGACTGTCGCAGCAATAAAAAAGATGAAATAGCAGAAGTAGCAAATGAATTTCATCATGCTGTTGCCATGATACGTGAACTCATACAGTCACGACAATTTTTTTTACGTGCTATCATGCATGAACTCAAGACCCCTATTGGCAAAGGAAGGCTTGTCGCAGAAATGATACGGGATGAAAAAAACAAAGCACGTTTGCACAACATTTTTGAACGGCTTAATCTATTGATTGATGAGTTTGCAAAGATAGAACAAATTACCTCCAAAAATTTCAAACTAATAACCAACTCATATAAAATGAGTGATCTTGTAGAGGCCAGTATCGACCTTCTCATGATTGAAAATGCCAAAGATATTATTGAGCTTCAAATTATCAACGACTATACGCTTGAAGTCGATTTTGAACTTTTTGTTCTGGTGATTAAAAACCTATTGGACAATGCCGTCAAATATAAAACCAAAGAAAATATTATTGTACAACTCAACAATAAAAAATTAGCGATTGTCAATAAAGGACCTAAGCTTGATGAACCTATGGAGAACTATTATAAACCTTTTCATAGCTCTAAACAGGGCTTAGGACTAGGCTTGTACATTGTAAAAAGCATTTTGGATATTCACCATAGAAAATTAGAATATAGATATGAGAACTCAGAAAATATCTTCACTATATCCTAATATCGTAAAGAGAAAAAAGATTAATTTTCTTTAATTGTATCAGAAATCATAAAAGCGAGTTCCAAAGCTTGAGAAGCATTCAATCTTGGATCACACTGCGTGTGATATCGACTAGCAAGCCCCTCATCATCTATCGCACAAGAAGCACTACCCGTACATTCGGTTACGTCATTACCGGTCATCTCCAGATGGATCCCTGCCGGCACGGTACCAAACTCTTTATGGATTGTAAAAAACTGCTCAACTTCAGAAAGAATATTCTCAAAGTTTCTTGTTTTAAATCCGGTAGATGATTTTTCGACATTTCCATGCATAGGATCAATAGTCCAAACAACATTTAAACCGGACTCTTTCACCCTCTTAAGCAACGGTGGGTAGTACTCTGAGATTTTACTTGCACCCATACGCACGATAAGATTTAGTCTCCCCTCTTCATTCTTTGGATTTAATGCACGAATAAGTTCAATGAGTTCATCCTCTTGCATACTGGGACCTACCTTGCAACCGATAGGATTTTGTATCCCTCTGAAAAACTCTATATGTGCACCATCCAAATCTCTCGTCCTGTCACCTATCCAAAGCATATGTGCAGAACAGTCAAACCACTCTCCTGTCTCAGAATCCATTCTAGTCATCGGTTCTTCATAATTAAGCAGCAAAGCTTCATGCGACGTATATAGTGTCGTCTGATGCAACTGAGGCATAATATCAGAAGTGAGTCCACAAGCAGCCATAAACTTCATTGAAGCATCAATTTTATGACTCAATTCATCATATTTTTTCCCAAGAGGATTATCTTTGATAAATTCCAGATTCCATCGATGCACCTTATTCAAATCTGCCAATCCGCCACGAGAAAATGCACGTAAAAGATTTAATGTAGCTGCTGATTGGTTGTAGGCACGTATCATATTATACGGATTTGGTACTCTTGCCTCTTTGGTAAACTCTATACTATTAATAATGTCACCTCTATAGCTTGGCAGCTTCACACCGTCAATCTCTTCAAAATCTGATGATCTAGGCTTGGCAAACTGTCCTGCTATACGCCCTACTTTAACTACCGGTTTACCTGTAGAGTACATCAATACCATGTTCATCTGAAGCATCACTTTAAAAAGATTTTTGATAGTGTCTGCATTAAAATCGGAAAAGCTCTCCGCACAGTCTCCTCCCTGGAGCAAAAATGCCTCACCACGGCCGGCAGCAGCCAATTTGTTTTTTAGTTTTCTAGCCTCACCTGCAAAAATAAGAGGAGGAAAGTGACTTAATCTCTTTTCTACCTCTTCAAGCAGTGCTTTATCATCATAAGTCGGTTGTTGCTTGATAGGGAAATTTCTCCAACTTCTTGGTGTCCAACGCATACATAAATCCTTTCAGATAAGGTTATTTACAATAACCAAAAAATAAATTCAATGATTATAACTTAAAATTAATGAAAAAGTAAGCCTTTGCCTCTAAGTAGAAAAAAAAGAGTATTTTTTCTACTTTTAAGCTAAAAATTACTTTTTCACATAGTGAATAAACAGTGAATAACTCATATTAAAAAATGCAATCCGTATTTTAGGGCATGAAACATTTTTCACTATTTTTTCACGACGAAGGTTACAAAATTAGCCCACTGAAAAATAGTTTCTATTTGCGTAAATCCCACATCTTTACACATCTGTATATTTTCGTTTATCGTAAAAGGGATAAGTACATTTTCCAAAGCTTCACGCTTTTGTGCTATCTCATATTCGCTATAGCCTTGCTCTTTTTTGTACTCGTAATAGATCTCTATAATCTGCTTATCTAAAACCTTGTCTTCAAAAACAACTTTCTCGGAAAAGATAAACATACCATCTCTATTTAGCCCTTGAAAAATCTTCTTCATAAGCTCTAAACGCCGTATAGGACGAATAAACTGTAAAGTATAGTTTGATACAATAATATCTTCTTGATCATATCTATAGCTTAGCATATCCGCCAATTCTAAATCTATATCAGCACCAAATGCCTGACATTTCTGCGCTGCTCGATCAAGCATGGCTTGGGAATTATCTATACCTTTAAGTTGCATAGCCACATGCATCTTTGCATGAAGATCAAGCAAAAATTTTGCTGTAGAAACACCTAAATCAAGTACCTTCATCCCCTCTTTTTCTTGCGCTAAAATCAGAGAAACAATTAACTCTCTCACCTCATCGTAAAACGGTACGGAACGGCTTAACATATCATCAAACACGGAAGCTACCGCTTCATCAAATTCAAACTTTTTGTTTATCTTGTCTGCAAATACTCTATCTTTCACGACACACCTCTTTTGCCCTCTTTATATCTGCATGGATCTGCACCTGCAATGCTCCTAAACTCTCAAATTTTTGATTTTCCCTGATAAAATCGATAAACGCCAACTCCACTCTACCTCGTACTTTGCCAATCTCTCTCTCTAGAATATGTGTCTCTATAGAAAAAGAGGTATCTGTTGTCACTCTATGACCCAAAAAACTTACCGAATCAAGCCATTTGTTTGCTACTTTTGTGCGTGTAACATAGACGCCTTCTAAGGGAAGCTGATACTCTTTTACATCTAGGTTTAACGTAGGGACAAGTTCTTTCTTGCCCAAACCCTGACCTGAGACTACTTCACCATCAATGCTATACTCTCTTCCCAGTAGCCTATTTGCCATCTTTACATTACCCTCTTTTAAGTACTGTTTTATGGTACGAGAGTGTACTGAAACGCCATCGATAGATACTTCTTCTACGACCTCTACCTTACCGTCAAAAATCTCCTCTAAAACCTTGGTATTCCCTGCTCTTTGCTTACCAAACACAAAATCATACCCTACAACTATCTTTTCTAGTTTTGGAAAGTCTCCTTGTAGTTTTTGCACAAATGCTTCAGGGCCCAAACCTTTAATAACATCAAAATGATAAAAACAACACACCTTGGAGGTAAAATAAGAACGTTTATACCCAGGAGTCAAGTAGCCACCGTTTCTCTCTATGATGACAAGTGCATCTGCCTTGTCTATAAGTGTCTGATGAGCGATGTGTATGCCGTCAAAAGAGCCTATGGCTATAGATTTTATTTGATTAGTGTATGCCAATAGACTTACCTTTGCTTTACAAAATGATAAAGGTACTCTTGATTTCCCTCTTTACCTGTCACTTTCGACTCTGATTGATACACCTCATCCCAACCAAGATTCTTAGCCTCAGCTTCAAACTCTTCTTTACGTCTTGCTATAGCATCTACATCTTGTACCACGCCTTTAGAGTCACGCTTGGCATCTTTGCCTACTTCAAACTGTGGTTTGTAGAGTATGACGATGTCTGCACCCTCTCTAGCTAGTCTATCTATGTCATCAGTGATTTGCAAAATAGAGATAAATGACACATCACAGGTTATAACCTCAAAACCTGCGTCATGTTGATACGCCCGTATATCTGTCTCTTCATGCAAAGAGAGCTTCTCATTCTCTCTAAGAGAAATATGCAACTGGTCTGACCCCACGTCCACGCAATCAAGTGTAGCCACCCCATTTTCCAACACTATCTGAGCAAAACCACCCGTACTAGAGCCTATATCTAAAGCTCGTTTGCCTTGCATATCTACAGGGTGTTCAGCTAAAAAGTTTTCTAGCTTTCGTGCTGCACGGCTCACATAGAACTTTGTATCTTCTACTTCTACAACGGTATTTTCATCTACTTTAGCTGAAGCCTTAGCCTTCAACCCATCCACCAGCACCAACCCAGCCTTTATCGCATCATTCGCACGATTTCTACTCTCGTAGTACCCCTCTTCTACTAGGTATTTGTCTAGTCTCATTAAAATCTCCTATGTTCATCAGAAAAACAACCGTATTTTTTTATGCGTTCATTTTGTTCATCAATAGCTTCTTTGTTTTCTTTAAGCCATTGTTGTTCTTTTTTGTTTATTACTTCTTTTTCCTTAAATCTTTATCGGGTCTCATTTATTCTCCAAATTCTTTAAAAACAATGCCATAAAACTTACCATTCTATAGAAAAAATAATCTATCTGATTATTATCACTGATTTCATGTTTATCAGTTTCATGATGTCTAATTCTAAAATTATTTCCAATTTTTGTTAATGCATCTGCTTCTGCTTCTGCTTCTGCTTCTAGTAAAGTACTATATGTTTCATCTTGATTGGAAACTTCTTTTATCAGTTCTTCTATAGATTCTTTTTTATTTTTACTTTTATAATATGTTTTCATTCTCTCAAACCCATCCCATATCTTTTCTAAAGCTACTGTTCTATCTTCTAACCTTGATTGCACAAATCGGTCAAATGCCTCTTCAACTAATTTATTTAACTCTTCATCTTTAGTAGTATATAATTTAGATACCAAAGGAACCAAACCTGATGGAATAGTTCTTACTATCTCTCCTGTTTCTTTTAATTCGAAAATAATACCATTTCTTCTAAAAAGAGTATTAATATCTTTTCTAAAATTTTCTTTTTCATTATCACAATTTTCAAAAATATAATGTTGGAATAGAGGGGAATCCTCCGAAAAATTATCGTGACATATACTATCTTTCAATAATGTTTCTTTTTTCAAATGAGTATGACAAAATTGAATAAAATCTAAAATTTTATACTTATCATATTCAAGTGTATTGTCATCACTAGAGAAGAAGATATCTCCTTCACCTGGGTACTCCAATTTAAAGTCAGGTATTTCTCCTCTTACCAAATCTAAAAAAGATTTTTCATCAAACGCATAAAAACTTTGAGCACAGGGACAGGCAACACCTGCAGACTCAAAAAAAGACTTTTTACGTACATATCGTTTATATATTCCAACTATCCTATTATGAATATCTTTAGTAATTTCTTCTGACACTCTTTCTTTTTCTCCCTGTTCAACATCACTAACATATTTCATTATATCATTCCCCTCATCTCATCCTCTGTAAGTGTCTCCACCCCCAACTTCACAGCCTTATCATACTTAGATCCAGCATCTTCACCATAGATGAGATAGTCCGTCTTTTTAGACACAGAGCCACTCACCTTTGCCCCTAGTTTCTCTAACATCTCTTTAATGACACCACGGCTCACAGACATTGTACCTGTGAGTACCACTGTTTTATTTTTAAAAGAGTTTTCTTTAGCTTCTACTTTCTCTTCTACTGTAGGTTGAATCACCTCAAACAAGGCTAAGACAAAATCATGATTGACACGCATAAACTCCAGCAAAGAATTTGCCATCTCTTCACCTATGCCGCCTATGGCTACTACCTGCTCTAGTGTCACATCTACGATACCCAGACCAAACTCCAATGCCAACGCCTTGCTTGCTACCTCACCTATATGCTCTATGCCCATAGCATTAATGACCCTGTAGAGTGGGGCTCCTTTTGTTGCATCTATCGCATCAAGAAGATTTTGAATACGCTTTTGTTTAAACCCTTCAAGCCCCTCTAAATCTTCATATTTTAGATGATACAAACCTAAAATATCTTTTATCTTTCCTTCACTCACAAGCAACTCAACTATCTTCGCACCAAGACCCTCTATATTCATACACTCTTTTTTAGCAAAGTGTATAATGGAATTGACCACTCTGTCCGGACAGTCTAGGTTTTGACACTTAATCAGCGTACCTTCATCTAAAACTTCTTGATGACAGGTAGGACAAACCGTTGGGCGGCTTATAGGTTTTTCAGAGCCATCACGTCTGTCTGCAAGTACTTTGGTAATCTTAGGTATCACGTCACCTGAACGTATGAGTATCACAGAGTCACCTATCATGAGTCCTTTACGTTCTATCTCATCAAAATTATGTAAAGTAGCACGAGATATCACTGCCCCTTCCAAATTTACAGGTTCTACCTCCGCAACGGGTGTAAGAACACCTGTACGTCCTACCTGTATGGTGATGTCGTTGACTTTAGTCACCTTTTCAATTGCCGGAAATTTATAAGCACACATCCATTTTGGAAATTTCACGGTGTAGCCTAATGCCTCCTGCTTCTCTATCTCATCTACCTTAATCACCATACCATCCATCATCATGGGTATCTCATCACGTTTATTTATGAGAAAATGATAAAACTCTTCTATCTCATCAAGAGTATTGCACGCTTTAAAATAAGGTGGTTTTAAAAAGCCTAAGGCATAGATAAAATCCATCTTATGAAAGAGTCTACTCTGTGCTAAACTGTTCTCACCCAAACCCCAGGGGTAAAAGACAAGCCTACGCTTAGCCGTAATAGCACTATCTAGCTGGCGCAAACTCCCTGCTGCTGCATTACGTGGATTGGCAAAGGGTTGCTCCCCCTCTTCTAATCTCTCACGGTTGATGATTTCGAAATCATCTTTGCGGATGACCACTTCACCACGTATCTCTATCTGACCTTCATAATCAATGCTCAGTGGCACAGAACGAATGGTACGCACATTGTCCGTCACCTCTTCTCCCACTATACCATCACCACGGGTAATGGCACGCACCAGCTTGCCTCCCTCATAGAGCAAGTTCATACTCGCCCCATCAAACTTAGGTTCACAAAAGTAGTCGCATTTCCCTACATTCTTCTCTACTCTATCTAACCACTCTTGCACTTCTTCTGTTGTAAACACATCTTCCATACTCCACATACGCTTAATGTGCTTAGCTTTGCTAAACTCATCACGCACCACACCACCCACACGCTTTGTAGGTGAGTCTTCTACTACCACCTCAGAGGGATTGGCTCTTTCATAGTCTAACACTTCATGGTAGAGCGTATCGTACTCTTCATCAGTTGCGATAGGATTATCTTCTACGTAGTAGGCGTGAGCCCATTTTTTAAGTATCTTTACCTTCTCTTGATATTCTCTGTTTGTCATCTATTGCAACTCTTCACTTTTAATTTAATTATTATAGTCAAAGCTCGCTTCACCTACCAAACATATACTATTTAAAATATCTCAACCACTATGCGTCATAGAGTATTAAGCTCTCACCCTATAGAATATTTTGCAATAAAGGAAAAAAAGATATGAATCGTATATATATACTCATCATTGCAATTTCTGTAAATAGCCTCTATGCGCAGATAGATCCCAAAAATATATTACTCAATAAATGCTTGTTCTCCTATACCAAATATTACCCCTACCTCAAAGGGCATAAAGCATTTGCCTATGCAAGAGTGGCCTTAGGTGAAGAGGAGTATTGTACTTGGTCACACGGCGCAAGCAGTATCGAAATAGCACGGGCTTCTGCGCTTGCTGCATGCAGACAACAAAAAATAGATGCAGAATGCAAAATTATAGATGTGAATAATACCTGGCTTGTTCAAGAGGGAGATTTTTCAATTATCATACCTCCGGCGAATAAACCCTTATCCCAAGAATCCTATACCATACTCCTTAATGAGGCAAAAAAACTGGTTCTAGGAGAGTGTCTAAGACTTTTTGATAGACACTTAAAACAGAAAGAGCATAAAGTCTTTGCCTACAGCATCGATGCCGATGGCAAATATGCCTGTGGCACTACGCAAGCATACCAAACATTAAGACAAGCAGCCTTAGATGCTATGCAAAGATGTGAAGAAGCAAAAAAATCGATGGGGCAAGATGCACCCAAACATCGCTGTCTGCCTTTATCCGACGGAAAAAAGATTCTCGCAGGTGTCAACGACTATAATCTTACGCTTCACAAAAAAAGCAATATTTTCCCTAATACACAAGATTTTCACAACTATATAAATCAAGCAAAAAAAGACTTTTTCGGTGCTTGTCTAACACAATATAAATACTATCTAAGGCTTAAAGACCACAGGGCATTTTATATCGCTAAAAGTGCAAAAGGAGAAATCGCCTGTGGCTACAGTTTCAATCAATTTACCATCGATACAGCAAAAAAAACTGCCTATGAAAAGTGCAAAACCTCTGCAAAATTCAAAAAGATTGATCAACCTTGTACACTTTACAGTCTTGACTTGCTCTCAGATAAGGAACTCGAAAAAAAACGTATCTTGAAATAGAGTTACTATACAACTTGATTTTCCAAAATAAGATACTCCTCTACCAAGGCAAGTACCTTGTCCACACCGGTACTTGCAGCTTCATGTATAGAGGTTTTAAAATACTGATCAATACTAGGATCCGGATCAAGATTGCAAAGTATCGAATTTGGCACAATTTTAGCCAAAGAAGCCGTATCGATGACCTCTCCGGAACTACCAAGCACCACCAACATATCTGCCTCTTGACACAATGCCGTTAAAAACGCATACTTAGGTACATCCTCACCAAACATTGCTATATTATGACGAATATGACGGCTATGACATTTGGGGCACTGCTTTCCTTTTTGAGACTCATAGCCTATGCGAAATTCATGTTGACAAGATTCGCAGCGAAGATCAACGAGTGTACCGTGAAGGTGTATCACTGCATCACAACCGGCACGTTCAAGCAAATCATCTATATTTTGAGTTAATAAGACTATATTATTTGGATATTTGCTTTTAAGCTCTGCTAATGCATAGTGAGCACGGTTTGGCTTTTTATCTGCCAACTCAATCCGTCTTGCATCATAAAAATCAGATACCTTCCTACGATCACGCTTCCAACCCTGAAGAGAGTAGACCTCTTCTACAGAGTGATTTTCCCATAATCCATCATCACTCTCTTTAAATGTCTTAATACCGGACTCGGCACTAATACCGGCTCCTGAGAGTATATAGACTTTCTTTCTCCTCTTCCTATCTTTCATACTGCCTCCTTGTCTAGCTAAGTCTCTTGGCTACGACCAAAGCCTGTATATGCTCTTTTACATCATGGCATCGCACGATATTTGCGCCGTTCTCTACCGCTTTAAGATGAATAGCCAGTGTCCCCGCCAAACGTTCTTCTGTCGGAGTAGAAATAATATTATCTATCATAGATTTCCTACTTGCGCCCACAAGCACGTCACAACCAAAGACCCCAAAATGTGCCATATTTTTAATAAGGGTAATATTATGCTCCACTGTTTTACCAAAACCTATGCCTACATCTAAAATAATGTTTTTTCTCTCCATACCCAAGGCTTCACATCTCTTTATACGTTCCTCAAAAAACGCACTCACTTCTACCGTTACATCCTCATAATCAGGATTGTTTTGCATAGTTTGAGGTGTGCCTTGCATATGCATAATGCAAAGTTTGGCACTATACTTTATAGCCAGTTTTATGATGGCTTCATTCTCTGCACCGGTAATATCGTTAATCATACCAAAGCCGCTCTTAAGTGCGTATTCCACTACGGACGGCGTGTAGCTATCTATAGAAAAGATGGCTTTTTCATAGAGTTTTTCAAAAGCTATAGCGTCACAAATAGGCTTCATGCGGCTCTGTTCGACAGATTCGCTCACTATTTTCGCATTTGGGCGTGAGCTTACTGCACCTATATCTATAATATCTGCACCATCGGCTATCATCTGCTTTATTTGAACAATAGCATCTTCTTTTTGAAAACGACTCCTCTCAAAAAAACTATCATTATTGGCATTAATGACACCCATAATTTGAGTAGGTTTTGATTTGACCGATAAAAACTTTTTAAGTTCCTTCGCAAGCATTTTTAGCCCAAAAGGCTGTGCCGTCTCTTTACGAGAAAGTATTTCCATATGTTTACGCGTGCCGATGAGTATGCAGTCGTACAACTCTTTTTCGCATAGTATCACTCCAACGGGTACTGCAAGGTCGGCCCCGATGCTCAATGCATCTTGCTTCAAGATATTTGCCGCGGGACATTTAAGGTCTTTAATGAAGAAATACATCAACTCCATCTTCTTAGCCATAATCCCCACCCCACCAGACTCTACGCCTAATGTTTTGAGTGCAGACTTTTTATCTGCTATTGAACCTAATTTATAAACATGCATACAAAAGACTCCTCATTAATCACGCGAATGCGTGCCTTGTCGTTCCGAACACCCTTGTAAGCAGAGCGATTTGAGAGGAACGACGACTTTTGCTTACTTTTCTAGAAAAGTAAGGAGAATAACAATGCCACAGATTGAATAAAAGGAAATTCAATCAAACATTATCAAGTTATTTTAGCGTTTTTTATATTATCGCTTCTTGCGAGCTAACAACTTTAATAACAAAGCATTCAAAATAAACTGTGGGGGAGAGCCCATATCCAAAGCAAGATAAGCGTCTCTAAATAAAGAGAGTGTTTTCTCATCTAAATCATAGCTTCCGGATGCAATCACATCCTTAACAATACTCTCAAGCACGCTTTTCATACTCTTTGCATCTGTACGTGCACGCTCTTGGGTAAATGTATACACGCTTTGTAAAGAAAGCTGTTGTACATCTAAACCAAACGCCTCTTGCTCCCTATGTTTATCAAGGAGTATGATGGGCAAACGCGATTTTATCGTCTGAAGTATCGTAGATTTACTCTGTGTTACAAGAATAAACTCCTTATTTGCAGGCGGTTCCTCTATCACTTTGAGCAACTTATTTTGTACAATCGGAGAAAATATCTTTGCTCCTAGAATAATCACCGTAATCTCTTCACTTGCCATATAGGCTTTTCCTATTGCATCTTGGGCATCTTTAACGGAAAAAGCCTTATCCTCTTCTACAATTTTAACAATACGTTCATCACGTCTCCACGATTCAAGCATCGCTATTGCCTTCTTCATATCAGAAGCTACGATTACCTGACTTCTAAGTACCTCCTGAACCTCTCTCATACCTCTAAATCCAAATCTCCAAACAAAACAGCAGACAAAGTATGATCAAAAAGTCTAAATAGCTGCAAAAGCTTAATATCCAACAATTTATCGCTGCTGCGAAGAGAAAAACTGTTTTGTACCTCCTTGTCAATAATCCACAAAAAACTCTCATCTTTTCTAAAAGCCAATTTTGTATAAGGATGCTCTCCTTTGC
Source organism: Sulfurovum sp. (assembly GCA_026989435.1). Taxonomy (GTDB): domain Bacteria; phylum Campylobacterota; class Campylobacteria; order Campylobacterales; family Sulfurovaceae; genus Sulfurovum. The sequence continues at coordinate 22,979 of JALSJI010000023.1, forward strand.
CTATATACCAAATATAATAGCCATTAGGATAAGAGATATCCAACATATCTTCTAAAAGCCGTAAATCTTGTTCGGCATGGTTGTTATGTAAATTAGGAAAAGATTCCGAGAGTTGATAAAAGGGCAACAAGGGTCTGTTTTTCTGCATGTCGTTAATAGCGTTAATGATATATTTTCCAAACCACTTCCTAGACTCATCCGTAAGTACAAGGACTGTCTTTCCCGCTATACTTTGAGAAACGGCACTCTTGACCAAAGGTGCCCACTCATAACGGTACTCTTCCATCCACGAAAAACATGATTCATCCTCACGTATGGTCTCTAATGTCCATTTGAGCAGCTCTTGCATACGTTACACTACTTATCCAGTTCATAAGCCTCATGTAAGGCACGAATCGCAAGCTCCCCGTACTTTTCATCTATCACCATGGAGACCTTTATCTCAGAGGTTGATATCATCTGTATATTGATATTTGAATCTGCAAGTACCCTAAATGCGGTAGCCGCTACGCCGGAGTGAGATTTCATACCTACACCCACAACAGAAACTTTACATACATTTTCATCAAAATCCACCCCTTGAATATCATGCTCAAATGTCTCCATCATCTTTTTTGCATGTTGATGTTCAGACTGAGGCACGGTAAATCCCAAATTGGTTGAGCCATCCATACCTACGTTTTGGATAATCATATCAACATTAATATGTGCATCTGCCAATCGTGTAAAGATCTCTGCTGCAATACCTGGTCTATCCAAAACTCCTCGTAAACTCACTCTTGCCTGATTTTTATCCAATACGACACCCGATACCAATACCTCTTCCATATTTTCATTCTCCTGTGTTATCAATGTTCCTTCATTATCCGAAAAAGAGCTCTTTGCATAAAGCTTTACATGTAACTTTTTTGCCAACTCCACAGAACGACTCTGCAATACTTTCGCCCCCAAAGACGACAACTCCAGCATCTCATCGTAGGAGATACGCTCAAGTTTTTTCGCATTTGGTTCAATACGCGGATCCGTAGTATAAATACCGTCTACATCCGAATAAATTTCACATTTATTTGCTTTGAGTGCACCCGCAAGTGCTACTGCCGAGAGGTCAGACCCTCCCCGTCCTAGTGTAGTAATAGAACCATCTTTGTTTACCCCTTGGAACCCTGCTACAATCACAATCTTGCCTTCCTTAATAGCCTCTTGCATGGCTGTAGGATCTATAGATTCGATACGTGCATAAGTATGCGTATCATCCGTGATAATGCCTGCTCCGCGTCCTGTCATAGCTACGGCATCATAACCTTTTGCCTGTAATGCAATAGAAAGCAGTGCTGCAGTAACACGCTCTCCTGAGCTTAAGAGCATATCCATCTCTTTTTTTGCAGGCTCATTGGTAAAATATTCGGCATACTCTATAAGCTTGTTTGTCTCACCGCTCATAGCAGAGACAACCACCACGATGTGATCCCCTGCATCTCTTACCTTTGCTACACGGTTTGCAACATTTTCAATACGTTCTACATCGCCAACACTTGTACCGCCATATTTATGTACAATCAACATCTAAATCAAACCCTCTTTTATAAAATAGTCAATCACCTTGCGATAAACCGAACGCTTAAAATAGGTTACCCTTTTAAATAGCTCTTCATAACATACAAAATCATACTCCTTAAATTCAGGAAGCTTGTAAGAATTTAAATTAATTTTAGCGCCATCCTTAAGACGTACCAGAAAATATTTTTGCGTCTGACCATCAAAGGGATATGTTTTTCCGCGTGAGGTATCAGGAAAATCATAAGATATCCACTCAGGAAACTCACCTATAATCTCTATATCGTTACAACCTATCTCTTCAAATAACTCTCTCTTTAAGGCCTCTTTAGGTGTTTCACCCTCATCGATACCCCCTTGGGGAAATTGCCATGCATTTTTAATATCGCTTCGGTGTGCTACAAAAAACTCACACTTATCAGGATAGTTTGAAGAGAGTATGACGGCTGCTACATTTGGTCTATAGCTTTTTTTTCTGCCCATATTGATACTCATTCATCATTTAAATTGTAGACTTCAATACAAAATCTCACTTTTTCTGATATTATTCTATCTAAAAAACAGTTATATCCATTTGAAAGAAGTACCAACTTTGTTACTCTATATACATATCCCCTATTGTGATTCAAAATGTCACTATTGCTCTTTTAACACCTACGTCGATCAATTCGATACACGCCAAGCTTATATGCAAGCATTATACAGCCAAATTATATTTGAACTCAAACGTTTTAAAGCAAAAAAAAACAGCATAGAAACACTTTTTATCGGTGGAGGCACCCCCTCTACTATAGAGCCTAGACTCTATGCCCCGCTCTTTAGACTTCTCTATCCTTACCTAAAGAAAAATGCAGAAATCACAACAGAAGCCAATCCCAATTCAGCAACAAAAACATGGCTGAAGGAAATGAAAAGTCTTGGAATAAACCGTGTAAGTTTCGGCGTACAAAGTTTCAACGAAAAAAAGCTAAAGGATCTCAACAGGGCACATAACCCGAAGCAGGCCATAGATGCCGTTTTGCATGCATATAATCTTGGTATAGCGCACCTCTCTTTAGATCTGATCTATAACTATAAAGGTGATACAAAGAGATTGCTTATGCACGATATTAAGACTGCACTCTCACTTCCTATCGACCACATCTCTGCCTATGAACTGACCATAGAAGAAGGCACCAAATTCTCATCGACACCGGAGGTACGCCAAGATGATGAGAATTTAGCTTTTTTTGTAGCAAATGAGCTAGAAAAAAGAGGATTTACTCCCTATGAAATATCCAACTTTGGCAAATACCAGTGTAAACACAACAAAGGTTACTGGGAACTAAAGGACTACATAGGAGCAGGTGCAGGTGCTGTTGGCTTTTTAAAAGACAGACGTTTTTACCCTACGACCGGCATAGAAGCCTACATAACCAACCCACTAGCCATCACCGAAGAAAAACTCACGGCCAATGCATTACTCACTGAGAGGATTTTTTTAGGGTTACGCTCCAATATCGGTATAAACAAGGTATCTCTTACCCAAGAGATGCAAGAGAGAGCTATATTCTTATGCAAAGAAAAAAAACTCTCTCAGACAAAAACACACTACTATAACAACAACTTCTTTTTAAGTGACGAATTGGCTCTTTATATTTTAGGATAATCTGATAAAATACATCCATATTCCAAAAAAAGGTCTATCGTGTTTGGCATCGGTTTTTCCGAATTACTCATCATTTTTATTGTTGCCATTCTTTTTTTAGGCCCTGACAAACTGCCTGAAGCACTGATTGATATAGCAAAATTTATTAAAAGTATCAAAAAGACAATCAGTGATGCAAAACACTCTTTTGAAGAAGAGGTAAAGCTAGCAGACCTTAAAGAGGAAGCACTCACCTATAAAAAACAGCTAGATGATGCCACGGCAGAACTCAAAAGTTTTAAAAATATTTCACTCGATGATCTTGAGGATGAGGTTT
>JALSJI010000024.1 GCA_026989435.1 Sulfurovum sp.
ACTAGACAAAGAACACTTCAATACTCACCTCAAAGAGTGTGAGTTCAGGTTTAATCACAGAGGTGAAGATTTATACAAAGTTTTGTTAAAAATCTTTAGAAAAGAACCCATGAACTAGTCTAGACCCAGTACTATTTATGTCCGTTGTCCGAAACTCTTGGGATGAGCATATTCATCTTCTCTCCTCCTATAAGAAAAGCCTTTGCAAAACCAAAAGTAGCTTCTCCATAGATAGGTTGTAGGGCATATAGATTAAAATCTCTCATGTCTACAAGCATTTGTAGGGTCTCACCCTGTTTTTGGATGAATTTTGGCATAATATCGTAGAATAGAGAAGCCTCTCTTTGTATTAGTGCAACATCACATTGCAAAGAGATGCGTTTACGTTGGAACATATTTTCCGTCATACTTTCATCTTCTATAAAAATGCCGATGCTTTTGGGTCGGCTTGTATATTTTTGGTATGACTTGCGATATCCGAGATAAAGATATAGATCTTTTCCCCATCATAATAAAAAGGTGCGTAGGAGCTAAAAGGGTATCCGTTGTCTCCGAGGGTTCCTAGTATGGTTGTTTTAAAAGGTGCAAGCAGTTCATTGAGGCGGGTCATTTGTAACTCCTGTTTTTCATGGCTGCAAGCGCCTCTCTTTCAAGGGTTTTTGCTTTTAAGTCGGCACGTTTGTCGTGAAGTTTTTTCCCTTTTGCTATAGCAATATTTACTTTTACAAGGTTACGTGCATTGAAATAGATTTTCAGTGGTACAATAGTGAGTCCGTTCTTATGAACTTTGGTATAGAGCTTTTGTAGTTCTTTTTTATGTAAAAGCAGTTTTCTAGGTACTCTTGTATCCGGTACGTAGTGTCTGTTTGTTGTCTCTAGATGAGCAATATGTGCATTTATAAGATATAGTTCGCCTTGGATAAAACGGCAAAAGGCATCGGAGAGATTGGCACGTTTGGCTCGTAAAGCCTTGACTTCTGATCCGGCAAGTACAATGCCTGCCTCATAGTTTTCAAGTATTTCATAATCATGTCTGGCTTTTTTATTGTGTGCTATGGTATGAATAGCCACCTTTATCCTTTCAGTACAGTTTTAATAATTATAGCATAGATAGTTGCAATACATTTCAAACTTTTTGCTGAGATAGTGTACAATAGTTTATGCAGACATATATCATCAAACCTTTTGCAACACTCGATGCACAGGTACAGCAGGAGATTAGTCATTTTACCAAGCTTGTACATTTTAAAAAGGGTGAAACACTGTTTAGCAATGATGAGTTGCATAGGTATTTTTACGTGGTGCAAAAAGGGAAGATAAAAAACTATCAACTAAATCTGGAAAACGGAAAAGAGCAGACGATCTTTATTTTTCGACCCGGGGATATGTTTGATACGATTATACTGCTTGACGGTGAGCCGCACGATGTGATGTATGAGGCAATGGAAGAGAGCAGTGTGTACGAGATGCCCATCGAGGATGTTAGACGTATGATAGAGACAAACCCTGAGTTTAATAAAAAGTTTTTTCCCTATATTGCCAAACAGATGAGACACCTGCAAGAGCTTGCAACGGATATCTCTTTGTATAGTACGGAGGAGCGTTTGATTAAGCTTTTGCTTCAAAATCTTGATTCCGGGAATCTATTTAGGTATAAACTGCTTCAAGGGCTTTCCAATACGGAGATAGCTAAATTGATGGGTACAGTACGTCATGTGGTGGAGAGACACTTAAAAAAACTTAAAGACGATGGCTTATTAGAATCCAAAAGTAAGAGACTTGAGCTTGCAAATGCGCATCATCTTTTAGAAAAAACAAAATTTTTTTTATAAATCTTCCATAGATGCTACTTAAGTAGCATCTTCTATATTTCTATCCTTGTTATACTCCTTTTACTTTAGTTGTAACAACTAAGTATTTTGAAAATATAGGAGGTTGGTTGTGAAAAAAATTGCATTATCCGTAGTACTTTCTTATTTGCTTTTGACAGGAGGATTGTGTGCAAAAGAGACAGTATCAAAAGATGTAAGCGTTAAAGAGGTGAATCACATCTCTGTTCAGAATGCAAAGAGTGATGCGAAAGAAAATCAGGAAACACTGGTGAAGGAGGCTCTTGATTCTCTAAAGGAGGCATCAGAAGCACTTCAGGCATTAAAGAAAAAAGATGCCAAAAAAGCTACATTAAAACTGGAGAATGCTTTGGGCAAATTAGAGGTGATTTTAGCATCTTCAAAAGTCCCCAAGTTACTTCCTATTGATTCAATAGTCAAAGTACATGAATTTATAGGAACCAGTGAAGATGTACGGCAGAGAATTAATACAATTATGACACTTATTAATAAGAATAAAATACAGGAAGCGAGAGCGTTAATGCTTCCTCTGAAAAGTGAAATTGATATCACAACGGTATCTTTACCGTTAGGATCTTATCCGGATGCGATTAAATTGGCTGCGAAATATGTCCATAGCAATAATCTGGATAAGGCACAAGAGGTACTCTCTATCGCCTTGAGTACCTTTACGTCTGTGACAAAAATTGTACCGTTGCCGTTGGTGAAAGCCACCGGTTTAGTCATTGCAGCAGAAGAGATATCTAAAGAGAATAAAGAGCAGGCGCTTAAATATCTTGACGGCGCAATCGAGAGTCTTAAGATAGCACACGCACTTGGTTATGTAAGTAAAAGTCAAACCACTTATAAAATGCTTCAGGATCAAGTCGAAGTTGTACAGAAAGAGATAAGAGGTCCCAATAAGGCCGAAAAGCTCTTTGAGCGTTTAAAGCATTTAATTGAAGAGTTTAAAGAGAAGGTGTTTTCAGAAAAATCTTCTGAGAATAATCAAAGTAAATAAAAGGAGTATACAATGTTAATAAGAAGATATAGTCCGTATAGTAGGACAGGAACAAGATTGGGTATCGATGCAGTAAATCAACTTTTAAATAGAATAGAAGAGGCGCAAGAAGAGGGCTTTTTCTCTACCTTTATACCTGAAGTCAATACACGTGAGGGAGAGTACGCTTATCATATAGAGCTAGATTTGCCGGGTATTAAAAAAGAGGATATAGAAATTACTACAGAAGATAATATCCTTACGATATCCGGAGAGCGTAAACTTAAAGATGAGGCGCAAGAAGAGGATTATTATAGAGTGGAATCCGTCTATGGAAAATTTAGTCGTAGTTTTACTCTTCCAGAGAAGATAGATGTGGAAAATATACACGCAGAATCTGCCGATGGTGTGTTGGAAGTCGTTATTCCCAAACTAAAAGAAGAAGATAGACAACCTAAAAAAATAGAGATTAAATAAGGAGGATATGATGGAAGTAGTTAATACAGTCAAAGAGATAGGAAAAAATGTTGAAGAGAAAATAGAGCATGGGCTAGAAGTAGCCAAAGATACTTTTGCTAATGTGGCAAGTCATTTACCTTTTGCAAATTTGGCAAAAAAGGGCAATGATATTTTTAAGATAGAGGTCGATTTACCAGGAGTTAAGAAAGAGGAGATCGATTTACAGATTTCAGATAATATTTTGACAATTAAAGCTGTACGAAAAATGAAAAATGAGGTGAAAAAGGAGGAGTATTATCTTTGCGAGAGTAATTTTGGTATGATTAGCAGAAGTTTTGTGCTTCCTGAGGGTATAGACACCTCAAAAGTGGATGCAAAATATGAAGACGGAAGACTCACTGTAATACTGGAGAAAGAAGAGTCGCGTAAAACAAAGAGTATTGCAGTGAAATAAAATAGAAAGAGAAGTATGAGAAATTGGTTAAAAGACAATACTGTTTTGATGTTACTTAGCGCCATCGTTTTTATAGGAGGATATCTCTTCTTGCGTTTGGCGTATCGTTTTACAGACAGTATACCCTTTACACAGGAGATTCTACTCATTGTGTTGGGCACAATTGCCACAATACTTATTACTGCGATGTTGCTGAATAAACAGACTGCAGTAGAACTTGAAAAAGAGCAAAGTATTAAATTTATAGAGCTTAAAACGCAAACCTATCAAAACCTTTTTGATACACTAGAAGAGATAATTATAGATGAGATACTTACAAATAAAGCATTGATGAAGTTGAAATTTCATACCCACCAATTAGCTATTTTTGCTTCTCCTGAAGTATTGAAAGAGTATAGAAATTTTTTAGATGTGTTTCATGAAAGAGTAGTCGTTGATGAGCATGTCAGTATAGAAGACAGTAGTCTTATCTCACAAGCATTGGCAAAATTGACAATTTATATTAGAGCAGATTTAGTAGGTGAATTGGATGCACAAAGTAACCACAGTAGTGTACAGATAGGCAAACAGATTATGGCTAATATCGTATAACAAGGCTGTTTATAAATAGCCTAAAGTGATATTAATGGTTTTTTATCAAATATTTTAGCTTAGCATAGACTCTTTTTTGAATTTTTTTGCCAAGGCATAATAAAATGTTGCACGATATTTTTTACGTGCACTTTTGAGTTCTATGCAGACATCTTGTATAGCAGCATCTAATACATTTTTACTTGCATCAATCCCTAGTTTTTTCTTCAGGAAATTTTTGCGCACGGTATCTAATTCTTTTGAATCGGAACATGATACAAGTTCAGCATCTTTTTTGTATATTGAGGGACCGAGATTGTTGACAATAATAGTAACGAATTCTTCATCTACTTCTCCATAGTGTTTTTTGATATCTTTGATATAGAGTGCTATTTTTGTTGCTTTTTTTGCACCTTTTGGTGCAGATTTTGTTTTGGTGTTTGTCTCTTTGCTTTTTTTGTTAGAAGAGATATCTATTTTTGTGTTTCTTTCTTTTTTTATCTTTCCCCTTTTTTTAGACCCTTTTAGGGTTGAAGTATCTGTTTGATTTTTGGTGTCGGTAGATTTTGTTTGTGTTGATTTGTCTGTTTTTTTAGGTGTTGGGGAGATGTCTTTTCGTGAAGTACTTTCTATGTTTTTTTCGGGTGTTTTTGCTCTTGTGGCTACTGTAGTATTTTGTGTGGTTTTTTCTGCTTTTTGTTCTATCTCTTGTCTCTTTGTGTGTTTTAGCGCTTTCTCTTTTTTGACAACCTCATGATAGAGTAGTTCATCTTTGTTCTTGGGTATGCCTAAATTGAGAAATTTTTCTTTGAGGGAGTTGTAGAGATCTTTTGTCTGTTTTAGAGGCTCTTTTGTATCTGTAGTGTTGTTCTTGTTGCGTGATTTTAACGTATGAAGGGGTTGATCGCCAATAATCACTTCTACAACTTTTGTATAGAGAGTATCTACTTTGTTGAATATGCCTTTTTCCCCCATCGATGCACTCCTTTTAAATAGATTTCGTGCCTTTTGCTTAGCAAAATTTTTAGATCGTAGTTGTTTTAATAGCGTGAATTTGATTTAATTATAACGTGTAAAGATTAAAACAGTATGGATATAGAATAAGAAGAAATTACGTTTTGATTTTAAAAAAGCTTGAACCTGATCCGGAAAAGTACCATCCCTGCTTTGCTATTTTTTTTAATTCGGGGTAGATAAAAAAAGCAGCCTTGTATAGATCATTGAGTATAAGAGGGTCGGTATTGGTTCTTAGGATAGTTTTAGAGTCTATAGTATTCCAGTTTAAATATGAATTTGACGGTATCTTTTTTAAAAAGTTTTCTTTAAATGTTTTATAGACACGTGCGGTATTGCAAGCTATATTTGGAGTATTTATTTCTATATCCAAGGGGGTTTCATGAAAAGCTTCAACTTTTTCTCCAAATCCAGAAACATTTGCCGAGGGGTAGTGATAGATAAAAAAGGGGACATCTGCTCCGATAGTGCTTCCTAGGTTAGCTAACTCCTGTGTACTGATTGGAAGATTACAGAGCTCTTTGGTAAGGAGCATAAAAGCTGCAGCATCCGATGAACCGCCACCTAGACCTGCTTGGCTTGGTATACGTTTGTTGACAATCACTTTGTGTGTAGTAAAAAAATGGGAAATATCGGCATCGGGAATCTTCTCACACAGTACTTGGTATGCCCGGTAGACGGTATTAGATGACAAGGGGATATTATTACACCCCTCTAGAGTAAAAGTGCTGCATTTGCAAGGTGCAAAAGTGATGGTGTCATAGAGGTCGTGGACTCTCATAAAACGTGAGAAGATAGTATGGTATCCGTCTTTAAAGCCTGTAATTTTGAGAAAAATATTGATTTTTGCATGGGCTTTGATACTATAGGTATCACCGTTTTTTTCTATGTGTGGCTTGATATATAGAGGGTATGTTCGGGTGTGATGTTTTTTTTCCCATTTTGCTATTTGGTCACTCTCCCAGTATCCGCCTTCTCCGTCTGCTTCAAATCCACCCATTGCTTTACCCTTTTAAATATATTTATATCATTATCATAGCAAAGACTTGCTATAGGTTTTGAAATTTAGGGATTTTATTTAGTCTATATTTTACTATTTTTTGGTCTATCTCTATGATAGAGAAAGATGTGGAGCTCTCCACAAGATAGATACCGTCTTTTTGTATTTTAAAATATTTGAGTTGAAGTTTTTTCCCTAGTGCCATATATGTTTCATCTCCTGTATAGATATTGTATGGAAGTGTTAGGTGGACAAAAGGATCAAGGGCTTTTTCATGGTCAAAGTAGAATGCTCCTTCTTGGATTCTTTGGAGACTGGAGAGTGTGCCTTCAACTCCTAGTTTATCGGATAGAAGTGCAGCGAGTGAGCGAATATAGGTTCCTTCTGATACCTTTGCTTTAAAATGAATAAAAGGATGATTGTATCTTAAAAGTTGTATATCATAGATGGTTGAAGTTATGGTTTTTAACGTGACTTTTTTACCTGCTCTAGCAAGGGTATAAGCTCGTTTTCCGTCTATTTTTTTTGCACTGAATTGAGGCGGGTAGTAGGTGAGTTCTCCTTTGAGAGAAGCAAGTACCTCTTTGATGTATGATATCTTAAAAGGTTTTACCTCTTTTATGCCGTCAATATTTTCTATATCCAGACTAGGTGAGCGTACTCCCAGCCATAAGGTTGCTTGATAGACTTTGGGTGCTTTGTCGAGGTATTGCAAAAGTTTTGTATATTGCCCGGTTGCTACAATAAGAGAGCCTGTCGCAAAGGGATCTAGTGTACCTGAAAAACCTACTTTTTTCGTGCCATATTTACGTTTTATATCATTCATGTAGCTATTGGAGCTTCTAAAAATAGGTTTGTTGACAACAAAGAGACGGTTCAATACGGATACCTTTTTATTAGATGGGTTGAACAAAGGAGCTTAAGATCTCTTTTTTATTCCCACCGAAATTAATTAACAGCTTATACTCTTTGCCTGATTTATTGGCTGCTTGTACTCGGCCAATACCAAAAATTTTGTGTTTTACTAAATCCCCTTTTTTAAAGGCTGCTTGTTTTGTAATTTTGAGGCTGGTATCTGAAATTAGTCCTGCTTCACCTAAAAAGCGACTTTTATCTATCATTTTTCGTCGTCCCTTATAAAAGCGACTATCCACATAAGAGAGGGTTAGATTAGATTTCGCTCTAGTAATTGCTACATAGCCTAAGCGGCGCTCCTCTTCTATATTGCATCCTTCTCCGAGTAGAGGGAAAAACCCTTCTTCCAGCCCTATAACATAGAGATGCTCAAACTCCAATCCTTTAGAGGCATGGATACTCATAATGGTAATAGCGTTCTCTTCAATCTGATCTTGATCGGATTGTAGTGATATGTCATTGAGAAATTCATCTAGCGTAAGGTGTGGGTTTTTTGCTATAGTATCTCTGAAGTATCCGTAAAATTCATCTATATTAAGTATTCTGTCCATCCCGTCCGGCATACCTATGTAGTGGTCTTTGAGTTTAATATGCTCTTCAAAAAGTGTAATGAAATTATCTAGCGGTGAGGTAAGCGCTTCCTGGAGTATATGTATTGTATCTAAAAGTACGGAAAGGGCATGGGATACTTTTTTACTGACGACAGTCTCTAGTTGACCTGTAGTAGACTTTTGTATATATGAAAATAGGGATAGTTCACTGTTAAATGCCGCTTTTTGCAATTTTTCTATGGATGCTTTGCCTATACCTCTTTTGGGTTTGTTGATAATACGTAAAAGGGAGAAGTCGTCATGGGGGTTGGAGAGTATTCTAAGGTAAGAGATGAGGTCTTTGATCTCTGCACGCTCATAAAATCGCATACCTCCAATAAGTTTGAAGCTCAAACCTTCTTTACTAAATCCCTCTTCCAGTGAACGTGATAATGCATTGATACGGTATAAAACAGCTATCTCATCCGGATTGACACCCTCGACAAGCAGGTTTTGTATCTCTTTAGCAATGGCTCTTGCTTCCATGGATTCATCGAGAGAGTGCAACAGTTTTATCTCTTTTCCTTTCCCTCTGTGAGAGATGAGTTTTTTGCCAAGACGTGTGGTATTGTGTTCTATAAGCGCATTGGCGGCTTTAAGTATAGGTTCGGTAGAGCGATAGTTTGTCTCCAGTTTGACGGTTTTGCACTTTTTAGGGCTATTTTTGAAGTTGTCTGCAAATTCCAAAATATTACGTATATTCGCACCACGCCACCCATAAATACTTTGATCCTCGTCTCCTACAACACAAAGATTGTTATGTTCACAGGAGAGTAGTTTTAAAAGTTGAAATTGCAGTTCATTGGTATCTTGATACTCATCTACCATAATATACGTATAGCGGTTGCTGGTCTCTTTACGCAGTTTAGTGTCACTTTTGAGTATCTCGTAGGTGAGCATCAGCAAATCATCGAAATCAACCAGATTACTCTCTTTGATATTCTGTTGGTAGAGAGCATAAATATCAGCAATTTTCTTATATTCGGGCAACTCTGCCGTCTCAATTGCCTCTTTGGGGGAGAGCAGAGAGTTTTTGTATTTGGAAATTTCTGAAGTGATAAATGAGATATTTAAGTCAATTTTTAGCTCTTTGGCTATTTTTTTAATGAGACGCTTTTTATCGTCACTGTCAATAATGACGAAGTTATTATCCCTGCCCAGTTTTTCTATATGAAATTTTAAAAAGAGTAGACCAAATTTGTGAAAAGTGCATAAAAGCGGAGGATAGTTAACCTTTGAAGAGATAAGATTTAACGCACGTTCACGCATTTGTGCCGCAGCTTTATTGGTAAAGGTAAGCGTGAGTGTATTTGCCGGATCGATGCCGACAACACCAAGAAGGTAGGCGAGTCTAGAGGTAAGTGTTTTGGTTTTTCCCGATCCTGCACCTGCTAGAATAAGCATAGGCCCATCTATGTGTTTGACAGCTTCTCGTTGTGACGGATTTAATGCTTCTAAAATAGATTCCATACTCAGCGACACTCCTCATATCATATTAATTATACCTTTAAAGAGGTTATGCTCTGCTGTGTACAGCTCTTTTGAAGCCTATAGAAATTATTTTAGTAATAAGGAAATATTATGTTAACTTTAAGTATAATTTGATTTAATGAATTAACAAAACTTGAAATGTTTGTTGAGAATAGAATATAGTAAAGGAACACCTGTATGCTAAAAGATTTTGTTAAGCTAGAAACATTTTTGACAGTGGTAAGAGAGAGAAGTTTTTCCAAAGCATCTGCAAAATTAGGTATATCACAGCCTGCAGTGACGCAACAGATTAAATATATAGAAAACTATCTTGGGGTGAAGACGGTAGAGCGTAAAAAAAATGGCATCAGGCTTACCAGTGAAGGTGATGATCTGTATAAAATTGCTTCAGGGTTGGAGAGACAAATTTACGAAGCCGAAAAAGATGTGTTAAAAATTATGAATAAAGAGATCACTTTTAAGTTGGGTGCATCGAGTATTATCGGAACTTACGTAATCCCCGGGCAGTGTCTTAATACCATAAATAAGGCAATTAATAACGATATTAAGCTTTCAATAGATACCAGTGAATATATTGTCGAGCAGCTAAAAGAGAGGAAGCTTGATGTGGGACTTATAGAGTCTCCCGTTATGGATAACGAATTGGTCTATAGAGAGTGGCTTGAAGATGAACTTGTGGTAGTGAGTAATATGCCGATACCCAGGGTTTTAAAAACAGAAGAGCTTTATGAATTTTCATGGATATGTCGTGAAGAGGGTACTTACACAAGACGTATTATTGCAGAAGTTTTTGAAGAGTTGGGTGTTTCATGTAAAAAATTCGACAAACTCTCAGAGGTTAGAGATACGACTGCCGTATTGCAAACGATTAAAAAAGCAGATAAAAGCAGTAATAAGCCGGTGGTATCTATAATTTCAAAATATGCTATTGAAGAGGAGGTGGCAAAAGGAGAGCTTTTCGAAGCGCGACTTAGGGGATATACAATGAGGCGTAAATTCTATATTGTCTATGCCAAAAATAATAAACATAACGCTTATGTGGATAATGTGGTGAACTTTATTTTAACCGGGCATTGTGATTCGTAGATTTTATTTTTTGCGTTTTAGGAGTTTTTTGTTTTCAGGATTACTAAGAAGCGTTTTCATGGAAGCTTCTATAGAGGTGTTTGAAGAAGTTTCTTGAGCCGTCTTTAATGATTTTTTGTCACTATGTTCGGAGAGATTAAAAACAATGGGATTTTCTCCGACTAAAATCTGTTTAATAGCAAGTAGCGGTATGGATACGGAAGATCCAAAGTTCTCTGCACCAAAACCAGCCTCAAACGAGAAATACTCCTCATCAAGTGTGGCACTCTCATAGGTATATCCGCTGACGATAAAGAGTACTACCTCATCAAACGTCTCTTGAATCTCATCAGGCAGTTTGGGGTCAAAGAGAATATGTTTGACTTCACAGACTACTGAAAACTCCTGCTGTTTATTAAAAAGATAAGAGATGGTTTTAAAAATATGATCACGTATAAGTGTTTTATACTCTTCGGTTTGGAATAGGTTGATAATCATGTTTAAACCTTTATCTCTTTGGGATGTATATATTTTAATATTTTAAATCCTATCATAGCATTCATAAGAGCTACATGTGTGTACCTTTTTAACTCTGTACTTTTTATCATTGCGGTACTTAAAAAGCCTTCATCTAGCAGTTTTTGGCGCATGGTACCTTTCAGTAGAGGATTTTTGGGAGTAAACCATTGTCTGCCGTCGAAAAAAGCCAAATTTGCTATGGAGGTATCTGTGAGATATCCATCTTTTTCGATGATGATATCATCATATCCCGGAGCGTTCAATTGCAGTTTTTTTAATGCAGATCTATTAGCATATTTAAAAGCATAGCTAATGGACGAGGGGACTATTTTTAAGCGATATATCTCTTTTTCCCGGTAGGGAATATATTCTATTGAGTAGAGTGTGTCTGTATATAGAATACGGCATTTATATAAACCTTTTGGGGGAGGGTGTATGATAGAGGAGAGTGTAAGCTGTCGGGTACTTTGAAAGAGGATCTTGCGACTATTGTCGCATCTTTGTTGATGATAACGGAGGTTAAAGATTTCTCCGTTGTCTATTTTGATGGTTTCGAGTAAGAGGGACATGATAGAAATATTCGCTACTGCTCTTTGAATAACTCTGTGGAGAGATAGCGTTCAGCAGTATCACAAAGTATGGTAACAATTCTTTTATTTTTGTTTTCGGGCCGTGTTGCAATGATGTGGGCTGCGTGTAAGTTTGCACCAGAGGAGATACCAATTAGAAGACCTTCTTCTTTGGCTATCCTCTGTGCCATTGCAAATGCCTCTTTATTGCTTACGGTAATAATCTCATCGTAAATATCTCTATTGAGTATTTTTGGGATAAATCCTGCGCCGATACCTTGAATTTTATGGGGAGCAGGACTCCTGCCCGAAAGTACTGCCGAATCTTCAGGTTCTACGGCAATACTTTTTAGATGAGGCAAGTGTTTTTTTAGGATTTCGGAGGTACCCGTTATCGTGCCTCCTGTACCAACAGCTGCTACAAAAACGTCTAGTTTGTGATTGCAGTCGTGCAAAATTTCCAAGGCTGTTGTGTTTCTGTGAATATCGGGGTTGTCCATATTGTCAAACTGTTGCAGAATCATTGCGTTATCCAATTTATTTTCCAGTTCACATGCTTTGTTGATGGCGCCTTGCATACCTTGATTTGTAGGAGTAAGTACAAGCTCTGCACCTAGATGAAGCAAGAGTTTTCGTCGCTCAATACTCATAGATTCCGGCATAGTTAAAATAAGTTTTAGCCCTTTGGCTGCACAAATGGCTGCAAGACCTATGCCCGTGTTTCCCGAGGTAGGTTCAATAATAGTTGTATTTTTATCGATACGTTTTTTTTCCAAAGCTCTGTTTATCATATTGAGTGCAATTCTGTCTTTTACGGATGACGTAGGGTTCATAAACTCACATTTTCCCAACACCGTTGCACCCGATGTATCACTTAGGGTATGTATCTTTACCAAAGGGGTATTGCCTATTAATCCCTCTATATTATCTATTATCATATTATTGTCTCCTTAGCGGTTTTGTGTTAGAGATGTATTACTCTTTTAATACTATAGGTTATTGTTTTGTTAGCAAACATAGGCACTACTCCCTCATAGTCGGGGGGAATTTGAAAAGGTTTTTTTTCCAAAATAATTTTTTTGGGTGTTGCTTTTATATTATAAATGTGCCGTGCATTGTCGGATATAAAAGCTTGTAGCGTATGCAGACTATCGTGTTGTTCAAAAAGTTCTGTTAAAAGTTGTAGGGCAATAGGAGCCGTAAAGATACCTGCTGCACATCCACAGGACTCTTTGGCATGTTTGGGATGGGGTGCCGAGTCGGAACCAAACATTACTTTGGGGTGTGCTCTTAGAGCTACATTAAGCAGTGCTTCTCTATCTTCCGGACGTTTGGCAATAGGCTTGCAAAAGAGGTGTGGTTGCAGCATGCCACCTGCTACATCATCAAGCGTAATGAGTAGGTGATGCAGGGTGATGGTTGCATAGAGATTATCAAACCTATCCAATGCTTCTACACTCTCTTTTGTTGTGATATGTTCCATGATGATTTTCAGTTTTGGAAATGCCGTGGCCAGCTTTTCATAAATATGGACAAATTCTGCTTCTCTATCCATGACAAAGCCATTGGTTTCCCCGTGTACGCAAAGCGGTATCTCAAGTTCACTCATTGCTTCAAGAACAGGGCGTAACTCTTCTATATCAAAACCGTTCACGCCCTCTTCAGAGTTGGTAGTAATACCTGCCGGATAGAGTTTGATTGCAGTAATATCATGACGTAGAGCGTTTAAAAACGTTTTGTTAAAACTAGGGTGAAAAAAAAGTGTCATATAGGGGATAAAGGTCTTGCCTCCTATTGCTTGGATAATACGTTGTCTATAGGCAATAACCTCCTCTTTTGTAGTGACGGGAGGTACAAGATTTGGCATAATAATGGCTCCGGAAAATGTTTCTGCAGAGTATTTTGCAATACGTGTTAGCATCTCCCCGTCACGAAGGTGTAGATGCATATCAAGAGGAGCGTTTAATTGCATTAAAATCCTTTATCACATAGTAGTGTCGGTTATCCGGTTTCATATTCTTAGGTATAAACCAATAGTATATATCGATTTTGCCATACTCTTTCTTAAAAGCATATATGTATGGGATTTTTTTAGGCATAAAGGTTATAAGGGGATAGTCGATTCCTCCTTTAAAGAGTTGATTGCATTTTATGATACGTTTACATGTTAAAAAGAAGGCTTTATGCGGCATATTGCGGTCAAATTGCCATAAGGCATATTCCGAGCAGGTAGGGTAGTATCGGCAGGATGCCGGAAGCATCTTAGAGAAATACCGGTAAACCCTGATAGGACCTAGATAGAAGTTTTTAAATTGCATCAAGCTCCTTCTTGGTATCAATTATTTCTCTTTATGATATTGTGTATTATAAACAAAATATATTTAATCTGCTATGGTTGAAACAAAGAGGATGATAGCAGATGAAGTATTCTGTGTTATAATCAAAACTATGAAGAGTATACATCGAAAATGTTTATTATCAGCTGATATTAGACGATGGTTGGACAAGCAGACATTTAGCCTTGAGAAAACAGAAAAGTTTTATATAAAGTCTAAAAGTGATACTGAGTGTTACTATCTTAGAACCTATCCCGATACTTATGCCAAAGTGCTGCAAGAAAAAGGAGGAGAAGAGAGGGTTTTAGAGGTTACTAAAACAGAGTATATGCAACATCGTAAAAAACATATCGGTCGAAAGTTACTAAGAAGAGCATATAAAATAATAATAGACGAAGAGGTTTTCATTGTTTTTGAGTATCTAAAAAAACTCGAAGGGCTTTATCTGCTTGAATCTTATTTTATGGATCAAAAACAAACAAGAGAGTCTAAAACTATAGAGAAATTACAACCTTTTATACTCAAAGAGGTAGATAAAGATAACAAGTATCTGGATAAATCGCTGGCGCTGCATACAAAACCAATGGAGTATGATTTAAATAAATTTTTTGACAAGATAGATGCGTATGAAGCAGCAAATCTTTTCTTTTGGCAAGTACCTAAAAGGATGTATGTGCGTGACGGTGTGGTACTGGTTATCTATAAGAATCTTAGGCTCATACACCATTATCAGGTGAATTTTCAGAGTAAACACTTTCCTGCAACTTTGCATCGTTTGCGTGTACTTTTACGACGTACTGCAACATTGATGCATAGTTTTTCTTCACTCTTTAATCCCAGTATAGAGCGTTTTTCTACCAGTTTGCTCATGCGTTATCACGATGAGACCAAACAGCTGCGTTATTTATATTTTTTGGAGGAGTTGTGTGCGACAAAAAAGGATGCATCATTGAGTTTACACAGTACGCTTAAGAGTCTTACTCTAGAAGAGGAGAGGGCTGTAGTGCAGATGCTTTTTGAGAAACCTTTTAGGCAGTTGATACAAATTATGACACGTGAACTTTATGAAGAGGGGTATCATCAGGGTCGTAGTCTTAAAAAAGAGGTGAAAAAAGTAGTAAAACAACATTTAACACTATTTAAATCCTTGCTTCAACAAACAAAAGAGGGCTACAATGAGAGAGTGCTTGAAGAACTCTATGTCCTAATAGATGCTTTGCAGACATTGGTTGAAGATTTTTACCATCTTTTAGGTGAGCAAAAGACACAACTGCTGGTTGAAGAGCTTAATATCCTTTTAAAGCCATTAAGAGAGTATCGAAACTGTAGAGAACGGCAGAATATCTTGAAATCCGTCAAAGAGTCTGCCGAGAACAAAAGCTTGGATATCTCACCTCTTTTATGTACGGATACGGAGGAGTTGCAAAAGAGGATTGAGCATGCATTGAGACTTTTGCGAGCATCTGATTTTTATATTTAAGCAATGAAGAGACTCTAGTGGCAAGTTAGTACGGAAAAATTTAAAAAGCGTGTAGTTTTTTAGGGTTACAATTTAAAAACTCATATTTTATAGTATACTTTTAAAGATGAATTGCGTAGGAGTGTATTAAATGTTAAAAAAATATTGTATTGTTATGGTTTTGTTGTTTGGCGGATATTTGCATGCAGAGGAGAAAAAATGGTTTGTAGAGTTGGGCTGGAGCAGTTTGCCTTCGTCTATTACGGGCAAACATGAATCTAAGGATGCATCGGGACTTAAAGGTATTGAGAATGACTGGGAGGCTCTGAATAAATTTTACGGTGAAGCGGGGTATCGGTTTGAGCTTGAAAACGACAGTAATGTATATACCTCGATAGGGGTTGATTTTTTGATGACAAAGGTACCTGTGACTCATGCGACATTTTTTACAAAAGTGAGTCTATTGTATCCCGTTTTCATCAACGGATATGCCATGCAAATTGGTCCTAAAATGAAGTTTGTTATACCATTTAGCAGTAGTTATGAAGATAGTGATGACGGTAAATTTACACGTAAAGTAGAGTATGATACAAGTGCAGCGTTTGCTTTTGGTATGGAGGCACTCTGGGGTGAAGAAGATGTACAGTTTGTAACAGGAATCGAGTATCTTGCCTCATCAAACTACAAAGGTGAAGTAAAGGATGATACGGGATATGCCAACTCTACAATTAATCTTAACGGTGTATATGTTAATTTAGGGATTAGATTCAGGTTTTAAGCATTTGCCTTGTCGTATGATATAAGAAGGTGACATATTGACGGCGTGATATATTGTGGTTCCGTATTTTTTGCTGTAGTATTGTAAGAGCAGTTTTTGGAGTGTCGGTTCTATAGAGGGGACGAACCATCCGTTATTGCTAAGGACTATCATATATTCAGGATGTTTTTTCTTTTTGTCTTTTTTGTAGAGTTTTTCGGAAGTAGCTTCGAAACATATGGCATTTCTGTAGGTGATGCCGTCTATAGTGTAGTCCGTAACGTTATTGCTTGCTACATAGTCTATTGCACCGTCATACAAGATTTTATTGATCCATCTGCCTAGAAAGTCAGGCAGAGGATTGCTCTCTCCAAAAGGTACCAGTTTGACCTTATTTGCTATTATGACCTGATCGTTTGTGAAAATATATGTAGAGTTTCTAGGTATTTTGCCGTCCAGGTAGAGTGCACCTGTTACGATAGATATTTTTTTTGCTTTTTCCTGTAGAATATGCATGAGGTTTTTTGATCGGTTTAGAAATACGGGAAAGACTGATTCGGGCAGGATAATAAGCTTTTTTCTCTTAGCAATGGCTCTATCTATTCTACTTAAGATAGTTTGAAACTGTTTTGGATGCAGATCCTTATTCCATTTCTCGCTAACACGCGTGTAGGTTGTTACAAGCTCTATGGCGTTGTCAATATCGTCTGTTGTGGTCGCAAGAGTGTTTGGGGGAGTATAGGCAGTTAAAGCCATTAAAAGAAACAATAGATTTTTTTTCCAGATACTTAAAGAGATGGCAAGTAAAATCATGCCAAACTGCCATTTTTCAATACCCAAATAGCTTTCAATGAACATCAGTTCCGGTTTTAGCCAGTCGAAACCAAAAGGGTGTAGATAGCTTAAGCCAAGCAATGCAGATGCTTTGATAAAGAGTGCATTGACCCCTAGAAGCATCTCTATCTTTTCACTCAACCATGCAATGGCATAAAAGAGCAGTCCGTAAACAGACGAAACAAATACTATACCTAGAGGAAAAGCCCATGCATAGCCGTAATGAGGCAGACTTAAGGATATCCACCAAAACCAAAATAACCCTATAAACAGACCATACCATCCCCATGTTGTTTTCTCTGACCGAAATAGAAGATATAATGATGAAAAAGATATAATAGTAATAAATATGGGAGAGGAGTAACCCCAATGGCTGAGGTAGATAAACATAGAAGCCAAAAGTGCGATAAAAAAGCCTTTTGTTATCTCTAAAGTGTTAAAATATTGACTCATTTTACTCAAAAGGATTCCTTATGGAACAATCAGGAAGTATCATCGGCTCATTCTTGCCACTTATCCTATTATTCGCTATTTTCTATTTTTTAATTATCAGACCTCAGCAAAAAGCGCAAAAGGCACATAAAGAGATGCTAGAGGCTCTTAAAAAAGGTGATAAAATCATTACTACGGGCGGATTAATTGCTGAAATTGTTAAACCTGAAGAAGAGTTTATCAAAATCAAATTAAATGATGACACTATTGTAAAACTAGATCGTGCATATGTATCAAAAAAGGTAGAGATAGGTGAAGAGGCTTAATTACAGAGTTGTTCTGTTGGCCCTTGCTCTTATCTTTGGGATTGTTTTTTCTATTCCCTCTTTGACGCAAAGCGAACAAGGCAGAAAAATTACTTTGGGGCTTGATCTTCAGGGTGGACTACATATGCTATTAGGTATCAAAAGTAACGTGGCTATCGATTCGAAAATAAAGTCTATAGCGGCAACAGTAAAATACCTCTTTGATGATGAAGAGATTATTTTTGATGATTTGCAGGTGAATGATGATCAGCGTATTACTTTTGAGCTTCTTGATAAGGATGATTTTTTAAGAGCAAAAACTTTGTTAAGTAAGGAAATTGAGGGGATTACTCTTGAGGTAAAAGATGGATATTTTACACTTTTTATGACAGAAGAGGAGAGAATACGAACGCAGAAAAATGCTATTTCCCAAGCTATTGATACAATTAGAAATAGGTTAAATGCATTTGGTCTTGCAGAGCCTACGGTTGCAAAGCAGGGACAAGACAACATATTGGTTGAGGTTCCCGGAGTTAAAACACAGAGCGATAAAGACAGGTTAAAGAAACTGATAGAAAGAGCGGCACATTTGCAACTGTTGGCAGTAGACGAAGATCGTATAGCAAGAGTAGCTACTATGAGTGAGGAAGAGGCAAAAAGTTACGGTGATGTGATATTGCCGGATGTTTATACGGGTGAAAAATATCTTTTAAGAGCAATTCCTGTACTTGACGGTTCTATGCTCACGGATGCAAAGGTGGGTTTTGATGAGCAGAATCAACCGGTGATTAATTTTACGCTCAACGGTCAGGGTGCAAAAATTTTTGGAGATTTTACAGGGAAATATGTAGGAAAACGTATGGCAGTAGTACTTGATGACAAGGTATATTCTGCACCGGTGATTAATGAACGTATTGGAGGAGGGCGTGTACAAATCTCCGGAAACTTTGAGTTTTCCGAAGCACAAGATTTGGCAATAGCTTTACGATCCGGAGCATTGTTGGCGCCTGTGACTATTGAGTCAGAGCGTTTTATAGGTCCTAGCCTTGGTGCCGAGAGTATCAAGGCTAGCTCTTTGGCACTTCTGTTAGGGTTTATTTTGGTAGTGGTTTTTATGGTGTTTTATTATGGTTTTGCAGGTGTGATTGCCAATATTGCGTTGATAGGAAATCTTTTTTTAATTCTTGCGGTGATGTCTTTAGCCGGTGCAACACTTACGCTTCCCGGTATGGCCGGTATAGTACTTACCGTGGGTATGGCGGTAGATGCCAATGTGATTATTAATGAGCGTATTCGTGAGTTACTCTATCAAGGAAGATCCATTGCAAAGTCTATAGAAGAGGGTTACAACAATGCCTTTACGGCTATTTTTGATGCCAATGTGACGACTTTGATTGCTGCAATTGTACTTGTGGTGTACGGTACGGGTGCGATCAAAGGTTTTGCCATTACGATGGGTATAGGCATTTTGGCTTCTATGCTTACTGCTATTGTCGGTACACATGGTCTTTATGAGTATCTGCTTCCAAAAATGGATAAAAAGAGGCTAAAATTTTGGTTTGGTATTCAAGTAGAGGGAGGGAAATAATGGAAATATTTAAATATACTAAGCCACTCTCTCTGATGGCAAAAAGTAAACGTTTTGGCGCAGTCTCTGTGGTTTTGTTGCTTATCTCATTGGGTCTTATCTTGTTTAAAGGCTTTAATTTTGGGGTCGATTTTGCAGGGGGAACATTAATTCAAATAAAATATGAAGGAGCGGCACCTATAAGCAAGATACGTGAAGCTATCTCCGTAGATAAGGCTTATGAGGGTGCCGGTGTAACACGTTTTGGTTCAGATGATGAAATTGTGATTAAAACAAAATTCTCTTCACAGGTTTTGGGTGATGATGTCGGAAAGAAGATGCATATGTTACTTAAAGAGACCGGTAAGTTTGAAGTTAGACGTGTGGATATGATAGGGGCTAAAGTCGGTTCAGAATTGCGTGAAAAGGGTCTAACGGCGATGATACTTGCCATTATCGGTATTCTTGCCTATGTCTCTTTCCGATTTGAATGGCGTTTTGCGATTGCTTCTGTATTGGCACTCTTGCATGATGTGACGATTGCAATGGGGATGATTGTACTTTTTAATGTGGAAGTCAATCTCGATATTTTAGCGGCACTGCTTACTATATTGGGATATTCTCTCAATGATACGATTATCGTTTTTGACCGTATTCGAGAGGGGATACGTACGATGAAAACCTCGGATTTAAGTACGGTGATTGATGAGTCGGTTACCCGTACACTCTCTCGTACGACATTAACCTCCTTGACTACCTTTTTTGTGGTTTTGACACTTTTTGTCTTTGGCGGAGAGATAATTCATGGTTTTGCATTTACTCTATTAGTAGGGGTATTAGTGGGTACATACTCTTCTATTTTTGTGGCATCTCCTCTATTGATGTGGCTTGGTTTTTCAATTTCCGACTATCGCCTCAAAGAAGCAGAAAAACTTAAACGTCAAAAAGAGAAAGAAAAAATGCGTGCAATGTATGAGCAGGGTATGCTATAATGCAAGAGGCATTTTTTCTTCCGAGTTGTTAGACGAGGTTTTAGTGAGAGGAATTTAGATTGAGCTTTGCTTAATGTGAAGGAGAGAGGATTACGGTATAAATGCGCGCAATGTATGAGACGGGTATGTTATAATACTTAAAAAGCAAAAAGGGTTTTTATGAATTGGGGTAAAGTTTTTTATATATTTTTTACGCTTATGTCGTTGACAACGTCAGCGGCATTTTTATATGAGCATACTATTGTAGCGTTATTTATAGCAGGTTCAGTCAACGTCATTTCGACCTTGCTCAAAATTGGGGTGCGTAATGTGCTTTCAGCAGAGCTTCTTGCAGGCTCTTTGGTGGCAGATTTGCATCTAATTCCGGCATTTTTTGTCATGCAGTTTAGTAATAACGAGAAGCTTGCAGTAGGCTTGGTCATAGGCGCAGTGATTGCAAATATCTATACGATTTTCGTTACGATGATCGAGAGTGCAAAAGAGAAAGTAGATTTTTAGACCTTATGTGTCGTAAGTCTATTTGAGTTATTTTATGAATGATATGTTTCAGACAGATCGCACTATAATAAAGATGCCTACTCTGGATGGGGAGTCTGCTGAAGAGAAGCGTCAAGAAATTAAACGCTATTTTCACTTATCTTACAAAAGATATGAATCTCTTTTTACGTTGATTGTCAATGAAAATGCATATTTTCAAAAGGCTGATCCGCTTAGACATCCTTTGATTTTTTATTATGGTCATACTGCTGTATTTTATGTAAATAAATGTAAATTGGCAAAAATAACAGATAGACGTATCGATGCAAAAATGGAATCTATTTTTGCAGTGGGTGTTGATGAAATGCTATGGGATGACTTGGACGAGAAACATTATGATTGGCCTAGTTTACCAGAAGTACAGGCATACCGTGATAGTGTATATACGCTGATGATTGATATTATTGATAGGTTGCCTTTGGAACTCCCCGTTACAGAAGCATCTCCATGGTGGGTAATTTTGATGGGGATCGAGCATGAAAATATTCATCTAGAAACCTCTTCTGTATTAATACGTCAACTCCCTTTGAACGATGTAAGAGCAAACGGGGGATGGAAAGCGTGTGAGGATGAAAGTCGTGTGCCCCGAAATGAGATACTTGACGTAGAAGAGGGTATAGTGACTTTGGGTAAGTACAAAGATGAAAAATTCTTTGGTTGGGATAATGAATATGGTAGGCATCAAGCAAAGATTCCTGCATTTAAAGCGGCCAAATATCTTACTTCACATGCCGAATATCTAGAGTTTGTAGAAGCAGGCGGTTATCATAACGATGCATACTGGTGTGACGAGGGAAAAGCATGGAAAGCGTACAGTAATGCTCAATATCCTCTATTTTGGGTAGAAAAAGAGAATGGATTTTATTTAAGAACACTTGCGCAAGAGATCCCTCTACCGCTCTCTTGGCCTGTTGAAGTCAATTATTTGGAAGCAGCAGCATTTTGTAGGTATAAGAGTGAAAAATTAGGTACTCCTATCACTTTACCCACGGAAGACGAGTATATAAGGTTGCGTGATGCTAATGCAGTACCGGGTTATTCGCAGAGGTTGCAGTATCAAGGTGTTTATGCACATATAAACCTTGAGGGTTATGCCTCTAGTGTACCGGTAGACAGTTATAAGCAGGGTGCATTTTATGATATTATCGGGAATGTGTGGCAGTGGACACGTACGCCAATTTATCCTTTTGAGAATTTTAAAGTGCACCCGATGTATGATGATTTTACTGTACCTACTTTTGACGGGAAACATAATCTTATGAAAGGCGGTTCATGGATATCTTGCGGTAATTTGGTTCTACATGAAAGCCGATATGCTTTTAGGAGGCATTTTTACCAGCATGCAGGATTTAGGTATGTTCAGAGTGAGTATGAGGAGAAGATTGTGACAGACTATTATACCAAAGAGACAATTGTGGCACAATATTGTCATTTTGGATGGGGGGAGAATAGTTTTGGGGTGCCGAATTATCCTGCTGTATGTGCTTCTATTGCACTAGAGGCAATGAAAGACAAACCGAGAAAAAAAGCTCTGGATATAGGCTGTGCCATAGGCCGTAGCACTTTTGAGCTTGCACGTGGTTTTGATGAGGTAATAGGGCTTGATTTTTCTGCACGATTTATACAAGAAGCACAGGTATTAAAAGAGTATGGAGTATTACGATACACGATGCCGATTGAGGGGGAGATAGAGCAATTTTATGAAGTGCACTTAAAACATTTTGATCTAGAAAATATATGTTCCAAAGTCTCTTTTTGGCAGGATGATGCTTGTAATTTAAAGCCTATATATAAAGGATTTGATCTTATTTTTGCCGGAAATCTTATAGATAGACTCTATGATCCTAAAAAGTTTTTGCATAGTATGGCAGACCGTATCAACAGAGGCGGGTTACTCATTCTAACTTCACCTTATACATGGCAAGAGGAGTCTACGCCTAAAGAGAAATGGATAGGCGGGTATAAACGCGATGGTGAAAATGTCTCAACTTTACAAGGGCTTGAAGAGATATTAGATGATAACTTTAGGCTTTTGGATACCAGGGATATCCCCTTTGTTATCCAAGAGACTGCACGTAAACATCAGCATACGATAGCGCAAATGAGTATTTGGGAAAAGAGATAGGATGTTTTATCGCATCAACCGTAAAGGTACATATACCACCAAATATGATGATGCAAAAAAGAAGTTTGGTACCGATGATTTACTTCCATTGTGGGTGGCAGACATGGATCTGGCTTCACCCCTTTGTGTACAAGAGGCAATACAAGCAAGAGCAAAACATCCTATATACGGTTATACAAATTACCCCGACAAGTATTTTGATGCTATACGGCATTGGATGCAAAAACGTTTTGATTGGAATATTCAAAAAGAGTGGATAGTACCATGTTACGGTGTGGTTCCTTCACTTAATTTTGCCATAAGTGCTTATAGTAAAGAAGGTGAGGGTATTCTTGTTCAAACACCGATTTATCCTCCTTTTATATCGTCTATAAGAGATAAAAGAAGAAAAGTTTTGGATAATACTTTAGTTTATAAAGATAGTAGCTATCGTATAGATTTTGATGACTTTGAGACCAAAGCCAAAGAGGCTAGACTCTTTTTGTTGTGTTCTCCACATAATCCTGTCTCACGTGTGTGGAGTAAAGAGGAGTTAGCAAGGGTGATAGACATATGCCTTGAGTATGATGTACTGATAATTTCGGATGAAATTCATGCAGATATCGTGTATGAAACGGCACACTATACCCTTGGTCTATTTGAGGAGATACAGGAGCATTGCGTAATACTTTCTGCCCCTTCAAAAACCTTTAATATAGCAGGACTCAATACCTCTTATGCTATAATTCCAAACCAAAGATTGCGTAGGATGTTTATTGATGAACAAAACAAGTCCGGTATTACAAACGGAAATCCTTTTGGTATAGAAGCGTTGATAGTTGCATATAATGACGGTGATAGATGGCTTGAGATGCTTAAGGAGTATTTACAAACAAATATAAGATATGTAAGTGATTATCTGTATAGCGAAAAGATACCCATAGTACCTGTTAAGACCGAAGCGACATTTCTCATGTGGCTTGATTGCAGAGGATTGGGACTCAATCAGAGAGCATTGGTAGATTTTTTTGTCTATGATGCAAAAGTAGGGTTAAATAACGGTTTGGATTTTGGCAGAGCAGGAGAGGGATTTATGCGTTTGAATATAGGTACTTCAATCGAGATTTTACAAGAGGCTATGCAGAGACTTTTGCAGGCTTATAGGAGGAGAAGTTGAAGTCTGTGTTTATATTATATTTTATGCTTACTGCATGGGTTTTTGCTTTGCCTCAAGCTATAGAAAACTTTATTCAAAAGTCAACCATTCCTAAAAAAGATATGAGTATTTATGTTAAAGAGGTAGGAAAATATGGAAAAGAGATAGTTTCACTCAATGCAGATACGACAAGAACACCTGCTTCCGTGATTAAAGTACTGACCACTTATGCTGCTGTTTTAAAACTGGGATTTGAATACCGTTTCCCTACAAAACTCTATACTACGGGGGATATTGATAAAGGAGTTTTAGATGGTGATCTTTATATCAAAGGTTTTGGCGATCCTACGTTAAAGTCTAAAGATTTAGAGAATATTGCCAAGGCATTGAAATCTATAGGTATTCGAAAAATTACAGGCAAGATTATTATAGATCGCTCTTTTTTTAGAGTGAGTAGTAAAAATAATTCAGGTTTTGACGAACATACCTATAGTCCCTATAATGCTATGCCGGATGCGATGATGTATAATGAACGTATCAGTACGATTTGTGTCATACCAAAACGTAAAGATGTACGAAAGAAAGAGAAGGATGGCAGTTATGAGATTATTAACAAACTTAAGATTGTCGATAAACCTTGCAAAGGACGTTACTCTTGGCCCGGTTTTAGGATAAAAAGCGATGAAGCGATTCCAAAAGTTATCTTGCAGGGGAAACTTTCTAAACATTGCAGAGAGCAAAATATCTGCAAGGTAATTACAAAACCTTATTTGTCTTTTTATTATGCTTTGCGAGAGAAATTTAAAAAAGAGGGTATTGAGGCTTATGGCAATATGCGTCTGCGCAAAGTACCTCAAAGAGCAAAACTCCTGTATACGCACTACTCACAAACTTTAGAGAAGATTATCTCTATTACGGCAAAAAAAAGTAATAACCTTTATGCAAGACATCTTTTGCTTTTTTTGGGGGCTAAAACATATGGCGCACCGGCAACCCTTAGTAAAGGACGCAGGGCAGTAGAGTCTATTTTAAAACAACATCGGGCACTTATTAAGGCAGAATTGGAAATAGACAACGGTTCGGGACTCTCCCGTACGGCAAAGCTTACGGCCAAGATGCTTGGGCATATGTTGGATCATGCATATGAACGATACGGGCAGAGATGGATGGATACACTTTCCATCGCAGGAGTTGACGGTACGATTAAAAAACGTTTTCGCGGCACTGTAGTCAAAAAGAGAGCATGGATGAAAACGGGTACATTAAAACGTACTAAAAATATTGGTGGATATGTGCGAAGTATCACGGGACAGCTTTATGAAGTGGTCATACTGGTACAAAGCAGAAGAGGAAACTGGAGAGCGGCACAACTTCAAAACGATATACTCACGTGGCTTGTGAAGTATAGGGGGTAAACTATAAATCCAAGTTTTTCTTAATCCTACTAAAGTGTTACAGGTGTCACACCTAAAAATGATGCGATATGATACTGTGATAGTCTTTTACACAGCTCAGGCATGTCTTTTTTTAATTTTAGATAGTGTTCTTTAGGTGAACGTGTTAATAAACTACAATAATACTCATCCATTTGTATGTATGCCAGTTGTGTAAAAATCCTGCCAATCCTTTCCCACGTATGATTTTTATAGTATAACGATGTTATGTTACTATGCGAAAATACATGTAGTTCAAAATCTTCTAATACCTCAAATGCCCGTGAAGAGATATTTTTTGTCAAGATGCTTCTAAAGTCTGTTACAAATAAGTTTTCAATCTATAATGCTCCCATTTGTCAAGACAATTTTTTCCTCAATCATCTTTCAGACACCTCAAGCCTCTTTTCGTAACGCCGGCATATAGACATTCATAGGCTTGTCATAGTTTAGTGC
>JALSJI010000025.1 GCA_026989435.1 Sulfurovum sp.
TAATGCGTTATATTATACTCTTTTACTATTTTCATTTCATCTTTATACCATTTCTTTTGTGAATCTCCTCGAAGATTTAATATAGAACGTATTTTATGTTTTTCAACATAGTAAGGATAATTAAACGAAAAAAGTTGTGCTGAACGGTACACATCTTTATCTACTTTATGAAAATTTCCGTAAAGTAAAAAATAACTTGCCCAAAGTATAGCTATGCCTACCAAGAGAAACAAAATAACTTTACTAAACTTTTTAATGCGTTGTATAACAATAGACATTTATAATTTTCCTCTATTTTTGTATGTTAAATACCCTTGTGAGCCACTTATATCCACCCCATTAATATAAAATTCACCATTTTCATTTGGATTTAGAATGTCTTTTCCTAGTACATTTGTTATTTTTTTTGCAAATTGATAGTGAGATATAACATTTTCTAGATTTAAAGTGCTTTGCAAATATGTAGCAGATTTGTTGACATAGGTAATCATGGGTACTTTTGCATCAGCGTAGCCTAAAAAAAGATGCCCAAAACGCCCCTCTTCATCTTTCATGCCAAGCATTTCACTATGGTCTGAAGTAAAAAATAGAACAGCTGATTTTTCTTGTTTCTCTAAAACGTGTATCATACTGTCTAGTAAGGTATCTGTGTAAAGTACAGAATTATAATAGCTTCCCCTCATATAAGATGTATAATCATCTTTATCAAACTTAAATGTATGATAGGCTTTAGGTGTATATTTGTCATAAGGGGAATGTGAATTTCGTTGATGTAATACTATAAAATTCTTTTTTGAAAAATCTATATTTTTAAGATATTCTAGGAGTACCTCATCGTAAACTTCTTCTTTACTTTTAAAGTATGACTTTGAACGTAATACATCTACACTTCCTCCCAAAAAACTACCCATCACCGTAAGACGTTGCGTAGTAATATAGTGCGTTTTGTACCCAGCATTTTTAGCCATTGTAAATAAATTCGTCTCTCCTTTTAAAAAAACCATATTGTTTTGAGGTTCTCTTTTTAAGGCAAAAAATGTTGGTACGGCTACATCTGTATTGATGCCTGCAGAGTACCCCCATGTATATAACAATTCATTTTTTCTGTTATTTAATTTAGGAGTGGTCTCTTTTTCAAAACCATATAAGCTCATATACTTTGCACCCAAACTCTCTCCCATTACAACAACAATAGTTTGAGGTTTTTTTATCTTTACATCTTTTATCGTATACGGTTTAAAGCGTGGTAATACGTTTTCTTTGCCAAATACACTTGGCATCTCTTTGGCCATACTCCAAGAAAGCACTGTATACATATTTTTAATAGAAGTAGATTGTGCCTTTGGTAAAAACACATAAGGGGTCTTTCTTTGTGTTGCAACAACAGAACCGATAAGTAAAATAAATATCATCATAAATAATGATAATTTCCCGCCTTTTAATGTCCATGTATTTACTCTTTTTAAAATAAAATAGATCAATGCAAGCATGCCTATAAGTATCGCTACAGGCACAAACATATAGCTCCATACCCCTTCTAAGGTATCTAACATCTCTTCTGATTGTGCGAAAAACATAGGTATTTCATAGGGCATTATGAGAGATCGGAAAAAGCTATAGTGTATGAGTTCTGAAAAAGAGAAAACCATGAAAAGTATATAAAAACCATATTTCAATCTAAAGCTATGTAAAGAAAGTATAATAAAGTTTAATACAACAAAGGCAATAAACTCTTTGTATAATTTGACATGAAATATAAAATACTCATGATGAAATACTTTAAAAAGTATGTCTGGCAGAAAAAAGAGTATGCTAAAAAGTATAGAAAGGAGTAGGTGTACACCTAGTTTATTAAACATTATGATGACCTTTCTAGTATTTGTTTTGCTTGATAATATCCACGTAAAAAGAGATTAGACTCTTTTATAGATAGTGGCTTTATCGTATATGCATGTGTATATCTATAGACTGAAAACAGAGTATATCCAAACTCTTTAATATGCTTTTTAAACATCCAATGCATTAATTGACTAGATGTTTGCTCTAAATATATTGGATGATAGTTTTGAGTTGTTCTATTTTTCTCCAAAACCATTTCTAAATACATATTCAACTTTAAAAAACTCTCTATATTTTTTAACCTATATCGGTCATCAAATAATTCTTCTATGTCTATTTCCAATCTTTTAAAAGACTTTATGATGACTCTTGTATAATCTCTATCCAATATTGTTCTGTTTTTTATACTGTTATTCTTATGTTTTCTATATTTTAACAACACCTCATCTATATTGGTTATTTTAGTCACTACACTTAGTCTTCTCCACAAATCAAAATCTTCTGCCATCTGCAAAGAAGTATCAAAATGCAAATCATGCTTTATGAGCACCTCTTTTCGTATCATTGTAGATGGGCAACATAGCATATTTGTAAAAAGTAAACTTGTATGAATCTTTTCTGGTTCTGTAGATAATTTTCTTATTCGCCTTTTTACACCAAAAATATGCTCTCTAAAACTCTCATAGTGTGAACTTACTAACCCATATTCATGATGCTTCTCTAAAAATGTAACCTGCTTTTCTATTCTTGTAGGTAAACTGATATCGTCTGCATCCATAAGTGCTATGTATTTTCCTTTTGCTAGTTCAAACCCTCTGTTTCTTGTAGCAGAGACACCTATATTTTTTACATTCTTAACATACTGAATATTTTTGGCATTTATGTTTTTAATTATTTTTTCACTCTCATCTTTTGAACCGTCATCTATAATGATGATTTCTATATTTGTATAGGTTTGGCGTAGGATAGAAAGAAGTGCTTCCTCTATATATTTTTCTGCATTATATACGGGAATAATCACCGATACTAATGGGTTTAGTTGCATGAATTATTACCTCTTTCTCTTTGAATAATACTCTCATAATACATTATATGTTCCCTAGCGATACTCTCTAGTAGAAATCTATCTTTCATTTTCTCTGCATTTTCTTTAAATGCCAACCTATATTTTTTCTCGTTACGGTAGACCTCTTCTATTTTTTCTGCGAGGTTAAAATCATCCACTAAAAACATAGGATTAAGTATCTCTTCTGCCGCACCTACTTTTCTGGAAATAAGCATTTTTGCATATAAAAGAGATTCAAGTATAATCATACCAAACCCTTCACTACGAGAACTAATGACAACGACATTCGCATCTGCTATGATTTGAGGTACATCATGCCTAAACCCTTCAAGAGAAACTTTATGATGCATATGCAATCTATCTATCAAAACTTCAAGATTGGCTCTCTCTTTACCTTCTCCAATAATTTTCAAATGAAATGCAAACACAAGCTTTGCACACTCTTCTATAAGGATATCAAAACCTTTTACTTTCTCTAGTCTTCCTATGGCTACTATAGTAAATACATCATTCTTTTTGGGCATTTTTATATTTTCGTAGCTAATACCGTTATAGATAACTTTCACATTTTCATTTTCTATACTCTCTTTAACGGCTCTAGATACCGCGATAACATTTGGAAGACGGTTATAAATTTTTCCTTTTCTAGGGTTGTGTTTCGTAGCGACATGCGGAAGATTTAAAAATGTATTAAGCAAATTAAAAATTTGTGATGCTTTTGAAAAATGGGTATGCACTACATCCGGTTTTATTTTTTTAATCTTTTTGTATATATCAAGTAAAAGTATTGGATTGTTGCGACTATTATACGTACTGTATTCAATAACCTCTACCAAGGCACTGACTCTCTCTTGGTAACGGCTATCTTTAGGAATTAACAAAACAACCTCCATAGATGTTGCTAACGAATTTACAAGCTCCACATATACTTCACCTCTTCCCATCCCCCTAGATGAAACAAAATGCAACACTTTCATCTTCTTTTTTCCAATACGCTCTTATAGACTTCAAGTGTACTCTCAACCAATGCCTTTAACGTAAATGCATAAGGTAGAGTCTCTTTTACGTTTTGCGGCATATTTTCATAAAGATATCTGATTTTTTCTGCTAAATCATCCGGGTTTTGTGTTTCGATAATAGCCCCGTTGACCCCATCAACAATGAGGTTATTTAATCCTTCAAACGTAGTTGCGATGACGGGTGTATTCATCGCCAAAGATTCTACAATTGTTCTTGCTACATTTCCCATTTTCAATGAAGCATTTACCAAAATATCACTCAAGGCATATATCTCTGCGATATTTGTTTGGCTCCCCGTAAGAATAATCTGTTCTTCTACACCTTCTTTCTTGGCTAAGGCTTTTAAACTCTCAAAATACTCTCTCTTATCTTCTCTTACCCCACCCACTATAAGTCCAACGGCATTTGGTATATCTTTCTTCACTAAGGCGATGGATTTTATGTAGGTTTCATAGTCTTTTAGCCATGTCACTCGCCCTACACTTGTGATGATAAACTTGTCATGAAGTGCATATTGCTCTTTGAATACCTCTATAAATGTATCATCAAGATGCGTTAAAGAAAAGGCTTGCGTATCTACACCCCTTTGTATGACGGTAATTTTATCTTTCTTAACACCATATCCTTTGATGATATACTCTCTTACCACTTCACTCACCGTTATAATCCTATCACCTTTGGTCATTACTTTGCTATAGGCGTTGATACTATTGAGTCCATGCACTGTCGTCACAAAAGGAAAGCCAAGCTTTTTATTTGCCATATAGGTTAGCCATGCAGGTACTCGAGAACGTGCATGAAGAATGTCCGGCTGTAGTTCTCTTAAAACTTCTCTTAACTTCAACATACGCCAAGGAGCAGTCAAAATATTTTTAGAACAGACATCAAAAGCTATATGCTTTCCTCCATCAGCTTCTATTTGTTCTACCATTCTTCCACCTGCACTAATCACAATACTCTCGTGCCCCCGTTTGACCAGTTCACGGCTGAGCTCCAGCGTACCACGCTCTACACCGCCTTCGTTGAGTTCGGGCAGCAGCTGTACGATTTTCATGCAAGTGCCTTTTGAAGCAGGCGTTTGAGATCTATCTTGCGGTTGCGATGTTTGATAGAACCGTCATAGAGGTGAAGGTACTCTCCTCGTTCCAGAGTCTCGACAAATCGTTGATGCTTCCCCTCTTTGACACGCTCAAGCGGCAGCACGACCACATAACTCTTGCCGTAACTCACCGCCTGAGAGATCATCGACGTACTGTCCGCCGTGATGAAAACCGTCTCACACTGCGCCAAAAAATCGGGGATCGGATTGATCTTCTCTTGTGAATAGATCACCGTGTAATCAAACCCGTATGAAGCAACCAGTGCCTCAATAGCAGGCGGTGTACGCGGAGAGGTTGTGACCGCGACGGTATGGCTCTTGCCGTAACGCCGGACAATCTCATCGAGATAGACACGCATCGTGCCCTCTGTCATGCGATACAGGCCATTCTCCCCACCGATGATCACGCCTACAGCCGCAGTGTCCTCTGTTTTGAATATCCCCTCCGACTGTGTGTAGGAGAGGTTGACAGGGAGGGTTTTGATCAGAGGAAGTTCCGGCGGATTGTCGTGGCTCTGAGCCAAGATCAGATCATAATCGTATCGGTACCCCTTAGGCAGCATCATCGTTACCGACTTCACCCCCAACTTTTTGGCGATATGCTTCACCATATAGTAGGTACCCGACCCCGCACCGACCACATAGCCGTACTGCGCTTGAG
Source organism: Sulfurovum sp. (assembly GCA_026989435.1). Taxonomy (GTDB): domain Bacteria; phylum Campylobacterota; class Campylobacteria; order Campylobacterales; family Sulfurovaceae; genus Sulfurovum. The sequence continues at coordinate 5,686 of JALSJI010000025.1, forward strand.
GGATGGGGTCGTGTTTGAACCACCACGGCAAGTAGCAACTTATCCTATCACAAAGCAATGCTGCTACTTTACTCCAAACAAACCGTGGCGAGACCTCTACAATATCATAAGAAAGTTCGAGATGTTGGGCAAATGCCACCGACTGCTGCAGATGCCCCACCCTGCCGTCACTAAGGATCAATACACGGCTCATCGTCGCCACCTGTTGTGCACCCAGAACCACTGCGCGGGGTAGTCTCTGATAACGGACTCCATGACACTATTGTACTGCTGCGTCATCTTCTCAAGCCGTTCATCCCCTGTCTCATCCCCCTCATATTCGACAGGCGTTTCGATCAAGATGCGGTATTTGCCCTCACCGACCCGTACCGCGAAGAACGGCACCACAAGAGGATCGAGCTTCTCTTTGAGCATGGCAACAGAGAGTGTCGTCTCAGCAGGTTCTCCGAAAAAATCCACCTTGACACTGCCTTGATGTCCGGATTTTTGGTCGATCAGTATCCCTACATTTCCGCCTTGTTTGAGGCGCTTGACCATCGAGAGCATCGCTTTGCTTTTGAACGCCGTATCGTTACCGTACTTTCGTCTCAACGGGGTGGTGATGCTGTCCTCGATCAGCTTGTTGTTCCCCTCTCGTCCGATAACCAGCATCTTCAAACCATGCTTGGCAAGAAAGTGCGCCAGCAGTTCCCAGTTGGAAAAGTGTGCTGTCATGGCGATGATCCCGTTGGGACTGTTTTGGGTCAGTTCCTCGATCTGCTTGAGTGTTTCCTCTTTATTGACGACCGCTTCATCGATATTAAAACGCCCTGCAAACATCAGCAGTATCTCTGCGACGGTCTTGGAGAGTTCGATATAGACCTCTTTGGAAAGCGTTTTTATCTCATCGGGGGATCTGTCCCCAAAGGCATGGGTCAGATTGGTGATCGTCAGCGCACGACGCTTGCTGTCTATGTGGTACAAGAGAAGTGCCAGCATTTTAAAAAACGCGTAGACAAACGACTTGGGCGCGATCTTCGCGATCCCAAGAAACAACTTCACCAAAAGATACTCTATCTGTTCTCTCACATCCCCGCCTGCACAATTGAATAGTCTATTTTACCCAAATATCCTAAAGCCCGCCTCCCTCCGCACCTTTCAATTTAATTTGCTATAATCACGCACTTAAGTAGCAAATCACTCGGAGCATAACATAAACTATATGAGCATCTTACATTCAATCATACAAACATTGCCTCGCAATGTATACCGATACAATTTACAATTCGCTACGCACTACTCACTGAAAACTCCACAGGAGCTTTCGGCATGATCGGTATTGTCGACTACAACATGGGCAACCTCGCCTCTGTCATCAACGCCTTCAAAAAGGCGGGTGCCAATGCGGTACTTGAGAGTGATCCTAAAAAGGTAGGAGATTATGACCGTCTCATCCTTCCGGGCGTAGGTGCGTTCGGGGATGCAATGGCACACCTCAAAGAAAACGGTATGGATGAGGCGATCAAAGCCTTTGCCGCTTCAGGCAAACCGCTGCTTGGAATCTGCCTGGGGATGCAACTGCTGTTTGAAAATTCAGAAGAGTTCGGCATCCATGAGGGACTAGGTCTCATCCCCGGAAAGGTCGTAGCCTTTGATGAAAGTAGATTCGACCACCCTTTGAAGGTACCGCACATGGGATGGAACGAAATGTTCTCGAAAGATGTAGGGGCAAACCCTCGTGGTTGCCCTTTATTCAGAGGTTTAGATAAAGATTTTTACCTCTACTTCGTCCACAGCTATCACGCAGTATGCGACGACCGGTACGCCATCGGCAAGACCTACTACGGCTACGAGTTTGTCAGTGCGGTACAAAATAGCAATATCTACGGTATTCAGCCGCACCCGGAGAAGAGCCATAAGAACGGACTCAAGATCATTGAGAATTTTGTAAAATTATAGGAATACACAATAATGACAATACTACCGGCCATAGATTTAAAAGACGGAAAAGCCGTCAGACTCAGTAAAGGACTGATGGAGTCTGCGAAAATATATAGTGATGAACCTTGGCATGTAGCCAAAAAATTTGAAGAGTTAGGGAGTGAGTGGGTACATTTGGTAGACCTAAACGGTGCATTTGCAGGAAAACCGGAAAATGTAGAACAAATTAAAAAAATACGCCAAAACTGTCATCTCAAACTAGAGCTTGGCGGCGGCATCCGTGATGAGGAGACCATTAAGATGTACCTCGACCTTGGAATCGACAGACTGATCCTGGGCTCTGTTGCCGTCAAAAACCCAGAGTTTGTTAAGAAGATGGCCGCAAAATATCCCATCGTAGTAGGTATAGATGCCGTAGATGGCATGGTTGCTGTAGAGGGGTGGGCAGAAAGATCCGATATGAAAGCGACTGACTTGGCTAAAGTATTTGCAGATTGCGGTGTGCAAGCGATTATTTGTACCGATGTGGGACGCGACGGGATGATGACAGGTGTCAACATAGCGTTCACACAAGAGATACAAGCCGCTTCAGGATTAGAGACGATTGCATCCGGAGGGCTAAAAGATATGACAGATATCGACACACTTTTAGATGCGGGTATTGATGGCAGTATCGTCGGAAAAGCTTTTTACGAAGGAACACTGGATTTGGAAGAAGCGTTTAAAAGAACAAAGAGTACACAATGAACAACGTCCATTATACGGTACTGTCGCTATCTTCTTTTTGGCAGAGGATTTGTTTGACCAGTCAAACTATGGAAATTATAGATGAAAAATAACTATCATGAACTTACCGTCACGCTTAAAAACGACTTTATAGAGTTCATCGCAGACTTTATAGCCAATCTCGACGACGAGGGAGTTGTAGAGATAGGGGATGAACACATTATTGTACGGAGTGTATCCGATTTAACTTACGTTAAAGATGCTCTTGTATCCTTGTGCGGCACTTTAGGCAGTTCTCTTGATATGGACTACACGTTTAAAGAGAGAGAAAATCAAGACTGGATTCAAAGATATAAAGACTCTATTCAGCCTGTTGAAGTAGGAAAATTTTATATCCATCCCTCCTGGTATACACCCAAGGAAGGTTTTATCAATATTAAGATAGATCCTGCCCTGGCCTTTGGTTCGGGACATCATGCCACTACATTTTCATGTCTAAAGGCTATTTCGGAATATATTAGTAAAGGTGATTCGGTCATTGATGTGGGATGTGGCTCCGGTATATTGGGCTTGGCCTGCAAAAAGCTAGGTGCCTCCGTTGCACTTTGCGATACGGATCCTATTTCGGTTGAAAGTTGTAAAAAGAACTTCATATTAAATGAAGAGCATTTTGATACAATCTGGAAAGGCTCTGTAGATAAAGCAGACAAAACCTATGATGTAGTGATTGCAAATATTATTGCAGATGTACTCACATCTATTGCCAAAGCATTAAAATCCTCCTGTAATAAAGGTGGATTTTTAATCCTTTCAGGCATTTTGGATACCAAAGAAGCATCAGTGAAAACATATTTTCAAGATATGGTACTGATTCAAAGCATACTTGAAGATGAGTGGGTTACACTTGTTTATAAGAAAGTATAGATAAAATCATCATGAAAAAGAAACTCTAAAAAAGGATATACACGCATGGCTGATGAGAACAATAACAATAACAACTTTTTTAACAACAACCCGCTACTAGCTTTTGCAATCTTCTCCATCGTTATTATTTTACTTTTTAAATCGTTTATAGGTGAGGGAGGGGGTATTGGCACTATGATAAATGCCAATACCAACGTTACGCAGACAAAATCTGTCACCTACTCCGAAATCAAAGAGCAGATACAAAAAGGAAGTGTTACGGCTGTCAAACTTACACCTACAACCATAGAGGCCATTGCACAAGACAATGGGCGAAATATACGTTTTGTCGCACAGAATGTTCCTACCTACGATAAAGATCTTATCCCTCTTTTAGAAGAGAAAAAGATTAGATACGAAGGTATTATGGGCGGCGGTTTTTTCTCAGAACTCCTTGGTTCACTGCTGCCTATTCTTATCTTTTTTGCTATATGGATATTTTTAGCCAAAAAAATGTCCAAAGGCATGGGCGGCGGTATATTGGGTGCGGGGAAAGCAGACAAACTCATTAACTCCGAAAAGCCTGATACCAAGTTTTCGGATGTACAGGGTGTAGAAGAGGCTAAGGATGAAGTCAAAGAGATTGTCGATTTTCTCAAATTCCCCGAACGCTATATGGAACTTGGTGCCAAAATACCTAAAGGACTTTTGCTTGTAGGACCTCCCGGAACAGGGAAAACGCTCCTCGCCAAAGCAGTAGCGGGTGAGGCATCCGTACCGTTTTTTTCTGTATCCGGTTCAGGTTTTATAGAGATGTTTGTAGGTGTGGGAGCAAGCCGTGTTCGCGATCTCTTTGCACAGGCAAAAAAAGAGGCACCCTCTATTATCTTTATTGATGAGATCGATGCAATCGGTAAATCAAGAGCAAGTGGCGGTCAAATGGGCGGGAATGATGAGCGCGAACAAACACTTAATCAGCTTTTAGCTGAAATGGACGGCTTTGGCACTGACACGCCGGTCATTGTACTAGCAGCGACCAACCGCCCGGAGACTCTCGATGCGGCTCTACTGCGTGCAGGACGTTTTGACAGGCAGGTTTTAGTAGATAAACCGGATTTTGACGGGAGACTTGCCATCTTAAAAGTGCACTCTAAAAACGTCAAGCTTGCACCTACGGTGAATCTCTCCGTGATAGCGAAACAGACAGCCGGTCTTGCAGGTGCCGATCTAGCAAATATTATCAATGAGGCTGCACTTTTAGCAGGTAGACAGAACAAAAAAGAGATAGAACAAGAAGATCTGCTAGAGGCGATAGAACGCTCTTTTGTAGGGCTTGAAAAGAAGAACCGAAAAATCTCTGAGATTGAGAAAAAAATCGTAGCCTACCATGAAAGCGGGCATGCACTCATGGCAGAACTTACCAAAGGTGCCACACGGGTAACAAAGGTCTCTATTATTCCTAGAGGGCTTGGTGCCTTGGGTTATACCCTACACTTGCCTGAAGATGAAGATAGATTTCTCAAACAAAAACATGAACTCATAGCGGAGATAGATGTATTACTTGCCGGCCGTGCTGCTGAAGAGGTCTTTATCAAAGAGATAAGTACAGGAGCAGGCAATGATCTTGACCGTGCCACAGCGATTCTCAAAGACATGATCTCCGTCTACGGTATGACGGATGTTGCCGGTCTCATGGTACTTTCTCGTTCAACCAACTCCTTCCTTGGCGGAGGAGCAGTCAGTACGGATTATAGTGAAAAGATGGCTGAAGAGATGGATACCTTTATCAAAAATACGCTACATGAGCGTTACGAATATGTAAAAAATACCCTCAACGAGTATGCGCAGGCGATAGAAAACATGGTGGCTGTCTTGCTGGATGTTGAGGTAATTGAAGGGAAAAAGGTACGAGAGATTATAGAAAATTTTGAAAAAGAGAATAACATGCAAAGCCGTTTGGCACATAAAGAGAAAATAGCCAAAGCTGAAGCCATGACTAAAGAGTACAAAGAGAAATCTGAAGCGCAAGAGAATAATGAAAAACAAGACAAGAGTTAAAGGATAATTTTTATCCCTTGACTTTTGATTGTTTTTACTATATACTTTTTCTAAAATTAAAAGGAGAATATGATGAAAAAGCGTATCATGACCTGGACAATCTTAACAAAAATCTATTCTCTGCTGCTGCTCTCACTCTAAAATTCACTCGATCAAAGATTCTTTTTCCCACGCACATAACAGGGATTTAGGTACAATAAGACACTAAGTACTGTTTATTACAATAAGGCAATAGAATGAGCAAAGAGACTATTAAAATATTTGACACGACATTAAGAGACGGTGAACAAAGCCCGGGTGCTTCTATGAATACCGAAGAGAAGATTCAAATCGCCGCACAATTAGAGCGTTTAGGCGTAGATATTATCGAAGCGGGATTTGCCGCAGCAAGCCCCGGAGATTTTGATGCTATAGAAAAGATATCCCAAAGGGTTACACGCTCTGCCGTATGTTCTTTGGCACGTGCTATCGATGCAGACGTAAAGGCAGCGGGACAAGCTATTTCAAAGGCTAAAATGAAGCGTATCCATACCTTTATTGCTACCTCTAAAATACATATGCAGTACAAACTCAAAATGACACCTCAAGAGGTTATCAAGCGTGCAGTAGATGCTGTAGCCTATGCACGTACCTTTGTCGATGATGTAGAGTTTAGTTGTGAGGATGCGGGACGATCGGACATAGCTTTTTTAAAAGAGATTTGCGATGCTGTCATTGAAGCAGGAGCAAGTACCGTGAACTTACCCGATACCGTAGGATTTAGACTCCCTTTTGAGATAGGCGAAATGGTAAAAGAGATCTCTGATTACATAAAGGATAGAGCTATTGTCTCCGTGCATAACCATAATGATTTAGGATTAGGTGTTGCTAATTCTCTTGAAGCTATTATGAACGGAGCAAGACAGGTAGAGTGTACCATCAACGGTTTGGGCGAGCGTGCAGGTAATGCTGCACTTGAAGAGATAGTTATGACACTTAAAACACGCTCTGATGTCTTTGCAGCGTATCAGACCAATATCAATACCAAAGAGATATATCCTACAAGCCGTTTGATTGCCGATATCACGGGTATTGAGCCACAACCCAATAAGGCTATCGTAGGGAAAAATGCCTTCGCACACGAATCAGGGATACATCAAGACGGTATGCTCAAACACAAAGAGACCTATGAGATTATAACGCCTGAGAGTATAGGCTTAATCAAGGATAACACGCTGGTACTAGGCAAACACTCAGGTCGTGCAGCCTTCAAGGATAAACTCTCTAAATTAGGCTTTCTGTTAGAGGATGATGCTTTAGATGCCTCCTTTGCACGTTTTAAAATCCTTGCTGATAGGAAAAAAGAGGTTTATGACGATGACATAAGAGCTTTAGTCACCAATGAAATGACTAAAGCCGCACAAGTCTATGAGTTAATCTCCTTGCAGTTAATGGATTGCTCCGGTGGGGTACCCTCTGCTGCCGTAACAATCAAAAAAGATAACAACGAAATCATCGAAGCGGGTATCGGAGAGGGTACGATCGATGCTATTTTTAAAACCATCGACCGTATTTCAGGCTATGAAGGAAGACTCAATGACTACAAAGTAAAATCTGTAAGTAAAGGCAAAGATGCCTTGGCTTCAGTAACGGTCAAAGTCTCCTTTAATAACGAACCGGCCATCATAGGGCACGGACTTAACATTGATACGATGTTGGCTAGTGCTAGAGCGTATATCGGCGCATTAAATAGCTATTTGAGTATGGAGGGGAAGTTGAAGTCACGCTATAGTGATACTTCAAAAACTATCTAAAATCTGCTCTTTTTCATCAAATCACGCAATCACGTGCCTTGTCGTTCCGAACACCCTTGAAAGCAAAGCGATTTGAGAGGGACGACGATTTTTTGCTTCGTTTTTTCTAAAAAAATGAAGAGAAGAACAACGCCACAAATTAGATAAAGGGCAGTTTCAAAAATTACATATATCGTTTTAAAACCTCGGGTATCTCAATCGTCCCGTCTTCATTTTGATAATTTTCCATAATCGCAACTATCGTACGACCCACAGCCAAAGCAGACCCATTTAATGTATGTACCAATCTATTTTTGTTTCCGTCTTTAAAACGAATCTTTGCACGTCTTGCTTGGAAATCTCTGGTATTTGAAACAGATGAGATCTCACGGTACTTGTTTTGTCCGGGTAGCCATACCTCTAAATCTATCGTTCTTGCAGCAGAAAAACCCAAATCACCGCCACAAAGCTCTACAACCCTATGTGGCAATTTTAACTGCGATAAGATATCTGAAGCATGTTCTACCATCATCTCAAAAACCTCCTCGGAGTTATCGGGATGGGCTATAGCAACCATCTCTACCTTACTAAATTGATGCTGGCGGATAATACCTCGTGTATCACGTCCCGCAGAGCCTGCCTCTTTTCGAAAACACGGAGTATAGGCCGTCATCAATAAAGGTAATGCTTTTTCAGAAAGTATCTCATCATTATACATATTGGTCAACGGCACTTCTGCTGTGGGAATCAAGTAGAGATCCTCATCTTCTATCTTAAACAAGTCGTCACCGAATTTCGGAAGTTGTCCCGTACCCTGAAGCATCATTGCATTGTTTATAAAAGGGACGGAGTATTCTTCAAATCCTTTTTTCCTATTGATATCAAGAAAAAAGTTAATGAGGGCACGTTCAAGTCTTGAAGCTTCTCCTTTAAGTATGGCAAAACGGCTCTTAGCAAGCTTTACCCCACGTTCAAAATCTATCCAGCCATTTATTTGGGAGAGTTCCCAGTGTTCTTTGGGCTTAAAGCCAAAGCTTCTTGGCTCCAATACCTTACGCAACTCGACATTATCCTCTTCATTTGCACCTTCAGGTACACTCTCGTCAGGAAAGTTAGGTATAGCAAGAGCAACTTCATAGAGCGCCTCTTGTGCCTCTCTAGCTTTTTCCTGTACCGGCAGCATAGCTTCTTTGTTAGCATCTACTTTTGCTTTAAGCTCCCCAATGTCTTTACCCTCTTTTTTGTACTGCCCAAAAAGTTTAGACATAGCATTCTGCTCAGCCTTCATGGATTCTAACTTTGCATTGCTCTCTTTGAGTCTTTTAAAAAGGATTTGTAAGTTTTCAAGTGTCGCACTCTCTACACCTTTTTTCTGAAGTTTAGCGGATGCTTCTACGAAGTTGTTTTGGAGGTATTTTAAGTCTATCATTGTGAATTAGCCTAAAGTTGAAATGTTTATAAGATTATAGTAGAAAGTTTTGAAAAGAAGACATAGTGTATGAGAGATAATCCTCATACGCTATGGTTAGAAACGAGGTTCTAGATCTACTTGACAATCAGAAAGTACAAATGACCCATCTGCATCTCCAGAAGCTGTTACACTATATTCTATATATGGAGCAACACAATCATTTGGATTATTCTTAGCAACTAAAGTTATATTTGTTATCCCTGAACTTCCTCGTGCTGAACAAGAAAAAGTAGAGTTTTGTAATGGGAACTCGTCTTTAGTACCAGTCTGAATTACTCCAGGCATCCTTACCGTCACGGTTGAACCTTTAGGTATTTTAAAGGTAGCACCTTTTAAGAATTCAGTAAATGCCAATGTCTCCGCATATACCTCACCGGTACGTGTAAGCTTTTTAGTTTGGGGGTTAAATCCCGTCATATTGACCATCAGCAAAATACGCTTTCCTATCATATAGGCATCGTGCTTGAGTGTCACAAAGGCTTTTCCGTTCTCATCAAACTCATATTTTCCGTCACTGGAATCTATCACTACTACCGCCTCTTCATAGGTGCTTGTACAGATTTTATCTCTGTAGTTATACCCTATCGCCATTCCTAGATTGCTATAAGCATCACCATGATACTCATCTATGAGTTGGAGTTGATTGCCGGAGAGAATACTCTCGATATTCCACTTACCGTTGACCTCATAGGTATCTACCTCTCCAAATACCGCCACATAGGCACGATGCTGTTTGATTGTTGGCGTATCAAAAGGTGCAAGTCCAGACAGCTCCAATGTCGCTTTGCCGTTTGCCGGTGATATCGTAGCACTCACTCCGCCTGATTGTCTGCCGTAGAGAATCTCTCTGCCTGAGGCATCTTTGGCAAAGCTTGCCATGGCACTTACGTTAATCACACCTCTTGTGGCTATAGGATTTCCGCTGTTGTCCGTAGCCTGAATGATATATTTCTGTTCAAACTGCTTGGTTTCAAAGTTATATGCTACTCCGGCTTCATTAATAGAAAAAGCCGTCGCCTCGCCTGAGAGTACTGCCACTGAAAAGAGCTGTCCTCTCTCTTTACTGATACCATTGAGGTTTTTGTACTTTATGATTACCTCTATAATGGCAATTCCGGAATTGACCTTGTCTGCCGTAAGCAATACCGGTACACTGTTTCTAGATGCACCATAGGTTATATTAGATACAGGCAGCCCTCCGCCCTCCGGAGTAAGTTTAAGTACGGTGGCATCTTTGGAAGTTACGGAGATACTCTCGATACGGCTAGCTTCAATAGGTTTTTGGGTATCTTTATCAATAAGGGTAACGATGGCATTGTTTCGTGCGCCTAATGTCATATTATTCACACCGTTATTCGGTGCAAAAGTAATCAGGTAGTTGATATTGTCTATTAAATCCGTAGTCTCTTCTATCTCTCCTTGTGTCAGTCTCACTGCTGCAGTGTCGCATACGCTGTTATCCTCGGCTAAACAAAATCTAAGTTCAAACTGTTTTGGCGTAAGAGTATCAGGCGCTTTATACTCAAAGACAATATCGCCTGCGGCATCACTGCTGAGAGGATTGACAACGAAGCTTCCCTCTTCTGGTACGGATGCTCTTACAGAGACGTCTTTGGCACCGACAATGCCTTTGATGACACGCAGACGTATCTTATGGATTGAAGCACTCTCGTTAATATCCACCCGCTTGTCCAATACCTCAATTGAGAGTGCCGTATTTTCTACAGGATTATTCACTTCAGGCGTATTTGGCTGTGTAACTCCCGTAGAACCTGCGTTATTACCTCCTGAGCTTGCACCATCTTCTTTTTCATTGCTTCCGCAAGCAGAAAAAAGCAGTGTCGCTGCACATACTAACAGATAGATACCTTGTCTATATATCATCTCAAAATCCTTTGATTAATAGTAGTAGTGAAAACCTAAAAAGAGGTTACTTTCATGATCAAAGGAGTCTGCACTTGAGAGCATATATCTATACCCCAAATCAACGTCAAAGCGCTTCATCATATGAAAAATTACACCCATTTGTCCCCCATAAGTCATACCATTCTCGTCAATGGCACCCTGCTCGTAATTTGCATATCCGAAATTAGCACCGATATAAGGCTGAAAAGTTACATCCTCTAAAAGATCATAATTCATAAAAAGATAATCTACAGAGAGATAAAGCTTCTCCACGCTGTACTCGTTTTTATCGTAAAAATTAAACCCGATAATCGTTCTCCACTCCTCATTCTGTGCTCCCACGCGTAATCCGAAAGAGACGCTATCACTTGTCATACTCGGCTGTTCTCCTTGCACCTCAGTGGACGCAATTTCCACTCCGACAAAGGTATCGCTGCTTGATATCTCAGCGTGAACCGTATTTCCTAATAGTACAAATATACATACTGTTGCTATTTTTTTTATCATGCTAAAACCCCTTGTTTTGTAATCTATACTGCATAGCATAACATATTTTTATATTTTTTAAGATTAAAAAAGGGAGGATCTTGGAAAATCGAGTATACGTGATTGCATCATATTTCCTATATAAAATCAATGAGAATAAAATGGTGTCAAGAGGGAGACTTGAACTCCCGACCTCCGGCTTATGAGACCAGCGCTCTAACCAGCTGAGCTACCTTGACTCTTTGCTTTTAAGTTATGTGAGGACGGAAGTGTATTAGAAATTAACTTAAAAAGGCATTAATATGCCTAGGATACGAGTACTTTTTCGATTTTTTTCTGGTCAAATCCACAAATCCATCTACTACCAACCAAAATTACAGGTACTCCCTTGCAGCCATGCCTTTGGCAATCTTGCGAAGCCTTACTGTCTTTACTGATATCTATCTCTTTAAAAGTAATGCCCTGCTCTTTAAAATACTTTTTTGCCACACTGCACCATGTGCATCCGGGACTGGAAAAGAGTACAACTTTTTTTGTTTTTTTTGCCATAATTTTCTCCTTTTTCTTTACATACCATAGATTATAAAAGCATAAAATTATACAAAAAAAATCAATCATTACAAAATAATTTTAGAAAGTTTTAGTCAAATAGACTAAATGTTATTGACAAATAAAAAAAAATAGGCTAAAATCTGCCTGCAAAATTAAAATTTTACGGAGGTTTTAGATGAATTTCAAACCACTAGGTGAAAGACTATTAGTAGAAAGGGTCGAAGAAGAGAGTACGACTGCAAGCGGTATCATTATCCCGGATAGTGCCAAAGAGAAACCCTCTAAAGCTAAAGTTTTGGCAATAGGCAATGATGTAGAAGATGTAAATGTCGGCGACACAGTCGTTTTTGGCAAATACTCTGGTACTGAGCTTAGCTTAGAGGATAAAGAGTATTTGGTACTTGAAATCTCTGATGTTTTAGGCGTTATTGCATAAAATTTAACCACGAAGAAGGAGTAAACTATGGCAAAAGAAATACATTTTTCAGATAAAGCAAGATCAGGACTTTATGAAGGAGTGAGCAAACTCACTGACGCCGTCAAAGTTACTATGGGACCTAGAGGTAGGAATGTATTGATTCAGAAATCCTATGGTGCCCCACATATTACCAAGGACGGTGTCTCTGTTGCAAAAGAGATAGAACTCAAAGAGACTTTGGAAAATATGGGTGCACAGCTGGTCAAAGAGGTAGCTTCAAATACTGCCGATGAAGCTGGTGACGGTACCACTACGGCAACTGTTTTGGCACATGCTATTTTCAAAGAGGGTCTACGCAACATTACTGCCGGTGCAAACCCTATCGAAGTCAAACGCGGTATGGATAAAGCGACTACTGCAATCATTGAAGAGCTTAAAAAAATCTCAAAAGAGGTAAAAGATAAAAAAGAGATTGCTCAGGTTGCCACTATCTCTGCGAACTCGGATAAGAATATAGGTAATCTCATTGCCGAAGCAATGGAAAAAGTAGGTAAAGACGGTGTCATCACCGTTGAGGAGGCAAAAGGGATCAATGATGATCTTGATGTGGTAGAGGGTATGCAGTTTGACAGAGGATATATCTCTCCATATTTTGTCACCGATACGGAAAAGATGACATGCGAACTGGAATCACCGATTATTCTTTTAACAGATGGGAAAATAACCTCTTTAAAAGATTTGGTACCTATGTTAGAACAGGTACAGCAAAGCGGCAGACCACTACTTATTATTGCTGACGACATTGAGGGTGAGGCACTCTCTACCCTAGTACTCAATAAACTCAAAGGCGTGCTCAATATCACAGCAGTCAAAGCACCTGGTTTCGGAGACAGAAAAAAAGAGATGCTCAAAGATATTGCTATCTTAACAGGTGCGACACTGATTACCGAAGAACTTGGACTTACGCTTGAGAAAGCCACACTAGAAGATTTAGGGCAAGCAGGACGTGTAGTCATAGACAAAGACAATACAGTCATTGTTGACGGTAAAGGTGATAAAGGCGATGTAGAAGCGAGAGTGAATGAAATTCGTGCCCAAATAGAAGCAACGTCAAGCGAATATGACAAAGAGAAGCTTCAAGAGCGCCTTGCGAAACTCTCTGGTGGTGTTGCCGTTATTAAAGTAGGAGCTGCGACCGAAACGGAGATGAAAGAGAAAAAAGACAGAGTAGACGATGCACTCTCGGCTACCAAAGCAGCTGTAGATGAAGGTATTGTTATCGGCGGGGGAGCCGCACTTGTCAAAGCAAGTCAGGCTGTCAGCCTTAACCTTAAAGAAGATGAAGCAGTAGGTGCTGAAATTATTTTAAGAGCGATGTTTGCACCAATGAAACAAATTGCCCAAAATGCAGGCTTTGATGCAGGTGTTGTTGCGGACAAAGTAGCAAATGCAGATAATGCCAACCTAGGATTTAATGCTGCTACCGGGGAATATGTAGATATGCTTGAAGCAGGTATTATAGATCCTTTAAAAGTTGAACGTGTAGCATTGCAAAATGCTACCTCGGTAGCTTCACTACTGCTTACAACAGAAGCAACGGTATCAGAGATTCCTGAGGAAAAAGCCCCAGAGATGCCACCGATGGGCGGAGGCGGTATGCCAGGAATGATGTAAGCATCATACATAAGGGTGATTCCTTTCACCTTTATGAATTACTCCAAGGTCACTACTTCGCTATCAATGCTTCAAATTCATTTGCAGGAAGTGGCTTAGAAAAGAGATACCCCTGCGCAAAATCACATTGATACTCATATAAAACCGAAAGTACTTTTGATGTTTCAACCCCTTCAGCTACCACTTTAATACCTAAATGATGTGCCAATACAATAATTGTCTGTACAATTTTTTGGTGCTCTAAATTAGTATCCAGATCAAAAATAAGTGCTCTATCAATTTTTATCGTTGATAAGGAAAAGGCGCTCAAATACTTTAAAGAAATCACTCCTAATCCAAAATGGTCTATAGAGATATTCAGTCCTAAATCTTTTAAATTTTGCAAAGATACTGCTGTTTTCTCAGGATGTTCCATGGCATCATTTTCGGAAATATCTAAATTAAAATCTGTCGGATGTACGCCAGTTTTTTTAAAATGTTTTTTTAAATTTTGTATCATAAAATCAGAGTCTTGTATCTCTTCCGTAGAGACATTCAATGTAAGCTGAAAGATATCTAAATCTTGACTATCCCATTTTTTACGTTGTTTAATTGCTTCTTGAAACACATACTCCCCTATCTCTACCATAAGCCCTGCATCTTTTACAATATCCAAAAATTTATCCGGTGATATAAGCCCCAATCTAGGATGCTCCCATCGTAAAAGTGCCTCTGCGCCCAATATACTTTCATCCTCTAAAGAGAATATAGGCTGATAATAAAGCAGAAATTCATTATTTTTTAGACCGTAACGGATCTCTTCACTCATTCTAAATATATCTCTATTGATTTCCTGATAATCAACTGAAAAAAATTCAATATTTGCATGCGACTTGCTTTCCGACTCTGCCTGTGTGATATAGGCATGATTGATAAGTTTTAGTGCATTCTTTCCGTTTTCAGGAAATTTGACAATCCCCACTGATGAAGAGATAGCCACAGAGGTATGTTGATTAAAAAGATTTTGTATATCCAATATGGTCTCTTTGGCAATTTGGCGAATCTTATTATTATCAGAGAGATTTTCAATAAGCATGAGAAATTTATCTCCATCCATACGGTAAACTTGCCTCTTTTCATCTTTTTTACTTTTGAAATAGTGTGCTATTTTTCGTATTATCTCATTGCTAAAACCTAGCCCCAATGTAGATTGAATCTTTCTGAAATCATCAACCCCAAAAAGAAAAAGCGTAAAGACCTCCGAGTTCTTTTGAGACTGTTTAATTACACTATTGATCTGAGTTAATGCGGAAAATTGGCTGGGTAAACCCGTAAAAAAATCTAGTGCCCCCTCATGTGAAGAAGTATCCATATGGGTACTATCTGAACGCTTCATATCAATAATACAGGTAATTGTCTGCTCATTATCCCATAGATTTTTATCTATATATACATTTGCCTGTTTCATTGCACCGGATATACCTAAAAAAACATTTTTAAGATGAAGGCTATTGGTTTTATCTTTCAGCTCTTGCTTCAATACCTTAAAAAGATCATCCGCTTTTGACGATGCATTTTTTTGCAGTACTATGGTATTTTCAGGGGCTAATTTTTGATAAGATCTATCTAAAGAAAAGAGTGCTCTTGCTGCCTGATTTGCATAATGGATCGTATCGTTTTCATCAAAGACTATCATCGCCTCATGTTGATACTCTTTCTCTTTTGTAAACATATTTAAATCATCTGAAAGCATCTTTACCTTTTGATAACACCAATACAACAATAACAATATCATACCTGCACATATAACGACTGCTATACTTATTAAATCCATTGACCATCCTTTATTGCATGATGCAACTCCCTTTACATTGCAATCAATGTAATTCATTATATCAAGAACTTACTTCATCTATAAAATCTCTAAACTAGAGTCTTGTCTTTTCTAAAGACAAGACTTTCATCTTTACCGATTCATCCTGCAAAGTAAATTCAGTATTGACGGCTATCTCATCCAAAGTAAGTACTTTTTGGTCCCGAGAAACCTGTGCCCACCCTTTATGACACTTTGCTTTGGGATTATGCATCACTATTTTTTGCCCTACATGCTTAAGGTGTTGCTCTTTTTGCTCTATAAGGAAAGAGAGCGCTTGGCTATAGTGTTTTTTTATTTGTGGGAGTTGTGCAGAAAAACGCTCAAACTTATACGTTACTACACGCTTATACTCCTCTTTTAAGCGTACAAATTCTTTTTTTACATCTCTTAGCTTTTGAGATGGCGATACTTGAAGCAAAAGTGATTGTTGATGATTTAACTCTTGGGTTAACTTTGCTATTTTATATCTAATAGCCACACCGTATCTCTCCTCCAACTCACTTAATGTATAGAGGATTTCTCTGCTATCGGGAAGTATCATCTCCATCGCTGCGCTAGGTGTAGGGGCACGTAAATCTGCTACAAAATCACTTATAAGCACATCTACTTCATGCCCTACGGCAGAGACTACGGGTGTTTGCATTAAAAATAAAGTATCTGCAACTATCTCTTCGTTAAATGCCCATAAATCTTCAACACTACCGCCACCGCGCCCCACTACAATCACATCTGCTCCCAAACCGTCTGCATAACTCAACGCTCTAGTAATCTGTGCAGCGGCTAATGCTCCCTGCACCAATGTATCAACAACCACTACCTCTACAAGTGCCCATCGTTGTGCAATGATTTTTAACATATCTTGCAATGCAGCAGAATCCTTAGCGGTAACCAGTACTATTTTTTGTATATATTTAGGTATAGGTTTTTTTCTATCTGTTTCAAAATAGCCTTTTTCTTTAAGCTTCTTCTTCATCTGTTCATAGGCAAGAGCAAGTGCTCCTTGTCCATAAGGCTCTATGCGTACACTCTGAAACTGATACTCCCCTCTTGGTGTATAGACGCTCACCGATCCCTCTACCACGATATGCATTCCCTTCTCAATACGAAATTTAAGTTTTGCAACCGATGAACGCCACATCACGCATTTAATCGAACTTTTATCATCTTTGATAGAGAAATAGAGATGTCCTGAGCTATGATAGGTTACCGAAGCCACCTCCCCTTCTACCAATATACGCATAAAAGTCGCTTCAAGCAGGGACTTAATCTTGGTATTGAGTGAAGTGACGCTCATTGTATCCATAGAAAACTCCGTACTAATGCTTTTGGGCAATCAAAAGCGTACTGATTCCCATCGAAAAAGATTTAACGTATTTCATCTCAAACCCTACCTCTTCTAGCTCTTGACATAGCATTTGGGTAGTTAGAAACTCTTCAATAGAATCAGGAAGGTATCTATATGCTTCGTAGTTTTTGGAGATGAGTCCGCCGATACGAGGCAAGACGTTCTTCATCCCAAAATCGACTATTTTCGCTATTGCCCCACCTCTTTCTTGTTTGGTAAACTCTAAAATCACCACCAATCCATTTGGCTTGAGTACACGATAAAACTCCTGCAAGGCTTCTACTCTCTCTACCACATTACGAATTCCATAAGAGATAGAGACAATATCACTGCTTTCTTCTGCTATAGGCAAGGCTTGTGCTTTGCCTTCAATAAAGTCTGCAAAATCCACCTTATTCCGTGCTACTTCAAGCATCCCCCCGGAAGGGTCGATACCAACGTATTTGTCGATCGCTACGCCGTTCTTTTTTGCCTGTTCTCTCCAGTAGATCAACAGATCACCCGTACCTGTCGCCACATCCGTGATCTGTCCCAGCTCCTTTTTGCCCAATACCTCAAAGGCCTTGTCACACCCTTTTTTGCGCCACTGGATATCGATCCCCATACTTAATACGCGATTTGCCCTGTCGTAGGTCGATGCAATATCATCGAACATCTCGACGATCTTCTTCTGTTTTTCCTCTTTGTCCGTGAGTTTTTCAATGCCCAAGGTTTTTGCTCCATATTATCGTATCTACATCTATTTTTCTTTGATGCAAAAAATCTAAATTCATTACTATATTATAGGTTAATCTATTTGTAGAGAGCTTAGGCGTCTGATAGATCAACAGCCAGTCGATACGCTCTTGCAGTGCACGCAGCATTCCCTCTCCTCCCTCGACCATCACAAATGACGGCAGGTCAAGAAACGAGAGATCATCACTGATTGAAACTTGACGATCCGGTACATCAAAAAGCGGAATATCCCTCTCAAAGTCATCCCCCTTGCTGTAGATTGTCACATCAGGTGCCCTACCATCGGAAAAACGACAGTCCAACGTCGGTCTGTCGGTACGTACCGTATTGCCCCCTATCAGCAACCTGTCACACACGCCACGTAGCAGATGTACGTGTTCCAAAGACTCCTTAGAGCTAAGATACCCCCCGCCAATGCATCCGTTGGTCGTCTGCGCCAGTTTAAAAAGGACAAAGGCACGCTCCTGCCGGATCAAAAAGGGTTCGATCAGTGCACGACACGCCTCTTCAAGGATACCGATAGTCACATGGGATAGTCTTCTTGAAGCTCCTCCGTGCCCCTCTATAGGGTCGGTAGTACCGATCACCACCCTTTTTAGTCCAAGTGTTTGAAGCAGGTTGGCACAGGAGGGTGTTTTGCCTTCGTGAGCACAGGGTTCGAGTGTTACATAGATCTCACACTCACTAAAAAATCCATCAGATAAAGAGCGTAAAAATGCATGTGCCAAGAG
>JALSJI010000026.1 GCA_026989435.1 Sulfurovum sp.
TACTGCACACACACTGTGGTATGATAAATGCCATTACACCACAAAGGAATACTGTCATGAAATCGATACTACTGCTTTTAGGACTCAGCTTCATACTCTCAGCAAAGACCCAGACCATTGTCTTGGGTGCCGGATGCTTCTAGGGTGTGGAGAAACACTTTGAAAATATGAGGGGTGTGACAAGTGCCACGGCAGGATACGCCGGTGGGGACTACCCCGATCCCACCTACGAAAAGGTGCTGGCACACCGCAAAAACCACAAGGTCAAAAACCATGCCGAAGTGGTCAAGGTGGTCTATGACGATACGAAGATCTCCACCGAAACACTCATTAAGTCGTTCTGAGAACTGCACAACCCGACACAGGGAGAGAGACAAGGCAACGATGTGGGCAACAACTACCGCTTGGCACTTTACTACTCCGGTACGGGGTGACTGAGCTTCTTCAAGCCTGCAGGAGATAGCGTCATCTTCAAAGAGGACAACAGCTACGGGATGCACCGCATCGAGGTGATCGCCAAAAAGTCTGGCGCACACCTGGGACATCTCTTTGACGATGCACCGGTACCGGAGTTTGTTCCAAGAGAGAAATTAAAAGCACAAGAAAAGAGATAACCTATGTATACTTTTTCACTTGAGATGACCATCATTTATGTCATATTCGGTTTTGTGTTGCTCAATGCCGTCACCTATTACTCAATGCGCTATACCTTCTTGCCCGGTGTTATATGGGTTTTGCTATTTGGTATGCTTTATGGTGCATTCAACCGTTTTGGTATTACAGATCTCCCACCCATCGATCTTGATCCCTATATCCTCTTTTTCATACTTGTCCCTATCTTGATATTTGCAGCAAGCAAGAAAATGTGTCTGTATCATTTTCGTAAGGTTCTTGGTGCCTCTTTATGGCTTGCTACCGCCGGTATCCTGATCAGTGCAAGTATCATCGCAATTATTACGCATGTCGCTTTCGATCTTCCCCTGCTTGAAGGAATGCTTATCGGTGCGATACTCTCCGCCACCGATCCTATTGCCGTAGGAGCGATCTTGCATGAAGCAAAAACGCTTCAAACGGATAAAAAGATGCTTATCGAAGGCGAATCGATACTCAATGACGGTTTTGTAGTCGCACTTTTTGCCATTTTGACGGCTATGGTCTTTGCAAAAAACGATTTTACGCCCCTTTTAAGTACGGGAAAATTAATACTTGATATTATCAAAGCGCTTTTGATAGGACTATTGCTTGGGAGAGGAGCCAGAGCACTCTTACACCTGTGGAAATATGAAGGGTTCTATATACAGATCAATATGACGCTTGCATTGGCATTTGCCGCTTTTTTTGTCGCTGAACATTTTCATCTTCCGGGTATCTTGTCCGTCTTTGCATCTGCACTCTCTTTCGGATACAAACCTGAAATACTCAAAGAAGAGATCAATAATGCACAAGAGAGTATCTGGGAATACCTTGAGTATCTTGCCAATACTCTTTTGTTCTTTCTGCTTGGCGAGAGCTTCTTTCTACACGCCTCTTTGGAGATGATCACATTTGGATTTCTCGTCATTAGTATCGCTGCACTCTTTTTTTCCCGACTCTTTGCTATTGGTATACTCTACCCTTTGCTGTGTATCGGCAACGAAAAACTGACCCGTAAAGATTTTTGGATACTTAACTTCTCTGGTTCACGGGGTGCAATCTCCATCGCACTCATCTTGCTGTTGCCCAATGACTTTGTCTATAAATCACTTTTTTTGACATTAGGGTTTGTCATGGTACTTGTCTCTTTGGTGTTCTATCCGATGCTGCTGAAAAAAGTACTCTAAAAAGGTAGAGAGAATAACAATGCAGTACATCAGTCATAAAGGAGCAATATGCAAAAAACAGTATTTATAAATAATCGATTCGATCCGGGCAACTTGCATTACACTCTGCGAGACGGCGGAGAAAGATTCGCCGACGACGAAATGAGCGTTATCTTACTCGACAATAGTAAACAAATCCTCCTCCACGGAGGAGAGACAAAGATCAATTCCGGCAATACAAAACATACTCGTATAGTATAGAAAAAGATCCCCGATGTTACCCAATACGGCGGTGCCGATTGGCAAAACGAAGTAATGCGTTCATCCTGCATTAGCCTTGAACAGGCGAAAACGATTGCCCTCACCAATACAAAGATTAGCTATTTTTTCTATATGAAATCGGGACTCATGTATCTCTCGGACAATCCCGATCCCAACCACGGCTGAACGGCAAAAGGGTCGTTTCAACAAGGTGACGCCGTCTTTTTTAGCGTCAAACCGTGGTACGGTTTGACAAGCGGTTTTGCCGATACTTACGAAAAACAAATCGTAAAAGAATAGATTTACGACGAACAACTCGCAAACGACACCCCCGCCACATCAAAAAGCGTATCGGGATTTTTGAAGTTGTCACTGTTGAAGTTTCCCTGGCAGTAGCCTACGCGTATCACTCACTGACCAAAGAGATAAGACGCTCACGAAATGACGATATAAAGGCAATCAACTGTTCTGTAAGCGGCAGATCGTCCGACAAACCAAGCTTGGCAAAAAGTCTCTACTCTGCACCACATAACTCGGATCGGCTATCGATGTGGGTTTAAGAGGGACGTAGTGTCCCGAAAGACCCCTCAAGGATCATGGTTAATACCCTCTTTGATCGCTTCTGGATTGGGGATTAACGTATCCGTCATGGTATAGTCCAATCTTTTGGAAAACACCTCAACGGTATCTATTATTTCTTCATGTATATCTCTTTTCCTTCATTCCCTCTATCTCCATAGTATATAAACTTCTTAAAAGAGAGATTTTGTCGTATTTGCCCACAAAATAATCACCAAAAGCATACCAATTCTTAAAAATTACACTATAATATGTGAATAATTTACTGAAAACAAAGTAGAAAAAGAACTCAAAATATAAAATAGAATTCGTGTACAGGACAAATCATGAGCCTCATAGAAAAAGCAAAAAACTTCCTCGGCTTCGACATTAAAGAGGACAAATACGCCCTCATTGACGATCCGATATTCGGCAAGGTGGCCAAAGCCAAAGCGCCTGACAAATGGGTACGAAGTACCTGCGGGTACTGTGGTGTGGGCTGTGGGATGTATATCGGGGTAAAAGATGGCAAAGCGGTTTATTCCAAAGGCGATCCACTTCACTCCGTGAACTTTGGAACACTCTGTCCCAAAGGTCTAAGCGAACATAAAATGGTCTACTCCGACAACCGTGTCACTACGCCCCTTATGCGTAAAAACGGCGAACTCACTCCTTCTACATGGGATGAAGTTTTTACACATACCTCTGATACATTTAAACGCATACAATCCGAACACGGTAAGAAAGCGGTGGCTATTATCTCCACGGGGCAATTACTCACTGAGGAATTTTATGCTCTAGGAAAATTTGTACAGCTAGGGCTTGAGACAAACAATTACGATGGAAACACGACACTTTGTATGGCTTCAGCCGTCATGGGCTACAAGCAAACTTTTGGTTCTGATGGACCTACAGGATGTTATGAAGACTTTGAAAAAGCCGATGTCATTATGCTCATAGGGGCAAACATCTCCGACAATCACCCTATCTTAAAACTGCATATTGCCAAAAATGAAACAGTTTCGGGCAAAAAGCCTACCATTATCGTGGTAGACCCCCGTAAGTCTAAGACGGCACAGATGGCAGATATCTTTGTACCGCTAAAGCCTCGTTCTGATTTGGCTCTTATCAACGGGCTATGCTATATCATCTTTGAGCAAGGGTGGGAAGACGAGAAGTTTATTAAAGAACGAACCAACGGCTATATAGCATTTAAAAAACATATCTTAGCTAACTATCCGCCACAAGAGGTAGCCCGGATTACCGGCATAGAGGTAAAAGAACTTTACAACCTAGCCAAAATCTACTCGCAAGCCGACGCTGCTATATCGGCATGGACGATGGGTGTCAACCAAAGCAGCATCGGTACAGACACCGTCTCTGCCATCTGTAATCTTGCACTTATCACCGGAAATATCGGACGTGAGGGAGCCAGTCCCATGTCCATTACGGGACAATGTAACGCTATGGGTACACGTGAATTTGGATTTACCTCATCGATACCGGGATACAGAAACTATGGAAGCGATGCCGATAGACAATCTTTTGCAGACATTGTAAACGTACCTGTGGATTTGGTGCCAAGCAAACGTGGGTATGCCTACCCTCAAATTATAGATGCCATAAACAGAGGAGAGATAAAGGCTCTTTGGGTCGTAGCTACCAATCCGCTTGTAAGCTACCCTGACCAAAATGCACTACGCAAAGCCTTAAAAAAGCTAGAGATACTCGTAGTACAAGATGCCTTTATGAGCGATACCGCACAAATCGCCGACGTCGTCTTTGCCGCTGCTACCTGGAGTGAAAAAGAGGGATGTTATACCAACAGCGAACGGCGCTGCAACTATGCCAAAAAGGCTGTAGAACCTTTGGGTGAAAGTAAATCGGATTTGGATATTATCAAAGCATTTTCACGTTATTTTGAGGGTAAGTATGAGCTACTCTTTAGCAAACTACATACGCCAAAAGATGTATTTGAGGAGATAAAGCGTGTGAGTAAAGGACAACTTTGTGACTACTCCGGAATGTCTTACGAGAAGATAGAGAAACTTGGAGGCATACAGTGGCCCTGTAATACGGAGGCACCGGAAGGAACCAAACGCCTCTACTCTTCCGATATGCCCTGTAGAACCAATAACGGAAAAGCCAACCTTCTGCCAGTAACATGGAAACCCCTCGGTGAAATAGCGTGTGAAGGTCTACCCTTCATACTCAATACGGGACGAACTGTAGAGCAGTGGCATACACGTACCAAAACGGGAAAAATAGATATCCTCAATAACCTCGCCCCTGAAGCATGGGTAGAGATACATCCAAAAGATGCTCTCAAGCTTCAAGTCAAAGACGGAGACCGCATAGCACTCTCCAGTAGGCGAGGAGATGTAGAAGATGTCTTAGTAAAAGTCACTGAGACTGTACGTGAAGGCTCCGTGTTTGTACCTTTTCATTTTAACACACAACTCACAAACAACATCACCATATCGGAGTTTGACCCTAAATCTTTTGAGCCAAACTACAAACAGTGTGCCGTACAACTCCACTCCAAGGCTGTGCCTAAAGGTATTGCCTATGAGACACCTGAGATCACCGGATATTTAGAGGGCGTAAAAGCATATGAAGAAAAGGTATCGGTAGAGGAAAAGGTTCAAACTTCTCATTGACCGTAGGGGTTATCTATCCAAAGGTATTTCCTATAGGCAAACGCACAACACCCTACAAAAGTATCTTTAAGTCATTTAAGTCAAAAAGCAGTAATTTTTCGTCCTGCATGCCAAACAACTCTTTGGAAAACCCAGATTTAGAAAAGAGTGCGTAGGTATTAACTTTGATAGCAGATTCATCTGCTTTCTGTTTAAGTTTAGTGAGTTCATTTTTACAAACCGTGCGATCTTTATATTTACACTCGCCAAGGATTATCTTATTATTTTTTGTCACTGCCAAGATATCAAATTCACTATAAATATTCCAGTATGAGCCTGAAGAGACAATCTCTTCTTTATCTTGAAAATATTCCAAAAGCAGTTCGTTGCACAACTGTTCATAAATTAATGAGGGCAAACGCTCATAGTGCCTTTTAAAATTTTCTAAAAATGCACCTCCTTCTCCTATAGCCAACTCGTTGTGATAATAGGCTACAAAACCAAACCAAAAACGCATAAAAGGTTGAACAAAACGCAACTTATCCTGTATACGATACGTACGTTGCTCTTTAGGTAGTTTTTGTTTAGGATATCTTTTAAGCGGTGCCTCACGTGAATACTCAACTCTTAATATATCTAAGGAGACGAGTTCATTAATATATTTCTCTCCTGCACTCTCACTCAATTTTGCCTTGCGTATAACCGAATAGTACTTTCCGTCTCCGCGTGCAACCGTCATAAGAAGTTCTCTATAGGGTCTCTCAAGCAGATACGATGGTCTCACAAGAGCGTGAAATCTCATAAAATGCTCTATAAATTCCGTTTGGACCATCGTAAAAAGATCATCGAAGTAGCCGATGCCTGTAGAAGTACGGAGCCCGCCTAGAACCGAAAAGTATTCAATACTCTCTTCCAGACTCAAATAGGAGTAGGTTCGGTGAAACTCTTGAAATGCTCTTTTTATGAAATTCCTTCTGCGTGTACTTTTTTATATTCTATCAACTCTTTTGTAAAATTATGGTATAATTAAAAAATAAGTATACATGTAATAAAGCAAAGAATATCTATGGAAACATTTTTCACCACATCTGATAAAATACATCAAATTATTAAAAGTTTTCATCTTACAAAAACGCTTTTTGTCTCTTCTGTGATTATAGGTGATGCCCATATCGGGAAAAAAACATTGGCACGCTATCTCTTTCCCGATGCGATAATGGTTTCCGGAGGAAATCAGCATAAAGTAGAATCACTACTTGAAAAAGATGAAGAGATTATTATCAGTGATTTTGAAAAACTCACAAACCCCCAAGCACTCGATTTTACCAATAAACGCATTATTGCAACTGCAAATTATGTCACTAACCCTTCGGTTGTTGATAGACTTTTTGCTTTTATCTATACCATGCCCTCACTCGAAGAGCGTCCCGAAGATATCACCTTTTTATCCAAAAAATTTGTCAAAGAGGCACAATCCTTACTCATGCTAAAAGACAAACACATTGATATCGATAAAATAGCTCTTAATCTTACACACAATAATCAAAGTCTAAGACAATCAATCTATACCTATCTTATTAAACAGAATATCTCCATTGATGATATTATCCAAATGCTTTTTGAGTATTTTTATACCCACTATGACGGAAAGGACAACTACAGAAAACATATTCAAATTTTTGAAAAGCCACTCATAGAGGCGGGATTGAAAAAATACGGTTCTCAACTTAAACTATCCCATGCATTAGGGATTAATAGAAATACCTTAAGAAAAAAAATCCATGAGCACCGTATCTACTAAGAGTCAAGAGACGATAAAACTCAATTTTGAATCTTTTATCGAGTGGGATAATAATCCCTTTATTCTTTTTTCAAACGAAGGTAAAATAATCTATCTTAACCATGCTGCCGAGATACTGTTTGGCTATGCTTCAAAAGAAGATCTGTATCATATTGCCCTGACCTATGCTCCACAAAATTTTGGCCATAAGATGACACAACTGACACTTACTTACGATACTTTTATTTTTTTTGCTATCTCTGTCGGGTATGAAAATGAAGAGCAGCTATCTTTACGCCTGTACCATATGCCTCCAAGCAAACCTAAACTAGTACCCAAAACAGACAATATGGTTATGACGGATATCAATATCCTTCTTGAAGCCAATATTGCACTCTTTAGAACAAAAAACACAAATACCTTGCGTCTGCTTGCCGACCAAGACTTACCTCCGTTTAAAATTGACCAAAATCACTTCTCAAAGCTCCTTAGAAAAGCCCTTGACTCCTTTAGAGCTTCAGACTCCATCGATATCACGCTAAAACTACTCATAGGTCAACATATTCTAATAGATGCTAAAAAAACTGCAATCGTTCATCTCTCAATCAAAGCAAACGGGAGATACAACGATGCCGATACGCTCATAGAAAGTTTGGCTACAGAAGCACATATCAAATGTATTACTACCGAATATGCGATTATCCTTGAAATCCCATTCATACGAAATGATGAATAATTAATCACTTCGAATATCTTATTCCTTTTTATAAGATGCTAAAATCCAATGGTAACTATACTCAAATTAAAAAGGAAAAGCACATGAAATCGAAATTTTCAGCTCTTATGGCTTTGTTCTTGCCGATCTTCGCAATAGCCGAAGATAAATTAGACAGTGGTGATACGGCATGGATGATGATCTCTACAGCATTGGTTTTACTAATGACACCAGCAGGTTTAGCACTCTTTTATGGCGGTATGACACGCTCTAAAAACGTACTTAATACCTATGCTATGGTAATGGGTGCATTTGTACTTGCCATGGTTGTATGGATTATCGCAGGATACTCAATCGCATTTGGTGCTCATGAGAATGCAACACTTCAAAATGTATTTGGCGGATTTAACCATATACTTTTAGACGGTATTAAGTGGGGTGATCTTAGTGGTTCCTACCCTACCTATGTATTTATAGCATTCCAAGGTACCTTTGCAGCTATCACGGTAGCGATTGCTTCAGGTTCAGTCATTGGACGTATGAAATTTTCTACCTGGATGGTTGTGGTTGCGCTATGGGGCTTACTGGTTTATGCTCCTATTGCTCACATGGTATGGGGTGGTGACGGTGCGTATCTATTTGATGAAGGCGCACTTGACTTTGCCGGTGGTACCGTTGTACATATGAATGGCGGTTTAGCAGGTCTTGTACTTGCTATTCTTGTAGGAAAGAGATCAGGCTATCCTAAACAGGCTATGAAACCCTACAGTATCCTTCTTACTGCCCTAGGTGCATCACTTTTATGGTTCGGTTGGTATGGATTTAATGCAGGTTCGGCATTTGGAGCCAATGCAGTAGCAGGTGTTGCACTTCTTACTACTACCGTTGCCACGGCTGCAGCAGGTCTTGCATGGATGCTTATTGAATGGGTCATCTATAAAAAACCTACACTCTTAGGTATTGCCTCCGGTATCATAGCCGGTCTTGTTGCGATTACTCCTGCTGCAGGTTTTGTATCCATAGGTGGTGCTTTTATTATAGGTATCGGCGGATCCGTAATTGGCTTCTTTGGTGTAGTAACATTGAAAAAAATGTTTAAGTATGACGACTCTTTGGATGCATTTGGTATTCACTTCCTCGCAGGTTTATGGGGTGCACTTATGACCGGCGTGCTGGCTCTTAACGACAAAGATCTTCTCTGGGACGGACCGATGAAAGAGTCTGCTGATAGAATGGGACAGTTTATAGTACAGCTTGAATCTGTAGGAATCGTAGCACTTTGGACACTTGTTGGTACTATCATTGTCTATTTCATTGCTGCATCACTTACCGGAGGCGGTAGAGTCAGCGAAGAGACAGAAGAGATTGGTCTTGACGAAACACTCCACGGTGAAAAAGTAGTAAATGACTAAAGTACTTATAGATTCAAATACATATAATAAAAGGATTGAGAAATGAAAAAAATTGAAGCAATTATTAAACCCTTCAAACTTGAAGATGTCAAAGATGCACTGGTTGAAGCAGGTATAGAGGGAATGACGGTATCGGAAGTCAAGGGATATGGTAGACAACAGGGTCACTCTGAGCTCTATAGAGGTGCAGAGTATGTGGTGGAGTTTATCCCAAAGATTAAAATAGAGATTGTTGTCTCTAACGATGATTATGCCAAAAAAGCAGTAGATGCCATCTCGGAAGCGGCTAAGACCGGAAAGATAGGAGACGGAAAGATATTTGTAAGTACAATCGATTCTGTATTAAGAATCAGAACCGACGAGAGAGATACTGACGCACTATAATTACAGATAAGGTAGATACCTTATCTGTACGCCTTATTCACTTGAATAAATTGTTGAATTTTCTCCTTACTCCCCGATATTTTCCATGTGACATCTTCAGATCCAAAGTCTCGTTGTATGATGCTAAGATTATGTTGTTTGAGACGGTATTGTGTTTTATCAATATCCTTATAGCTTGTTGAAAAGAGATAGGTATCCTCTTCCTCATAGCGTACCACTGAAGCTATATCTATTACGTGTTTTGCTGCCGAAGCGTACGCTCTTGCCATACCTCCCGTACCTAATTTAATCCCTCCAAAATATCTTACGATATATACGGCACTATCTACAAGATGGTTGCCGCGAAGCACATTCAATACCGGTACGCCTGCACACCCTTTTGGTTCACCGTTGTCAGTGCTATTTTCTACGATTTGATCAAATTTGTTGATATAACGCAATGCATAGACGATGTGGCTTGCTTTAGGATGTTGTTCTTTAAGTTTTTTCAATACTCCCTCACTCTCCTTGTAGGGTATAAGATATGCTATAAATTTAGAACGATTCACCTCTATGGTACAATCAAATCTCTGCTGTATCGTTTGCACTCCCCATCCCTTTAATACGCGTCACTATGATATCTACAAACAGATCGCTATCATTCATACATGAAGCCACAATATAATCATCATACTTGATCTTTTGGGCTATTTGTCTATGCTCAATATCCAGTTCAAACAGAGTCTCTGAGTTATCTATAGTAAAGGCAAGGGGAAAGATCACTACTTTTCTGTGTGTAGGATTACGTAATACATCTACTAAATTCGGCTCTAGCCACTCGCCATTGCCTACCTTGGACTGATAGACCAATTTTATATCGTGGAACTTGATGCCGCGCTCATGTAGATAGATTTTAATGGCTGATACATTGGCTTCAACCTGGTTTTGATAAGGATCGCCTGCTTGTATAATACTACGAGGCAGGCCGTGTGCTGAGAGTAATAGATCATAGAGCTTTGTCTCCTTACCTTCCATTGCCGCCATAATCTTCTCACAAGAGGCTGCAATATAGTCATAATTATCATAATAGGGATCAACCACAGTGATTTTAGGGCTATAGTGCAAGAGTTCGCATCTATGCTCTATATCTTCTACTGAAGAGCGTATCGTTGTTGTTGAATATTGGGGATACATAGGAAATAAAATAAGTTCTTTAATGCCATCCTCTTTACATTTTTTAAGTGCAATATCTCCAAAAGGCGGGACATAGCGCATCACGGGATAGATAGGCATCTCCAATCTTTTTTTAAGCTTTGAAATAAGCGCATATGTCAGTTCCAACAGGGGTGATTTTCCCCCTAATTGTGTATAATTCTCTTTGGCCTCTTCAAGGCGTTTATTGATAATAATAGTAGAGACAAATTTACGCATATAAGGGTTCATAACCAATATATTTTTATCGGCAAACATATTTCGTAAAAAGAGTTCTACCTCTTCTACGTTGCTAGGTCCACCCATATTAAGCAGTAATAGTGCTTGTGACATATCCATCCTTTACAGGCTTGTATTTTAGCATACAGAGTGTAAAATCATAGATAAAATAAATGAATATGTAAAGGTACTTTTATGATTGTTATCCCTGCCCGTATAGACTCCTCCCGTTTTCCCAATAAGGTCTTAGCCGACATAGGTGGTATGCCTATGGTTATTCGTACGGCAAAAGCGGTCATGGAGATAGACAAGGTTATCATAGCAGCAGATTCGCAAGAGGTCATAGAGGCTGCCAAGCAATACAATATTCAAGCAATACTTACCTCAAAACTACACCAAAGCGGTACAGACCGTATCTATGAAGCTGTACAGAAACTTAGACTTGACAAAGAGGAAATCATTATCAATGTGCAAGCAGATGAACCTTTTATTGAAAAAAGAGTTGTAAAGGCCATTTATAATTTAACACAACACAATAGAGAAAATAACTCTATCATAATGAATTCATGTTATAAAAGCATATCAAAGCAAGAGGCAGATGATCCAAACATAGTTAAAGTAGTTACAAATAGAGATGAGCGTGCACTCTATTTCTCGCGCACTAAAATACCCTATCAACGCGACAATCACTCCTACACTTATAAGGCACACTTGGGAATTTACGGATTTACCGTAGAGTCTTTACGTCAATTTTGCAGACTTAATCCTGCACCATTGGAAAATATAGAGAAGCTAGAACAACTAAGAGCTCTCTATCACGGCTATCAAATTACCATGACGGAGGTGGAGACAAACAGTTTTGGTATTGATACACCAAACGACCTAAAAAAAGCCCTACGCTATTATAAACTCTAATCTTTATATCTCTTATCCGACTGCCTTTCCCAAATCCCACATAGGCATAAAGATTCCAAGTGCCATCAAAAGAACAAGCGCAGCAATAAAAAACATCATAATAGGCTCTATATAGGCTGAGAGATTCTCGATTAAGTCTTGAAACTCCATATCGTAATAGTCTGTTACCTTACTAAGCATAGCATCAAGCTGTCCGCCTGCCTCACCCGCTTTTACCATTTGAAGCAGCATATTTTCATATAATCCTGTAATTTTAAATGCCTCTGCAAGATTCATTCCTCTTCCGATATTTGCATTGACTGTAAGCAGTTTTTCTTTAATAGCCAAATTATCTACCATTCCCACTGCTGTCTCAAGCGCTTCTGATACGGGAATTCCGGACTTAACAAGCTCACCAAAAACCAAATTATACTTATGCATCGTAGAGAGAAATATCGCCTTGTTAATCAAGTAAAATCTTGGATGAATCATGATTTGATCCATTTTGTATTTAAAATCTCTGTTATTTTTATACATATATTTCAGTGCAAAAATTGCAACGGCAAGCAGCATAAGTATTAATAAACCATAATTGGAAAATGCCCACTCCAAATCAAGAAGTATACGCGTAGGCAAGGGAAGTTCCGCCTTAAATCTAGAGAAAATATCTTTAAATTTGGGAACAACCACCATAATGAGTATCGTAAAGGCTATACCCATAGCTGCAAGCGTAATAAGCGGAGAACGTATTGCTTTTTTAAATTTTGCCGTATTGTCTCTGATGTTTTCCAAAATATCTGAAAGTTTATGATAGGCTTCTGAAATATTTCCTGTTCTCTCACCCAAATTTGTCATCGCTAACGCCACATGACCAAACTCCTGCGCATAAGGCTCCATCGCATCAGACATGCTATTACCTGCATTGATATCCGTGTTGATGTTGGTATAAATCTCTTTTAATCTTTTATTGTCTGTATTGTCGGCGACTTCCACAAGCGTATCGTTTATGGAAATCCCTGCATCTGTCATCACGGCAATTTGACGAATCGTTGATATTTTATCATTAAGAGGAATCTTTCCCTTAAATGATTTTCTAAAACTTTCTATGAGCTTTGAAATCGTGTCTTCTACAGGTGCTGCCGTCTCTACAGCCTTTAATACTATCGTTGTAGGAAATTTATCTTTCGCAATCTTAACTGCCTGCATACGATTCTCAGCTTTAAGCAACTCTTGACGCTTCTTACCTTTCTCTATGACGGTCACATTAAAATACTTCATTATAATCTCGCTACTCTGTAGATTTCTTCTATCGTTGACTTACCTTCAAGTGCCTTGCGTACGCCATCTTCAAACATCGTCACAAATCCCTCTTTTTCAGCCTGTTTGGTAAGTTCTTCTTTGGAAGCAACTTTTGCAATCATACGTGCAAGCTCTTCAGAGACGGTTAAAACCTCTGAAATCATCTCACGTCCTACATATCCCGTATGTCCACACTCTCTACACCCTGCACCCTTATAAAAGGTAGGATTGGGGGGCAGATATTTTTGAATATCCTTTAACAAAGCAGGATCTAAAATAGTTTCCTTTTTACAGTTTTCGCAAATTTTTCTTACAAGCCTTTGTGCTTGAATTGCCACAAGTGCTCCTGAGACTAAATACTCCTCTATCCCCATATCCAAGATTCTTGAAATAGAAGATATCGCATCATTTGTATGCAGGGTAGAGAGTACCAAGTGCCCAGTCAATGCTGCCTGAATAGCAATACGCAACGTCTCCGTATTACGAATCTCACCAATCATAATTTTATCCGGATCTTGTCTTAGTATAGACTTCAATGCATCTGCAAATCCCAAACCTACACTCTCTTTCACATTCACCTGCTGCAGACCTGCCATTTGATACTCTACGGGATCTTCAACCGTAATAATTTTATCTTTGATATCCTTAATGGCATTGACCGCACCATAGAGTGTTGTTGTTTTACCGGATCCCGTGGGGCCGGTCACCAGTACAATGCCATAAGGTGCCTTAATAGCCTCGGAAAAACGATTATAATTCAATGTGCTCATTCCCGCATCTTCGAGCTTAATCATCGCTTTTGACTTATCAAGAATTCTCAAAACGATCGACTCACCCTGTATTATCGGCAGTGTAGAGACCCTAAAATCGTATTCTATTTGATTAACGGTTGCAGAAAACCTTCCGTCCTGTGGCTTTCTCCTTTCTGCAATATCCAAGTTTGACAAAAGTTTCATTCTTGAGGATAAGGGATTGAAAATATCCTTATCAAATGTAAAACTCTGTCTAAGCATCCCATCTATACGTTCACGTACAATACACGATTTTTCAGTCGCTTCTATATGAATATCACTTGCTCCTGCAAAGATAGAAGACTTTAAAATAATATCGATGAGCTTTAAAACAGCAGGAGACTCATCATTTTGGTCTCCTCTTCCCTCTTGGTTTAAATCCTTTCGTATATCTTGCACTAATCCTTTGATACTTTCATTAATCTCAAGACGCTGCAAGTGCTGTTTTATCTGCTTGGGTCTTGCTACGGATATGCGTATAGGCTTTTTGGGAAAGAGTCTCTGTATGGCATCCTGCGCAGCCATATCTAGAGGATCATCAAATACGATTTGAATATTCAAGTCGCTCTCCTCAATGGGAATAGCATGGTATTTCAACAACTGTTTATAGGGGACCTGCGAAAAAAGCCTCATATCAATTTCCACTTCATCTAAATCAATAAAATCAATATTTAACGTACTTGCCACCTCTTCAATAATTGCAGTGACATCAATACCCTCAATTTTCTCCAAATGTGCAAGAGAGATGACTCCCTGTCTAATTTTCTTAGCTAAAAAAATCTCTACGGTCTGTAGATCAACCAAGTTCTCCTTGACAAGATTAGCGATGGATACTTTTTTAGGCGGTCTGCTTTTTACCAGAGTCGAAATGGCATCTTTACTAATCACTCTCTCTTCAAGCATAATTTCTATTAATTGAACCATGTATATCCTTTACTGCTTTGCTGTTATACTTAAAAGGGTCTGTTTTGCTTTTTCCGATCCTGTTCGTTTTATATACTCTTTTAATATATCAATCGCCTCATTTTTATGACCCTGTTTCATTTTTGATTTTGCAAAAATAATCCAACTCTCATCAATTTCCGTATTGATTTTATTTGTCTGTAGTGCCCAGTATTCCGCTTTTTTATACATTCCTTTTTGATAATAGCTTTGAGCCAAAAAGAGTGAATCGTCTATATCTTTTGATTTAAAAAACCTCTCTTCTACATCCTTATATGCATCTAGGCCGGAGGACTCAATAATATTTAAGGCTAATTTTTTTCTCTTATTTGCAGTATCCTCTTTTAACTTACTCTGCTCTTCTTCCAAAACAGGAATGTTTTCAACAACAGCTTCCGTTGGAATATCATCTTCTAACTGCTGAGAATCATTGTTTGAGATACCCTTTTTCGTGATATCTTTTTTACTTACCGTTGTAGTAGTTACCTGCTCAATATTAGGAGTCTCTTTCCCTGCATCATCTTTTAAAAATGGATTATTATACAGTGCCGACAGCAATAAGCAAGTCAGTAATATAAGTAAGAATAGACCGATATATAGAGGTACTCTTTTTTTTCTATGATATCTTATCCACTCCTCTTCCAAGACTTTTATATCATGCATGAATATATCCTAACTTTAATCCTGCCATCTCAATAATTCTTTGGGGTAAATGTGTATAATTGATTTTAGACGGTTCATTTTTATCATAGTATTCACAAATTTCAAAAATAGTAAAAAGCAGTTTGTTTGCTTCTCGGTAGTTCCCTTTAGTAAAGGCAAACATTTTCTTCATCTCTCTCTCTTTGATACTATTTGCTATTTCAAAAAAGTTTTTCTTTAACAGTTTTTTATGTACATAGTCTCTAAAATCCGTGAATGAAGCATTCTTCAACTCTATCACTTCCCATATCCTGGATTGAAAATGCTCTTTTGCAATGAGATCTTCATCTTCTGTTTGATGCAAAGAGACCACGAACTTTACTGCACGAGAGTCTGCAATTAAACGTATATTTTCCATCATCTGCGGAGTATACATCTGTGCTTCATCCAGTAGAATAATAATCTCTCTCTTCCCTCGCAGTTTTTTGCAATAGTTTACCAATGCTGAAAAATTGACTTCAGTATTTTTTGGCAGATCTTTTTTTGTCAATACTTTAAAGAGTTTATAAAAAAACTCTCTTTTATCCGTTGAGGGAATCTCAAAATAATGTATCTCTTTTTGATATTTTAAATTTTGTGCCAAACGATTGAGAAGAATGCTTTTTCCCGTACCAGGACGGCCAAAAAGCAAAATCATCTTTAATGGTTTCTCTATACTGCCAAGCAGCTGATTATAGGCACTGAGTGATGACTCCAATTCAATGTAGTCGTCGATATCAATAGAATCGACAAACACACTCTTTGCAGCTTCATATCTACTTGTCATTAACTTTTGAATAACCTAAATCTTTTAGCGATACAGATTTATCATTTTTAACGATATGCGGCGTAATGATAATAACCAACTCCTCTACCGTATTAATCTTCTCTTCTCTTTTAAATACATTCTCAAGCAGCGGCAAATCTCCCAAAAGCGGTATTTTATTCACTTTTACTCCGGTTCGAGACGAGATCAATCCACCCAAAATTGCATGTTCCCCATCTTTTACTTTAATAACCGATGCAACTTGTCTTCTGATTAAATCAGGCGGGATACTTCTTACTCCGCCGGCTGCGGCAACTTCATTGACCGTATCTGAAATAGATGGATTAATTTTTAGTGTTATAAGACCATTATCAGATATTTCCGGCGTGATATCCAATAATATACCGGCAAACACGGAATCTACCATCTCTCCCTGCGCTGCAACTGCACCGCCTGCACTGCTCGCCGTACTTGAAGATTGAATTTTATAAAAAAGTTCTCTACCTACAGAGATGAGTGCCGGCTGATTATTAAGTGTCATCACTCTAGGACTGGATATCGCCTTCACGTCTCCCTGTGTTCCCAAGAACTTTATAATTTCGCTTACTTCTGCATTTCCCGTAATATTAACCACCTGTGCATTTCTTGGTTTTACCCCTTCTGCAAATGTTGTGTCTTTAATGCCTGCTAGCTTGTCAAAGGTATACGAAGAGATATTTTTTTGTGCCATCGACAAGGAATTGATTGTAAAATTCTGTAGGCCGTAGAGCTGACTCCAATCTACTCCAGATGTTGTACTGTCATCAAAACTTACACTGATGATACGCACATCAATCAATACCTGCGATTTGATCTGTTTGGTTAATGTATGAATATATTTAGCAACCCTGTTAATCTGTCTTTGTGTACCGGTTACGGTTACCATTCCCGCTTCCGGATTAACTATGGGTGCTAGCGGATTATACTCCCATACCTGACCGTCAGGCCCTGTCCATGTCTCCCCGTTCTTGGTATAGTGTGTACTTCCGTCACTTGCACCCATTAAGATTCTTTGTATCTCTTTTTCTATTGTTTTCCAGAACTTAAACTCATCATTACTCTCAATAGAGATACCGGTTTTCGATATTCCGGAGCCACCGCTTCCTCCGGCACCCATACCGCTTGCCGCATTGTTTGAATTGGCAATAGTAACGTGTGCATTGCTTTTTCCGCTTCTCTGTCCGGAGATATAGTGGATTTTAAATGTTCTTGTAATCAGATATGAAATCATTAATTTATTGCCGCTTATCGTATAGTGCAAATCATTGTCTTTCAAAATCGTATTTAAAAACCCGTTTAATGTGCTGTTTTTCAATTTCACGTAATAGAGTTTTTTATTCATACGTTTTTTGGCAGCCTCATCTTTAACCACTACGGTAAGCCCGCAGGTATCGGCAAGATTATCTACCACATCACCTATAGTAAGCTTACTATCGATAGTGACGGAAAAAAGTTTACTTGAGCAGTCATTAGCCAATACATTATTTGCCGTGATCAAAAACAGCAGTGCAGTGATCCATTTTACCCCGGTATTTTGTATCTGTTTCATTATTGTTTCCTTTCGTTAATTGTAATGAAGTCTAGCTTTTTTTTAGACAAAAATAGCTTTTTAATTTGTGTATCTTTTTTCAATACCACACCTTTTCTTCCTATGTATTTCAGTGTATATCCACTCACGTTCTCATCTACTCTTTTCCATTGGCCGTTAATATATGCCGATTCATTCAAGATGGCATTG
The DNA here is from genome assembly GCA_026989435.1 of Sulfurovum sp. Lineage (GTDB taxonomy): Bacteria > Campylobacterota > Campylobacteria > Campylobacterales > Sulfurovaceae > Sulfurovum. Next base: position 18,109 of record JALSJI010000026.1, read on the forward strand.
AGCGTAAGTTTTGTATCCTCTTCTTCTACAGGTACTACATACGTTGTGGTATTATTCTCGTTTTCAACTCTCACAAAAGGCTCTTTTGTATCTTTAAGCTTTTCGATACTAATACCGTCACGAGGATCATGAATCTTTTGTACCATTATACGTATCTGTTCCATAGATAGATCGTTTCCGTAAACGACAGATGTTGCCAAAAGCGTATATATTGTTTTTTTCATCAATGATTAATCCCCCAAACCGAAATATTAATATCTGCTAAGATCTTTGAAGAGTTTGCATCCAATGCAAACTTTGTACCGTAAATATCCGTTACTAGCCTGTTTTGTTCCACTTCGTTGATAAAGTTGACAATACCCTTATATGCACCCTTGCATCCTACTGCAATTTCAAGCACATAACCGAAACTGCCGTTATTATCAACATAGTTATTGGATATATACTCAATACCGATATCATGTTTTATCGCTTTTTGCGTCAGTGAATTTAAAAAGTTAGACCAGGATTTTTGATTAAAAAGCATATCTGAAAGTCTCTCTAAATTTTTATCTATAAAGGTAATTTTCTTTTTAAAATCAACAATTTTTAACTTTTTTGTTTTAATGTCATTATCAAACTTCTTGATATAGAAATCACGATCACCCGATACCGTAATAGAATTTAGATAGGTTTTATGTTCGGCAATACTTTTTTCTATCGATTTTTTAGTTCTTTCGCTCTTGTTGTACATCTCTTCCGCGTAAGGCAGTAAAAATGTATAGGCAAGATAGGCGATGATACCTGCAACACCTAAAATCAACAGCCACTTTTCACTCTCTTTTTTTGGTGCAAAATAGGCATCCATTTTTTCTAATCTATCTTCTATAAATTTCATTTTAATTCAACCTTTAAGAGTCCTTTGTAGTAACCGTTTTCCATATCTTTCTCTATGCGTTTGATATCAATATGGTTAATCTCATCAAAGTGCTTGTTTGAGATATATTGAATCAATTCGGTTAGCTTTCTGTCATTGGCGCTGACTAAAGAGAGCCACACTATATCGTTGTCACTGGATAACATATCTACATGTACTTCATATTTTGTCAATTCATCTGCTATCTGATATAAGGTATCTGACTTGAGTCTGTAATTTACTTTTTTGTCATAGATAGATGTTAATGTTTTTGTCTTTGCGCCGTATCTTGTTGCAAGTGTATCTATCTTCTTGTCTAAAGCATCAATCTCTTTCTTTTTCATACCTAATATCTTCTTATATTTAGCCGACTCTTCCTGAAGCTTGTTATTTTCCATCTCAAGTGTATATATTTTCGCATCATTAATATAAGAACCTGCCAGATATATCAAGGGGTATGCCAATCCGATAGCAACAGCCGTACCGGTAGCTATAAGAAACTGTCCGCTTGCACGATTAACAAAAGAGGGAGGACGGGGAAACATTGTCAAATTGACAACAGATGTCTCATCGTCGATATAATCATAGGCAGAAAGAAGCATTAAATAGTGTAACTGATCCGTATACCACTCATCATTATTGATATCATAATTAAAATTAAGCTCAGTAGATTCCAAACCTAAATAGTTTTGGCTATACTCATCCAGACCTATAATAGGACCTTGCGTTGATCCGATAAACATTTTGTCAATATGATCAATTTTAAATGCTCTTTTCGCATAGACAATGATATCATTGATTGTGATAAATATCTCACCAAATATTTTGACAAGGTTTTGCTGATAATCGTAATTTGCTGTCTTTAGCCCCTCTTTCTCCAAGATATAAAAAAACTCTTTTTCATCAACTTTTTCACCTGAGAGTTCACAAAACTTGTCATATATCTGATCTAAAGAGAATTCGATCGATTTTGCATATAAATACTCTCCGTCCCTATAGAGCGTAACAAATGCATCCGCTTTTGTAAAATAGATAAAACAGTGTATACCTCTGCTGCTTAGTATCTCTCTTTTATACAGTGACTTGTATAGCAACGGCGACGGTATTAGTAAATCAATATATTTCGTCTCATTTTTAATAGAGCTGAACAGTTCACTAATGACCACCGGTTCTGCTACAAAAATATGAAATTCTCTCTCCTTTCCTGCACTCTCAAGCTCAATAGAAGAGATCACATAATCACTGGCCTGGTCAAGACCAAGCTCTTCATAGGCTTTGATATCTAATATATCGGCAATATCTTCTTGCGGTATACTACGGCTGAGTGAAACGGTAGTATGAATCATATCTTTATTGCCTAAATAAGAGACAACAAAATTTGACGTATTGTAAGTAAGTTTATTAAGCGGCTTGTAGGTATCGTTTCTAAAAATATAATACTTGTCTGAGTAGGCATTTACAGTAATGATATTTTTAAGCGAAGGTTGTGATTTCTTTGATGATTTTTTTGTTAAAAACATACTACCATTCCTTGTTTGTTGAACGATTATATATGTTATAATATTAAAAGTATCTTACAAAAACAAAAAATCATATATTTTTATACATTTTTTATCTTTGATCTAAAAATTCTTTGCGCTTCATTCTAGAAAATATACCCAAACGCTTCCAGTCCCTCTTTATGTTTGCTCCACCCTCTTTTTACCGAAACATGTAGATCTAAAAATATTTTCTTACCAGAGAATCTCTCCATTTGCTCTCGTGCAAATTTACCTACCCGCTTAATCCCTTCTCCTTTTTGACCTACTATCATCCCTTTTTGTGTCTCTTTTTCTACGACAATAGTGGCATAGACGGTATCTAACGTATCCGTCTCATCTATTTTTTCAATCGTTACATCACTCTCATAGGGTATCTCATCACTTAGATTTTCAAAAATCGACTCACGAATAAGTTCTTTATAGATATCGCGGATATTCTCCGTCGTTAGTATCTCTGTATCAAATAAAAAAGGGGAGTTTGGTAAATGTTTAGAGATTTCATTAAGGAGTTGTTGCTTCCCCACTTTTTTATTTACAGAAAATGGAATGATTGCTTCAAATTTGTCTTGGTACTTTTGGTACTCACCCAACTTCTTAAGAATATCGCCTTGTTTGACATGATCCATTTTTGTTAGAAGCACTATGTGCTTCGTACCCTTACGCTGGGACATTTTCAAAAACCTCTCATATTCGGTAAGCTTGTCGGTAATAGGTGCAAGAAACACAATAAGATCAGCATCACCTATGGCTTTAAGTACCTCATCCATCATAAACTGGTTGAGCAGTTTCTCTTTTTTATGAATACCCGGGGTATCGACAAAGATAATCTGAGACTCTTGACCATATATATCTTTATGCATGACTATCATATTCATGCGTTTGCGTGTAGCCTGTGCCTTTTTAGAAGTCATAGCTAGCTTCTCGCCTACCACATGGTTAAGGAGTGTACTCTTTCCTGCATTGGGCCGTCCTACTACCGCTACAAAACCGGCCTTTGTACTGCTCTCTTGACTTAAGCTAGTTTGAATCTCTATCTCTCCTTTTTCATGTTCAAACATCATTTCTCATTTCTCGTTATAAGATATATCTCGTAGTATCTTCATCTTCTACCACATCACCTATTTTCTCTTTCACTAATGCTTCATCTACGACTATTTTTTCACCGCTATGCTCATTGGCAGAAAAACTTATCTCTTCTAAAATACGCTCCATTACGGTATGCAAACGTCTTGCACCGATATCTTCAGTCTTTTCATTGGCTTGTAGAGAATAGGATGCTATAGCTCTTAATGCAGACTCTTCAAAGACCAACTCTACCTCTTCCACATTCATTAACGCCTTATATTGCTTAATCAACGAGTTATTTGGTTCTGTGAGTATTCTATAGAGTGTCTCTTCATCTAAACTGTCTAGTTCAACACGTAGCGGAAAACGCCCTTGAAGTTCTGGCATCAAATCACTAGGCTTACTCACATGAAATGCCCCAGCTGCTATGAAGAGTATATGGTCTGTTTTTACCATACCAAGTTTCGTATGTACTGTTGAGCCCTCTACTATAGGTAGCAGATCTCTTTGTACCCCCTCTTTACTCGGGTCTTGTCGTCCTTGTGAGTTGGCTGATACTGCGACTTTATCTATCTCATCTAAAAAAACGATACCACCTTTTTCTACTTTTTCAAGTGCCAACGCTTTGAGTGCTTCTTCATCGAGCAACTCTTCACTTGCTTCAGCTTCGAGAATTTTCTTCGCATCTTTCACAGAGACTTCTTTCTCCGGTCCTTTTTTACCCATACCCCCTAGTACTTTTACAATACTCTCTTGTACCTGTATCATCTGCGGAGGAAGACCCTCTTGCGGAAGTTGCGGATTGTTTGGCACATTAATTTTAATTTTGAGGTGATCAAGTTCACCTTTAGCAAACTTCTCTTGCATACGTGCAAAAGAGGCATCATACTCTGCTTTTTTCTGTTCGCTCGCCCCGGCAGGCAGAGGAGGTAATAGTTTTTCTATAATCTTATTCTCTATATAGTTTGCTATTTTCTCTTTGTTCTTTTCATTCTCTGCTTCACGCACTATCTGCATAGCAGTAGCTGCTAAGTCACGTATCATCGACTCTACATCACGTCCTACAAACCCTACTTCCGTGTATTTACTCGCTTCTACTTTTATAAACGGTAGATTCATCATTTTTGCAAGTCGTCTAGCTATCTCTGTTTTACCTACCCCTGTGCTTCCTATCATCAAAATGTTTTTAGGCGTGACCTCTTGTTGCATCTCTTCACTTAGTTGCATACGTCTATAACGGTTTCGTAAAGCCACTGCAATAGTTTTTTTTGCTTCATTTTGTCCTATAATATATTTATCTAGGTAGGCAACTATCTCTTTGGGTGTTAAATTTTCCAATTTTACTTTCCTTCTTTGTTTCTAATCAAAACGATTTTAGAGTTCCAATAATTTTATATTTTTGTTGGTATAGATACACACATCGCCTGCAATCTCAAGTGATTTTTGTACCAAATCCTTAGGCTCAAGACTTGCATGTCTGTCTAAGGCACGTGCTGCTGCTATAGCATAGTTGCCTCCAGACCCAATAGCCGCGATTTTTCCGTCTTCAGGCTCAACAACATCTCCTGTACCCGTAAGTATAAAAATATGTTCTTTGTTAAGCACTATCATCATCGCTTCAAGCTGACGAAGATGTTTGTCTTTACGCCACATCTTTGAAAAACCAATCACTGATTTAAACAAATCCCCTTTTTTCTCGGCAAGAATGGTTTCAAACATATCAAAAAGGTTAAAGGCATCAGCCGTACTTCCTGCAAAACCGGCCAACACTTCGCCCTCTTTGCCAAGTTTTCGAATCTTCGTGGCATTGCCTTTCAGCACCGTATCGCCAAAGCTTACCTGCCCATCACCGCCTATAACTGCTTTACCCTCAGCTTTATAGCCCAGTATCGTCGTTGCATGAAACATTATACGGCTACCACATTTACTTTTAGGTTTGCATGAATACCATGACCAAGCTTTGCATCTACCTCATGGATACCTGTAGATTTAATGGGTTTTTTAAGATTGATATTTTTTTTATCAAGCTCAATGTTTAGTTGCTCAGCTATCGCTGCTGAGATATCTGCATTGCCAACAGAACCTTTGATGCCCACAGGTGCTGACTGCTTTTCTATCTTAATCTCAGTAGCTTCAAGTGTAATCTTTTCTGCTTCAAGACGTGTGAGTTCATCTTTAAGTTCTTGAGCCATGCGTGCTTGCTCTGCTTTCCAGTTTTCTACTATTTCAGGTGTAGCGAGTTTTGCTAAGCCTTTTCCTATGAGAAAATTTTGACCATACCCATCTTTTACTTCTTTAATCTCACCTGCTTTTCCAAGTGTTTTTACATCTTTAATCAATAAAACTTTCATGATATTTATCCTTTTGTAGATATTAATTGGATATTATTTTACCTAAAGTTAACTAGACACTTGTTAAATAATCTTTAAAGTTCACAATAAATTCATAGTATAATAGTAAACTTTTTATATTTAAAAATG
>JALSJI010000027.1 GCA_026989435.1 Sulfurovum sp.
ACGATTTGGCAGAGATATATCTTATGAGGTGGGAGGTTTTAGAGAGATTATGATGCCCTTGATAGTCAAACTTGATATACCAAAAGAGCAAGAGATTTTGATTTATATGGCACTTTTTAATACTTGTTTTGCTACGCCACTCATGAGGAGATGTCAAGATTTTGGTAGTTTAAAAGAGAGATATTTTGAGCAAGTAGATATGGTTTTGAAGGAGCATAGATGAATTTTCTAACAGATAAAAAAGTAGTCATTATTTCAATGATTACGACGCTTATTATGGCATATATCGTCATGTTTATATTTGACCCTATGGTAGATGGTAAAGATGGATTGAGTGTCATTGCTTTACAGTTGGCATTTGAAAAATCAAAAGGCATACAAATCGTCTCTTCTTGGGATATAGAAGCATTTAACAGAGGCATTATACTTGATTATCTCTATGCTTTGAGTTATATGATATTTTTTGCTTCTCTTGTATCATGGCTTGAAAAAAAGAGAGATATTTTACCTAGCTTTTTTCCATATATCGCACTGTTGGCAGGTGCTTTTGATTGGATAGAAAATAGCCTTGAGTTATGGTTTTTACATGATGTAGAACCATTTTCTAGTACACTGTTTTTTATCCATTCTATCTTTTCGATATTGAAATGGTTGGCATTGCCTTTGATTATATGGCGAATTATTATGCTTTATAGATTCAAGGAAGCAAATGCTTAACACCCCATACTGCCAAATCCAACACCTAAAAGAAAAAAACGCAATCCTTTGCACATGGAAACAATTTTGTAAAGGCGAGGAGTACCAAGAGCCATTTCGTTATGGGCTAGAACTTATCAAAAAGCACAACATCTCCACATGGATAACCGACACCACAAATGGCTTTGAAAATGAGGAGGCTGATACTGTGTGGTTACTACAAAAAATCATGCCACAGTTTATAGAGAGTAGCTTGGAGAAAATTGTCTTTATCATTGCTGATGATAGTCCTTTGATGGGTGAGATATTGGGACAGAAAGAGGCTTTGGGGGAGTTTTTTGAGGTGGAGTTAATAGAGATGAGGATAAGAACATGAAAAATATTTTTCACAAAGGGCACACGCAAGCTAGAGAGAAGTACACAACAAAAGCCAATGCAGATTATTGGTTGGAAACATTAGATACGAGTAGACTAAATCAAGAGATGATAAAATTTATTGAAAACAGTACCTACTTTTTCTTTGCAACAGCATCTCCTAATGGTCAACCAAATCTCAATTACAAGGGTGGCGACAAAGGTTTTTTACATGAGGTTATTACAAAAAAAGAGAGAAATTTCGCTATAGTAGAAGATGGCTACAAACAAGTAGAGATTGCTGAATTTTTAAATATCTCTTCTTCTGCTATTTCTAAGATTATTTCAGATAAAAGTGGAAATTCATGACACGTCCCCTATTTCCCCTATTTCGCAGGGGTGTAGAGTTCTTTTTTAATGTTAGTAATTTAAATTATTTTTCTTGATTTATAGCAGTGTATATAAGAGGGATAATAACATTTACTCTCTTGCTTCTTTACCATCAACATAAATACTAACTTCTGGGTTTTTAAGTTTATACTTTATAGCTATTGTATATGCTTCATCAGATATAAGGTGAGTAATATTCTCTAAAGGAACTTCTTTGGTTAAAAGAGTCTTATCAAAAAACAGTTCAATATGATTTTTTTTGTCAACTTTTACTTTTAATAAGTTTCTCTTTTTTGTATAATCATCAATAGAGGCTTCATAATTAACTTTACCTACTATACCTTTATATGGGTTGCTATCTAACATACTTTGTATTGTTTCATATATTTCAAGTTCCAATTTAGAGCTACTTTCTTGTGAAGCGTTTGCTTCTGTATAGTTTTTATTATTACATCCTGTAGTTAATAAGATACTTGATAGTATGAGGATAAAGCCTATTGTTTTATAGATTTTCATGTTTTATTTTTCCTTTTTTTCTGTTAGTAATTTAAGTTATTTTTCTTGATTTATAGTAGTCTACTATAAATCAAAAATATAATAAGAGGTTTATACCCTCTTCTTTTTATTTATATACAATCTGCATTAACTGTTCCTGAAGATATGGCACCTTTAGTACTAGCTACTTGTAGAATGTAATAGTTATCATCATTCACTTGTAGTGTACAAGGAAGTGCATTATTACATTGTTTTTGAAAGTAGTTATTAGGTTTATTCCATCCTTTCATCAATATATTAGCAGGTGAGTAGTTATTACTTCCTCCATTTGTAAGTCGAAGTCTTTTACAACTATGCGTAGCCCATTGAAATGAGGTTACAGAGTTTACTTGACTAGAAGCTGTTGCTGTATCTTGGATTTTACCATAACCACACTTATATTATTTGCATAAGAGATGATAGAACCTGTCCCTGTCCAATAATAAGGATAGCGAATGGAAACCAAGTCTTTAGGTATATTTTTTTTATCACCATTATAAATTGGGCGAGAGCGTCCTTTACATTTAGCAGTAATAGTAGTTTTCTGACCAATAGCCCCCATAGAAGTAACAGCAAAAGTAGACCATTTAGCACCAGTAGATTCTAGTGTAATAGGATGAGCTTCATCTCTTAATGTTACAGTAAAAGCTTGATCAGGGTTAACACTATTCCAAGCTTTTGATTTGATAGCTACTTTAGTAGGAATACTTGAAAACAATTCTAATTGAGTACAAGTATTTGCATCATATGCCCATTGAAAAACTACAGTTGAACCAGCTGTTTTGGCAATACCTAAGAGATAAAAAATTCCTTTCAGTATTGCTCATACCGATGGTCGTCTTTTTTACTTTTATGGCAATGACTACTTTTGTCACCTATCATCTCTCCCTTGCACCCTATAGCCTAAATGCGAGTGCGCTAGGTTCGCTCTTTTTGGTTTTGCTGTTAGCAGTCGTCGTCAGTCCACTAGCAGGAAGATTGTCAGATAGCGTATCAAGAGTGACACTGATTTATATGGGCATCTTTTTTCTCATACTAGGTCTGTTTTTGATGCTTCTTAGCCCATTAAGTATGGTGATAGTGGGCTTAGGATTTGTTGTCATTGGGATGTTTACCGTGCAGTCTGTAGCACCTACCTATCTAATAGCCCTAGCACCCCACGACAAAGCTACGATTACCGTGCTTTATCAAAGTTTTTTCTATTTTGGAGGGGTGATGGGGACTCTGTTACCATCATTGGCTTGGGCTTATGGTGGGTTCGATGGGGTGGTATGGGTTTGTGTTTGGCTATTATTGCTTGGGATTGGCTTTTTGAGTTATAATACTATTTTTATAAAGGATTAACAAATGCCAACCAAATTCAAAACCCCATACGGCTTACAAAAGCCACCACTTAAATATGTCTTGCAGTGGAAGCTAGGTTCACTTTTTAAAAGTAAAAGAGCCAAAAGTAAAGATGATGACTTCAAACTCACCGTGCGAGCGTTAGAGGCTAAAGATTTAGAGATAAAAGAGGACTTTATCGTTTGGTTGGGGCATGCTACGTTTTTGATACAGCTCAATGGTGTGCGAATTTTGATGGATCCCGTCTTTGGTTCTATCCCTATGGTAAAAAGGTTGTCAAAACTACCCATAGCCATAGAGCATCTAAATCCCGATGTTATCTGCATTAGTCATGGGCATTATGACCATTTGGATATGGCATCGCTACAAGCTTTGGAGTATAGTAAAAAGACGAAAATCATTATGCCTTCAAAGCTCTCACGCTATCTCAAACAGGGTGCAGATGTTACCGAGCTGGCATGGTATGATGAGACAACAGAACATGGCATTCGATTTACTGCCTTGCCTGCATCTCATTGGCATAGGCGAGGGGTGTTTGATTTTAACAGGGCTTTATGGTGTAGCTTTTTAATAGAAACAGAGGGGAAAAGTATCTTTTTTGCAGGAGATACAGCGATGGATACGCACTTTGAACAGATAGCTTCAAAGGGATATAAAATCGATACAGCACTGATGCCTATAGGTGCTTATAAGCCTGAGAGCGTCATGCAACAATCACACATGAACCCCCAAGAGGGACTC
>JALSJI010000028.1 GCA_026989435.1 Sulfurovum sp.
CTGTATTTGCATAGCATACTGTTGTAGCTGCTTGGTGTAGGCATTGGCTCTATCTGCCGTTTCTGCCCCAAATCTAAGCCATTGTGTGCTTTCCAAGCTTCCACCGAAGCCACCCACGGATCCTGCATTAAGTGAAGTTGTCATAAGAGCTGCTGCCAAAATCGTTGAGATAGTAATTTTTTTCATGTTTTTCCTTTGTGTGATTTATGTAAAAATGAGCATTGAAAACAAATACCCAAAACCTAAAGCCGAAACAACGCTGATAAACAAGAGGTACCAATAGATACTTGGCACCTGGGGAGTTGGTTTCTCTTTTTTCATCTCCTCTATCGCAGTTGTTTTATATTCGTCCATTTTGATATAGACATCCTCCACCGCTTTGGAGATCTTGACTTCCGCCAACTCCTTTGCCTTATCCAAATAGCGGACGGTAGTCGTCTCATAATTGGCTGATTGTTTTAGCATCAAAATATCCACTTCTTTTAGGTACCTTTGGGTGACAAACTCCAAGGCTGTAATGACGGCAAAAAGTGGATCTTGTTTGCCTATCTGTATATTCTGCTTTCGGATTGCATCAAGCAGTTCTTGTTTCTGCTCCTCTGTCATGCGGACTCCTTTTTACTATTTTGGGTAGGGATCACAATATCGAGCACATCCCAGTAATCCTGCTTGATCTTTTGGAGTCTTGATTTCTCCAAGATGTTATATTTAGGATCCATATTTACATCTGCAAAGATCTGTTTATTTTTCGTCATTTTCTCTAAAGCACCCTCGAACAAAACATCTCTTTTAGTCATTTTGACTACAGCGAATATTTTCTCTTTATTTTTTTGATACGCTTCCAATGTTTCTATGTCATGTTCTGATTTTGTAGAGAAGAACTGATTTTCCCATACCAGATAAGTAGGAGTATCCCCAAAAGCGTTTAGCATACTGTCAAGTTGCAGGAGACAATCCGCTTCCGCTTCTGCTCCAATCGCTACAGGGATATGAACATAATGCTCAAATTCTGCAAGAAGATTAAAGACATCATTTTTGATAATGTAGCTATAGATCGGTTGATAGGTGGTTGCTCCTACATCAATCACAAGATCTTTGCCTTTTGCCCTCTCATTTTGCATCATGAACATAAGCAGATCATCGAACTTGGCTATATCTACCGTATCGGAGTCAGGCATGATATTTAGAAACACCACATCTAAAGTTTTGATGTCAGAGAGCGACCTGTTGTTCGGATCGGTATCCAATCCAAGGGCATTGCTATTATTTTTATCTGTGAGAAACTCCAAAAGAGTTGCCGCTACTCTACTTTTGCCTACGCCGCCTTTACCCTGCATGACCCAGTGCACTCTTGATTTTTCTGTAGTTGTTTTATCTTTTGCCATTTTGTTTTATTCCTTTGTGTTGAGTTTGATATGGTGATCTGTAAGATCCGTTAAAAAGTTAGTGGCAGCCGCAGCTGCATAGCTTAATTTTCGGTCTTGATCGACAATGACCAGCCTAAGAGCTTCTAATTCGTTGTCCACTGGAGGGATAACTTTCATTCTGCCTTGTAGAGTCTCTTCCAGTGTGAAATCGATATTTTCGTAGCCCAAGAGATCTATGAACTCATTTTCGTCAAGTCCAATCCAGTATGCAGCAGCTATAGTTGAGCTGCCAAAGTGATTTAGCCAGGTGTGCAGTGTTTTGTTCATGCTGTTTGTTCCTCCTCTCGTTTTGATTGATACCATTCGTATAGGTATTTTTTAGAGAGTGTGTAGTCATCTGTGCCGTCGTCATAAAACAGGTGAACGGTGCTACCTGCATCTATAGTTTTAGTGATAACTTTTGATCCAATGCATAATCCAACGAGTAGGCTACAGTCAAAGTTATCTATCTCCATTTTTTCTGCCTCAATGAGATCTTTATTGATCTGTTCTTTCTTCCACTCTTCATAACTTTTTAGTGCCAATGGATCCTGCTCATTAATTGCTTTCCTCATGTGAGCCTTGTATGCTCCTGATTTACCTTTGCAATATTCATTTATCCATGCATCTATTGTGTGTGTATGTTTTTTATTTACTTCTTTACTTACTTTCTTACTTACTTGTTCATCCGCGGTTGAACTGTTGTTGAACCGCGGTTTACTTGAGTTATTGTGACTCAACTTGTTATGCTCTTCTAATTGCATAATTTGCTGCTTAATTTTTTGTCTTCTGGCTTTTCCTGATTTTTGACCTTTGAGCCTATTTATCTCTTTGATTTCATCAAATTTTTTAAGAGCAAGTTTTTGTGCAGGACTGAAAAACTGCTCATCTGGATCAATATCAAACAATCCATAATTAAGGACTATGACTTGTACTTTTTGAAGAGTCGTTCCAAAATCATCTGATAAAATATCAAGATCAGCGATAGGGTATTTGTATTCTTTCTGTTCCCTCAAAACCTCTAGCGTCATAAAGTAGATAGCATATGCTTCAATACCAAGTTGCAGTCTTGCTTTGCGTAATTTCCTGTCATTCCGTGCATTAATATAATGAGGGAAATAGCCTACATCTTTACCTGCCATTATTCAGCCTTTGAATTCATTGATGTTGATTCAAGATTTAGGAATAGTTGTTTTATATGTTCAGATGTGTAATAAATTTGCCGCCCGATTTTTATATATGCCAAAAGCCCCTCCTTTCTATATCTGGCTTGTGTTCGTTTTGGTATAGGCATATAGTTACTGCTACCACTTTCAATATCTTTAATAGTGTAATATTCCGTTTTGGTCTCCATTAGATACCTTTTTGAATTTATTTGTATTGAATAGTATCTATTGGAAACTTTAATAATACTTAAAAAGTATCTAATAGTAACTTTTGTATAATGATTACTATTCAGTAAGTATATATATGATACTTTTGTAAAATTTAAGAGGTGGATGAAGTGACTTTTAAGAAAACTATGTCATTGCTTTTTTCAACAGCCGAAGGCACATACTACAAGTGGAAAGCTCAGAAACGCCCTATAATCTTATTGCTAGATTATCTATTAACACAATCGGAAATAGAAGAATTTCTTTCAAGTTCAGATCATAAAATTACCAAATTTGAAATGATTAAAGATTTTGAGATGATCCTTTTGGGATCTAAAATTGACTATCTTAAATTTGTGAATGATAATTTAATATTAGACTTTAAATATGATATTTTCATAGATCTTTATTATCAATTTTTAGTTTATATCGACAATATGCAAAGATCAGAAGATGTGGAAATTTCCAAAAGTTGGACATTAGGAGATGCTATTCCTGGATTCTTTATAAATCATAGCATTGCAGCAGACAAGGAGGATAAAATATATAAACTCCAATATAAATTTAGCATTATTAATCACTTTGATCAGAATATGAGCAACTTTATTCGGCTGAGTCTTGCTAGAGATATGCTGCCACTTGTAACTAATAATATTGGATCCAATGCTAAGATTAGTGAAGCATATCGAAAAAGTGCAGTTTATCATACATTGCTTTTCAATATTTATAGATCACATCCAAAGTTAGATTATAGGCAGAAGATGAAATATTTGCTTGATCTTATTGTCCCAGGTTCCAAAGAAGAGGATGCAGATATTATTTTTGAAAAGAACTGGAAATTTATAGAAGTTGATTTCAATAAATATATTGATAGAGTGAAAACAAGTGAGTAGAAAAAGTTCCTAACTTTTCATAACTCTTAAGATATAATCTTAACTTAATTTTAGAACAAGGAAGAAGAATGAAACTAAAATCAATACTATTTGGATTGTCAATTATGGCGATCTCTGCAAACGCAGGTTTTTTTGACCATGATAAAGCCTATTATGATAAACACCCAGAAGAGGCACAATCAAAATTTAAATTATGCGATAAAGCTGTAAAACCGCGTTCAAAATGTCCTAAAAGTTTGCGTTTAAAATGTCCGATAGTTTTCTTAAAGTGAAGATGCCCTGAAAATGGGGGTTTGCGGGGGGTTTGATTTTGGTGATTTTGTCCGAAAATGACAAAAAATAGGACTAACCAACAATTAACCA
>JALSJI010000029.1 GCA_026989435.1 Sulfurovum sp.
TGGAAAAGGCATCGAAGTAGCTGAAAAGGCATTTATTGCATCACTTTGCTCTAACTTCTCAAGCCCTTCTATAAGATATCTTGCTTGAAGCAGTGGAGCGGTAGCATAGATAGTGCAAATATACTTATAATGTTCACCTTGACTACGAAGATACTCTATAGTGTGATCGATGACATCTTGAGTTCCTGTAAAATCATCACTGAGCTCTTTTGGTCTTATAAATGGAACCTCTGCACCATACTCTTTTGCAATTTTTGCTATCTCTATATCATCTGTTGTTACTATTATTTTTTCAAAAAGTGCAGACTCTAAAGCCACCTCTATAGAGTAGGCAATAAGGGGCTTACCCAAAAAATCTTTTATATTTTTTCTAGGGATTCTTTTACTTCCTCCACGTGCAGGAATGATGGCAACAGCATTTTTAGCCATTTAAAATCTCTAAAATTGTTTTTATAATATACTCTTGCTCTGCATCACTCAAAAGTGGATACATTGGTAAAGAAAAGCACTGTTCATAATAACTGTCCATTACAGGTGTAACTTCATTACCATATCCTAAACTTTTATAGTAAGGTTGTTTGTTTATAGGTATGTAATGTAATTGGATACCTATCTCTTTTTCTCTTAGCTTGTTGAAAAGGTCAATTTTTGTGATATTGAGTTTGCCAAAGTCCACTAAAACCACATAAAGATGATAAGAGGATTTACCATCATAGGTATAAAGAGGCTTTACAATACTATCTTCAAATGCTTCATCATATCGTTTTACAAGCTCAATACGACGTGCTATAAAGCTATCTAGTTTTGAGAGTTGTGAAAGCCCTAATGTACATTGAATGTCAGTAATTCGGTAGTTGAACCCAAGTTCTCTCATCTCATATTCCCATGGTTTCATATCTGGCGTTTTAACCATGCCATGTCCACGTAAAGTCAGCATCTTCTCATACAGTACTTTAGAGTTAGTAGTAATAGCACCACCTTCGCCTGTAGTCATGTGTTTTACAGGATGAAAAGAGAGTATGGAGACATCAGAGTTGGTACATGAAGCGGCTTTGATGCCATCTTCGTTCGCACCGATAGCATGTGCACAATCTTCTAAGACAATGATATCATAAGTGTCTCTAAGGTAGCGTAACTTTTTTTGGTCTACCATATGTCCAGAAAATGCTACTGCATAAATAGCTTTGATGCTTGGGTCTTTTTTGAGTGCTTCTTCGCATAAGTCTAAGTCAATATTTCCATCTTTTTTAATGTCTACAAATATAGGTTCTGCATTGGCATAAAGTATGGCATTAGAAGTAGCTAAAAATGAGTTAGGTGTAGTAAGTACCTTATCTCCTCCATTCAGTAAAACAAGTGAAGCGAGATGAAGAGCTGCAGTACCATTGGCAACAGCAATGCAATACTGAACATTACAATACTCTGCAAGTGCATTTTCAAAAGCTTGTACTTTAGGACCAGTGGTTAGATAGTCTGACTTTAAGGTTTTAACTACCGCATCAATATCATCTTGTTCAATGAACTGTTTACCATAGGGGATCACATTTACACCTTGAAGTCAGGGTCAATATGTTCTACAATTAGTTTTCGTAAGCTTTCTACAGTTTCCCATTCTGTATTTGTTCCAGAGTTATACTTAAATCCAAATGGGACTTTTACCGCCTTATGGTGTTTCATGTAATCCTCCTGTGAATAAGTATAAGAAACAGAAGGGAGAATGGCATAGTATGGACCTAGGTCAATTGTATTGAGAGAATCTGTATCTGTAATCATTTCTTCATGAAGTTTCTCACCGGGTCTTATGCCAACAACCTGAGTTGTGCATTCTGGTGCCACAGCTTCTGCAATGTCTAAAATTTTATAGGAAGGGATTTTAGGAATAAATATCTCCCCTCCCAAATGATTATCAAGAGCAAACATAACTAAGTTAACAGCATCTTGGAGGGAGATATTAAAGCGTGTCATATCTCTATGGGTAATGGGTAATACACCATCTTTGCGTTTATCCATAAAAAATGGGATAACAGAGCCTCTTGAACCCATAACATTTCCATAGCGAACTACACTAAAGCGGATATCTTTTGACCCTCTAATGTTATTTGCCGCTGTAAAAAGTTTATCTGAGGCTAATTTAGTCGCTCCATAAAGGTTAATAGGAGCACAGGCTTTATCTGTGGATAGGGCAACTACATCATGAACTCCACAAGACAGAGATGCATGGATAACATTCTCGGCACCATCAATATTTGTGCGAATACACTCTGTAGGATTGTACTCTGCAGTATCTACCTGTTTAATTGCTGCTGCATGAATAATCACATCTACACCCTCACATGCTTGCGTTAAACGCTCCTTATCTCTTACATCCCCAATAAAAAATCGTAGTTGAGGAAAATCACAAGATGGATACTTTTGTTTTATTATTGATTGCTTAAGTTCATCACGAGAATAAATGATAATTTTTTTTACTTCAGGATATCTCTCTAATATAGTTTCGATAAATTTTTTACCAAAGGAGCCTGTACCGCCTGTGATTAAAACTGTTTTATTATTGAGCATTTTTTACCTTTTTCCCATAAATATATTGTGGCATATTATATCTAAATGAGTATTACAAACTTAAAGTATTGATTAAACAATAAATAGATTTTTACTTTCAATAAGTGTTATCTCAATAATTTTTTGTTTTTTATTATTCAATAGATAGTCTAGAGCCAGAATAATTAAGAAGAAAAGTGAAGCGTATTTGATAGGTTTTACTGAGCTAAATACCAATCATACATCTTCTTAATCCCCTCTTGCAATTCAACTTTATGCTTCCACCCAAGCCCATGAAGTTTAGAAACATCGGTTAGTTTTTTCATGGTACCGTCCGGTTTATCTACATTGAAGTAAAGTTCACCTTTGAAGCCTACGATTTCTTTTATCATGGTTGCCAAATCCTTGATAGATATATCTACGCCCGTACCTATGTTGATATGTGTATTGCGTATCTCTTGGCTTTTTATTTCATGTGGAGTACAAGTAGTGTTAGCGCCAGCTACTGACGTATAGGTATCTTTAAAGTCTCTGTTTTCCATGATGAATATACAAGCATCTGCCATATCTTCAGACCATAAAAATTCACGCATAGGCTTACCTGTACCCCAGATTTCCACCTGATGGGCACTCACACCAAAGTCTGCCAAATATGCTTTGGCTTCCTCTAAAGAAGCGACGCCTAAGTCTTTGATCAGATCATCGTATTTACCCTCATTCAGAAGTTTTGCACAATGGAGTTTGCGAATAAGGGCAGGGAGGACATGAGACTTTTCTAAATCGAAGTTATCATTAGGCCCATAAAGGTTCGTAGGCATCACTGAGATGAAGTTTGTCCCATATTGTAAATTGTATGACTCACACATTTTAATGCCTGCTATTTTAGCGATAGCATAAGGCTCATTGGTATACTCTAGTGTGTCGGTAAGCAGACAATCTTCAGGCATTGGTTGAGGGGCATTTTTAGGATAGATACAGGTACTCCCCAAAAAAAGGAGTTTTTTTACGCCGTTGAGATAGGATTGATGAATAATATTGTTTTGAATCTGTAAGTTCTCATAGATAAAGTCTGCACGGTAAGTATTGTTTGCTACAATACCGCCGACTTTGGCAGCTGCCAAGAAGACATAGTCGGGCTTTTTAGTCTCAAAAAAGTGTGCTACTGCTTTTTGATCACATAGATCCATCTCTTTGTGTGTACGGTAAATAAGATTTTTGTATCCTTTATCTTGTAAGTTTTTTACAATAGCAGAGCCCACTAATCCCCTATGTCCTGCTATATAAATCTTACTAGTCTTCTCCATGGCTCTATCCTATTCAAAATAGTTCATAATGGTGTAACCACCATCTTTAAGGTATTGATCCTTGGTCATAAGCTTTAGATCACTTTTCATCATGTCGTTGACAAGCTCTTCAAGTTTATACTCTCTCTTCCATCCAAGTTTGGTCTCTGCTTTGGTAGGATCTCCAAGAAGCAAATCAACCTCTGTCGGTCTAAAGTATTTAGGGTCAACAGCGACCACTTCTTGGCCGATTTCGAGTTGATATTTTGGATTGGAGCAGGAGACAACATAGCCTTTTTCATTAACTCCTTCACCTTTGAATTCAAGCTCTATACCGACATAGGCAAATGCCATACGGACAAAATCGCGTACGGTAGTCGTTTGTCCGGTAGCAATTACCCAGTCTTCGGGTTCATCTGCTTGAAGAATAAGCCACATCATCTGTACATAATCTTTTGCATGTCCCCAGTCACGTTTGGCATCAAGGTTACCAAGATAGAGTTTGTCTTGCAGTCCTAGAGCTATTTTGGATGCAGCTCTTGTGATTTTACGCGTCACAAAGGTCTCTCCGCGTACGGGAGATTCATGGTTAAACAAGATACCGTTACAGGCAAACATACCGTATGCCTCTCTATAGTTTACGGTAATCCAATAGGCATACATTTTTGCCACTGCATAGGGTGAACGCGGATAAAAAGGTGTGGTTTCACTTTGGGGCGTCTCTTGTACTTTACCGTAAAGTTCGGAAGTTGATGCTTGGTAGATCTTGGTTTTTTTGGTTAGACCAAGCAATTTTACGGCCTCCAAAATACGGAGTGTTCCCGTACCATCCGCATTGGCTACATATTCAGGAGTCTCAAAGCTGACTGCGACATGAGACATAGCCGCGAGGTTATATATCTCATCGGGTTGTGTCTCTTGGATAATACGTGTAAGATTCATAGAGTCTGTCATTTCGCCATAGTGCAGGATAAGGTTTCTATCTTCTACATGCGGATCTTGGTAGAGATGGTCAATCCTATCTGTATTAAAAAGAGAGGATCTTCTTTTGATCCCATGGACGATATATCCTTTTTTTAGTAAAAATTCTGCCAAATATGATCCATCCTGACCTGTAATACCTGTAATTAATGCTACTTTTTTTGCCATATGCTATTTCCTTTATTTTGAATTTAATTTTATAGTTAACCGATTCGTTGAAAATCATCTTCAATACGAACGATATCATCTTCTCCGGTATATTCACCTACTTGTGCCTCTATGAGTACAACAGGGATTTTACCTTGGTTTTCTAATCTATGTACCTCTCCCATTTTGATATAGGTAGATTCATTAGGTCTTACAAGGCGTATAGTATCACCCACTGTAACAGTGGCAGTTCCGGAGACAACAATCCAGTGCTCGTTTCGGTGAAAATGTTTTTGTAAAGAGAGCCGTTTGCCCGGTTTTACGACAATACGTTTGATTTTATACCCGGGAGTATCCTCTAAAACGGTATAGCTTCCCCAAGGGCGATGTGCAGTTAGATGAATATTAGGTAGTTCCGAGGCTCTCTCTTTGAGGACTTTTACCACATCTTTTATTTTTTGTCCGCTTCCCTTTTTTGATACTAAAAGTGCGTCAGCCGTGTCAACAATAATAAGGTCATCGACATCGATTGTCGTAACAAGTTTATCAGAGACAATGAGATTGTTGTGTGCGTTGTTCGAAATATTTTCTACAGTCTCATTGGATACAGAGAGTCTCTTATTTCCGTTAGAATCTGCCTCAAGCTCTTCATAGAGTGCATCAAAACTTCCCATGTCGCTCCAGTCGATATCAGCAGCGACTACTTTGACCCTCTTGCTCTTTTCCATCACGGCATAATCAATGCTCTCTTCGGGAATATCAGCCATATTTTGATGGGAAATACGTATCATATCATCATAGCTGGCAGTACCTTTAAGTTCCGTATTTTTTGCATTGTTATAGGCAATGATACTCGCTTCGTAAATATCCGGAGCATAGGTTTTAAGTTCTTCCAAAAAAACACCGGCTTTAAAACAGAACATGCCCGAATTCCAGTAGTAATTTCCCGAGTCGATATAGCCCTGTGCTGTAGCAACATCCGGTTTTTCATGAAAAGCTTTGACGTTGTCATCTTCTGCTTCAATATATCCAAAACCGGTCTCTGCATATTTCGGGGTAATACCAAAGGTGACTAAATAGTCATTGGCAGCGAGTAATTTAGCCTTTCCGACCACTTTTTTATAGGCTGTCTGGTTTTTAATGAGGTGATCTGAAGGCGAGACCATAACAATCTCTTCAGGATTCATATCCAAACAGGCTAAAGCAATTGCAGGCGCAGTATTGCGACCTATAGGCTCAAGAAGAAAATAGTTTCGTCTAAGCTGCATCTCTTCAAGCTGATCTAGGGCCAAAAAATACTGTTCGGTATTAGAGACGATATATTGTCTGTCACAGAGCGTATGGTTTCTCTCTACGGTGAGCTGGAAGAGTGATCTGTTCTCAAAAAGTTTTACAAACTGTTTGGGCATCAATGTACGGCTAATAGGCCAAAGCCTTGTACCTGAGCCTCCGCATAGTATGATATTAGTCATTTATATTCCTTTCTTATAAAAGTAATTTGTGGCCTCTACAAAACCGTCTACAGAACCACAATCAAAACGCTTCCCTTTAAATGTATAGGCGATAACATTTCCCTGTTTGGCTTGCTCCAGCAGTGCATCGGTAATTTGCATCTCGCCTCCTTTGCCCGGTTTTGTATCTCTTAAAATATCAAAAATATCCGGCGTGAGAATATAGCGGCCGATAATGGCCATATTTGTAGGGGCATCTTTTGGGTCCGGTTTTTCTACCATGTCTGTGACTCTGTATGTATCATCGGTATTGTCTACAAGGTTTCCTGCAATGACACCGTATTTGTCTGTTTGATCTCTAGGTACCTCTTCGATAGCAACGACCGAACATTGATACTTTTCATACACTTCAATCATTTGAGAGAGGATGCCTTCTGTCTGATTGCTACACAAGTCGTCTGCAAGCAATACGGCAAACGGCTCTTTGCCTATAAGTGTCTCTCCTGTAAGGATAGCGTCTCCAAGACCTCTCATCTCTATCTGTCTGGTATAAGAGAAGGTACACTTTGTAATAAGTGAACGTATTTCGGTTAATAAGTTCTCTTTTGAGCCACCTTTGATTTGGTGTTCAAGTTCATATGAGATATCAAAATGATCTTCAATAGCACGTTTACCTCTTCCTGTAACGATAGCCATTGTGGTAATACCGGCTTCTAGTGCCTCTTCTACCCCATATTGAATGAGTGGTTTGGTAAGAATAGGAAGCATCTCTTTAGGAGTTGCTTTGGTTGCCGGCAGAAATCTCGTACCGTAGCCTGCTGCGGGGAATAGACATTTTTTTATCATAGATCTTCTCGCTTTTAAAATTCTAATTTAATTATAGCCAAAGCTTTGTTATAAATTCTCGGGGTTGACAACTATCGTTTTTCAAGTTTTTGTTTTAAAATGAGTTTACCCGCCTCAACACCCGGTTGGTTATAGGTATTGACATCAATCAGTTCACCGACTAAAGATGTAAGTAACTCATAATAGTACATTAAAGCACCGATATTTTTTTCATTGACCTCCTCTATAGAGATCGTATCTAGAGGAATATCCTCTTCCATCAGTGCTTCCAAGACTGAATCGCACTGCATATTAATGAGTTGAGAAAACGGTAAATTGTTAAGTATATCCAGCGGTTCTAAATGTTTTAAACTAATATCGGGAATAACAATATCATCTTTAAAGTTCTCTATTTTAATAAAGGTAACGGATTTGTCACGTGAGCCTTCCATAATGAGTTGTAAAAAGGAGTGTTGGTCTTTCGGACCTATCAGACCTATAGGTGTTTGTCCTACATTAAAAGCAGAATGACGCTGTCTTTTTCCTAGGCTTTCACCCCAAAGCTGTACATACCATTCACAAAAATATTTGAGTGTTTCGGAATAGGCAAATATACAGTTTATATGATATTTTTCATGATGTCTTGCATAATATACGGCTTTTTTGAGTAAGGTATCTTTTATATAGCCTGCCTCAAAAAAACTTTTTTTCAAGGTAAGTGCCCCATCAAGCAACGCTTGGATATCGATACTCGCAAGTGCTAAAGGAATAAGTCCCACTGTTGCAAGCACTGAGAAACGTCCACCTACATTATTGGGTAGGTGGAGTATTGTTGATTGAAGCGAATTGGCATATTTTTCCAGTGGTGAACCGGGATCCGTGATAAAGGTATATGCTTTTGTGTTTTGATTTATTGAATAGATATATTTATAGATGGAAAATGTCTCTACGGTAGTGCCTGATTTTGAGATAATTAAAAAATGTGTTTTTTTGAAGTCGAGTTTTGAAAGGAGATTATTGATATTAATAGGATCGGTACTTTCAAAAAAATGAAGTTCTCTTTTTAGCGGACGTGTGGGTTTGATAAACTCATAAATCGCTTTGGCACCCAAAGAGCTGCCCCCAATACCGATAACGGCAATTTGCGTGATCTCATCCGGAATAGTTTGGGCAAATTCTACAATAGGGGAGATGTCTTGCTCGGGAAGTGCATAATAGCCAACACTCTCTTGTTCTTTGACAATAGCCTCAAAGACTTCCTCTTGTACCTTTTTGTTTTTTAGTTTAAAGTAGAGCGTGTTTTTCATACTAAATCTTTCGCAGTATTAATAAGCGTATTTACCTTCTCTTCATAAATTTTAGCGAGTGCCTTATCTGTGGATTCAAAACGGGTAACAAGCACGGGGGTTGTGTTGCTAGCACGTACTAGAGCCCAGCCTTTTTCAAAATTGATACGTACGCCGTCTACATCGATGATACTAAGGATTGTTGGAAAATTATCCGGGGGATTCTTGAGCAACTCTTTGATTGTATCAATAATCAAAAACTTCTCTTCTTCCGTAGTCTCAACTTTTATCTCTTCTGTAGAGAATACTTTAGGCAAGGCATCTAGCTCTTTGTCAAGATCTATTCCCTCAGCCACAAGTTCTAGCATCCTTAGCGTGGCATAGATGGCATCATCATAGCCAAAATAGCGATGGCTAAAGAAGATATGCCCACTTACTTCACAGGCTAAATCGGCATTGGTCTCTTTCATTTTGACTTTTAGATTGGAGTGACCCGTTTTATACATAATAGCTTTTGCCCCGCGTCGTTCAAGCTCATCATACATAACTTGAGAACATTTCACCTCTCCGATAACAGTGGGTCTATCCATCTTGAGGGCATAGAGCAGTGCCATCTGATCACCTTTGATGTTGTACTGATGTGTCAGCACTGCGATACGATCGGCATCGCCGTCATAGGCAAATGCAATCTCACCGCTTTTTTCTAAAGCTTTTTTAACATCCATAAGATTTTTTTCCACAGAGGGGTCTGGATGGTGGTTAGGAAAAGTGCCGTCCGGTTCAAGGTATAAGCCCTCATAATTGAATCCCAATGCATCAAAAATATCAGGAAGCACGGTACCGACGACACCGTTTCCTCCATCAATAATAATTTTTTTAGAGAGTCCCTTAAGATGAGCAAACTGCTCAACCATATAGTTGATATAGGGCGTTTTAACATCTATCTCTGTTTTTTGAAGGTTCTCTTTGATTGTCATATCTTGATGTGCAATAATTTCATCACCTAAGTCATAGATATCTTTTCCAAAGAAAGGAAGTTTGTCGATTGTAATTTTAAAACCGTTATATTCACTGGGATTATGTGAACCTGTAATCATAATAGAAGCATCGGTAGATATGCCATTGAATGCAATATAGTTAGAGAAGTAGTTTACCGGTGTAGCTACCATACCCATATCCAAAACTTTACATCCTGCAGCATTCAGCCCTGAAGTAAGGTAGTCTCTTAAAAGAGGGGAGTGGGAACGTGCATCAAAACCGATTGCTACCACTTTGTCTCCGGATATCTTTTGACCTAAAAAATATCCGATAAGTTTGACTGATTGTTCATGCAGCTCTTTTTCAAAAATTCCTCTGATGTCATATTCTCTAAAGATTGATTTGCTAATTGGCATTCTCTTTCCCTTTAATCATGATACTGGCATATTTTTTGAAAGTATAGCAGAAAAAACTGCTTAATACGTCAAAAATGTCAAAGTATCTAACAGTTATATTTAGGAATTAAAAATTGATTTTTAATCCTCCGTAGAAACTGTTATTAAATATGGTATCATAGCTTTCATAATGTGTATTGATACGACGATAACCTGTAAAAATATGAATATTAGAGATAGCTTCCATAGATGCTTCCAGCCTGAATTCACTATAATTTTTAGCATCTAGGTAGGAGAGTACGGGAGGGGAGTAGGCAAAGCCTATACTGAGCGAGGTTGGAGGAATCCGGCTTTGTAGGGGGAGCATATAGGCAGCTTTAGCATAAAGCGGAAAGGCTAAAAAGTTTTCAGTAAAAACGGCTTTAAATCCAAAAGCCAAAGAGAGATCCTCCACACCTTGTAGCATATTGGTTGCAGAGATTCCAATAGTGGCAAAATTGTTATCCGTCGTACGTAGATAAGATAGTTCTGCTTGATATATGGTTCCGTCTGTATAGTAGTTTAAGCGATCTAGGTTAATAGAGGCCAGTACCTCTACATCTTGGCTGTTGATATCAAGACCGATATTATTTTGCGAAGCGGAGATTTGGCATGAGATTAAAAAAAATATACCAAAGAGTGCTTTTTTAATAAACATAGGTTCTTATCCTTCTGTATCGTTATTTGCTTTGTGTATCATAACATATTTTTAATGAGTATCAATCAGGAGGCAAATAGCTCTTTTTTGCTTTATCTTTACGGCGTTTTTTGTATTTCTCTTTTTTTTCTGCTACCATTGCCGCATCGCGCAGATCCTCTTCGTTATCATATCTGGTTGCGTCAATAAATTTGGAATGGTCGTCAAACTGCCCGGTTTTGACCGCCCAAATAAGTGCTAAAAGTCCAAGGGCACCTAAAAAAGTGGATACACCAATCATTAAAATAACAATCTCTTCACTCATAGGTTTATCCTCTTATTTTAGCTTTTTGATACGCAAAGAGTTGGCTACAACTACCAGTGAGCTTAAACTCATTGAAAGTGCAGCGACCAAAGGGTTTACAAATCCCATAACGGCCAACGGTACAGCCAGGGCATTATACAATAAAGAGAGTCCTAAATTCTCTTTTATTCCTCTGTATGTTCGTTTTGAAACCCTATAGGCTTCATAAAGACTTTTTATCTTATCCTCAAGCAGTATCACGTCACTGATATCAATGGCAATATCTGCACCGCTTCCCATTGCTATAGAGATATCACTAAGCACTAAGGCTACTGCGTCATTGATACCGTCACCGGCCATAACCGTAACAGCTCCTTTTTTTTGGTAAGAGTCTATAATATTGGCTTTTTCTTGTGGGAGTAGTTTACTATATATTTGGCTAATACCCACTTGAGAGGCTATCTTTTTTGCACTCTTTTCATGATCGCCTGTAAGCATTACAATCTCTATCCCCATTTTTTTAATAGCAGCAATTGATGTAACGGCATCCTCTTTAATTGTATCACTAAGTTCAAAATATGCGACAAGCTTATTGTCAATAGCAAAGAAAAATTGGCTGTATATAGAAGAGGGGGAATTGTCTGTTATGCCCCTCTCTTTAAGAAGTGCCATACTTCCTCCTATTAAAATATGCTCTTTATATTTTCCGCTAAGGCCTTTTGCCTCTATCGACTGAATATCTTCTATATGAACTTCTTGTATATCTGTATATTGGGACGAAAGGTATTTGACAACACCTTTGGCTATAGGGTGATTTGAGGAAAGAAGCAGAGAATAAAGTAAAGAAAAATCAAAATTCTCGTATATATGTGCATCTTTGACTAGGGGGTTTCCTTCAGTAATCGTACCTGTTTTATCTAAAAAAAGAATTGTCGATTTTGCCATAGTCTCTAAAAATTCGGCTTCCTTAAAAAGTATACCTTTTTTTGCTGCTGTAGAGACACCTACAAGTGTTGCCATAGGTGTAGCCAAACCCAAAGCACAAGGACAGGCAATAACAATGACAGAAATACCGATAATTAATGCCTGTTCAAAATCTCCTATAAAAAAATACCAGCTTGCAAAGGTAAGTAGGGCGATGATTAAAATAGTGCTAGAGAAGTATCCTGATACCGTATTTGCCAGTTGTTCAATATGCGGCTTTTTATTCATAGAGGTTTCAAGTAGGTTGACAATAGATGTTAACAAAGAAGAGGATAAATCCTTATTGGCTCTATAAGTTATGGTGGAATCTAGACATAAAGAACCTGAGAGAATCATATCGCCTTCTTGTTTATAAATAGGCTCACTCTCCCCTGTCAGAGAAGACTCATCAAAGGACGCTGCACCGTAGAGCAATAGACCGTCTATAACTACTTTTTCTCCGGGTTTAAGCTGTATTATATCTCCTGCAACTATATTTTCTACAGAGACAAGAGACTTGACACCGTTATTGACAACAGTAACCTCCGTAGGAGTAGAACCCATGATACTATCTAGTGTATCGACAGCCTGTTTTTTACTAAGTATTTCGAGGTATTTTCCTACAAGGACAAAGGTAATGATCATCACCACAGAGTCAAAGTAGACTTCACCTTTTTGGCTGATCATGGCATAGATTGAGTAGGTATAGGCCAGTAATGCACCTGAGGCTACAAGCGTATCCATGTTTACTACATTATTCTTATACCCATAATAGGCACCTCTGAAAAAGATCCATCCGGAATAAAAGAGCACTGGGGTTGCTAAAATAAATTGTGCTACATTTAAGATATTTTTATAAGACTGCTCTATACCTGAAAAGTATCCGGCATAATGAGCTATGGCAAGCCACATAATATTCATAGAACCAAAGACTGCTACTAATATACGCGTATAATAGGTTTTTCGTGTAGCCACTGTACGCTCTTCCTGCAAAGCAGGGTCGTAAGGGTAGGCATTATAGCCAATAGAACGAATCGTGCGGATAATACGGGAGAGTTGAATGCTTTGAGGATCCCATACGATTCTGGCTTTATTGTTGGTGTAGTTGATGCTCGCTTCGATAATCCCGTCTGTTTTGTGAAGTACCTTTTCGTTAAGCCATACACATGCAAAGCAGTGTATCCCCTCTATAATAAGATGTATCTCGTATAAGCCGTTTTCTTGGGGTTTAATATATCTCTTTTTGAAGCCCTCAAGGTCAAATTTTTCCAAATCACTGCTATAGTAGGAGAGTTCAGATGCCGGTTGGAGTGCTCTATCTCCCAGTTTGTCGTAAAAAGAGCCTAGCCCCTTAGTATGTAAAAGATGGTAAACACCCTGACAGCCTTTACAACAGAAATAGCATGTTTTTCCGTCTATCTCTTCTTTGATAAGCATCTCTTCTGAAAAGGTAAGATTGCAATGACTACAGGCAATATGAGACAAACAGTTTCCTTCTTCTCTAATCGTTGTATAGATTTTATCAAAATATGGGTAATATTTTGCCTATGAGTATAATTGAAACATTGATGATTGCACTGATTTTAGCAGAACTTTTCGAGGCCATTACACAAAGGTCCGATACGCTCTATGGGGTGCTTGAAAAACTCTATTACCATTATGAAAAAAGTATATTTCTCTTTTTTATCATGCAACCGAGTTTTTATGTGATACTATTTGCCTCTTTGGTTACGGGCGTACTCAATATAAGTATGATTTTTCTTTTGGCTTTGAAAATTTTTGATATCTTTTCCAAGATAGAGCTTATTAAAAAAGTATATATAGAAAAAGATATACCGCAAGAACTTGTACAAATGCTCACATGGAAAGTCCCTACATGGTTTTTTCTTTTTGGTCTACCGGTCTATCCCTTGCTTTTGTATTATGCACTGCTTCAGTAGCAGTATAGACTAATAGATATTTCAGCTTAGTTCAAGTATAATCTCTTACCACACCGCATGTGTAATAGCATCAATACCTTTCACAACGCATATCCAAATACAAGAGGAAAAATGAGCGATAGTAAAAAATCTTCCGGCAAAACCGCCAATAAAAAAAATAACAATAGAACACATGTTCCCGTAAATGGACATAAAATTGAAGATCTACAAAAGATTCCACTCAATGAATTGGTTGAGATAGCCAAAGAAGTTAAAGTTGAAAACCCCAACGAGTTTCAAAGAAAAGACCTTATTTTTGAAATCCTAAAATCGCAAGTTTCCGCAGGAGGTTTTATCCTTTATACGGGTATTTTGGAGATTATGAATGACGGGTACGGTTTTTTACGTTCAATAGACGGGAACTTTGCAAACTCTTCTAATGATACCTATGTTTCGGGAACACAAGTAAAACGTTTTGCACTCAGAAACGGAGATATCGTTACAGGTCAGGTACGTGCACCTAAAGATCAAGAGAAGTATTATGCGCTACTTAAGATAGAAGCAATTAACTATCTTCCCCCTGAAAAATCAAAACAGAGACCCCTCTTTGATAACCTCACGCCGCTCTATGCCATGGAACAGCTTAAAATGGAGTATAATCCTATGAAGATGACAGGGCGGGTACTGGATCTTTTTGCCCCCGTAGGTAAAGGACAAAGAGCATTAATCGTGGCACCTCCACGTACGGGTAAAACAGAGCTTCTCAAGGAGTTGGCGCATGGGGTAACGCATAATAACCCGGATGCTTCGCTTATGGTACTGTTAGTAGATGAGAGACCGGAAGAGGTAACGGATATGCAGCGTTCAGTCAAAGGTGAAGTATATGCCTCTACCTTTGATTTGCCGGCACAAAACCATGTACGTACGGCCGAAATGGTGATAGAAAAAGCAAAAAGACGTGTAGAGATGGGAAAAGATGTAGTCATTTTGTTAGACTCTATTACCCGTCTTGCACGTGCGTATAATACAGTTACACCTAGTTCCGGCAAGGTTCTATCAGGGGGGGTAGATGCCAATGCATTGCATAAACCAAAACGTTTTTTTGGAGCGGCTAGAAATATAGAAGAGGGTGGTTCTCTTACGATTATTGCAACGGCATTGATAGATACGGGTTCACGTATGGATGAGGTGATTTTTGAAGAGTTTAAAGGGACAGGTAACTCCGAAGTGGTACTTAGCCGTCATGTCTCAGAGCGTCGTATCTATCCTGCTATTGATGTAACAAAGTCGGGTACACGTAAAGAGGAACTCATGATAGATGCACTTACCTTACAAAAAGTATGGGCACTGCGTAATGCGATGCAAAACATGGAAGAGGTAGAAGGATTGAAATTCCTCTTTTCCAAAATGATGAAAACCAAATCGAATGAAGAGTTTCTCTCTATGATGAATGAAGGTGCATGATAAGGGCAAGACTTTATTAAATTAAAAATGGGAAATGAGAAATTTAAAATTGGTGTTTTTGATTCAGGTTTGGGTGGTCTGACGGTTGTTCAAGCACTTAAACAGGTTATTAAAGGTGCACAGCTGTTTTATATAGCAGATACC
Organism: Sulfurovum sp.; assembly: GCA_026989435.1. Lineage (GTDB taxonomy): Bacteria > Campylobacterota > Campylobacteria > Campylobacterales > Sulfurovaceae > Sulfurovum. The sequence continues at coordinate 15,355 of JALSJI010000029.1, forward strand.
AAACATGCACCCTACGGTGAAAAGACACAGGCACAAATTCTTCAGTACGCTTTAGATATCGCAGACTATTTTATCAAACATCATAAGATAGATGCGCTAGTGGTAGCATGCAATACGGCAACATCGGCAGCCATTGAAAACTTAAGAGAGAAATATCCAAAGCTTATTGTTATAGGTACGGAGCCAGGAATTAAACCTGCTATTGCACAGACTTCTACGGGTCATATAGGTGTACTTGCGACAAAAGCGACACTGCAAGGAGGCAAATACCAACAGTTGGTAAATAGGCTTGCTAAAGATAAAAATGTTCGGCTATTTGAACAGGCCTGTCCCGGGCTTGTTGAACAAATAGAAAATGCAGATTTAGATCACCCCAAAACGGCTACTATGCTGGAACACTGGCTTATGCCTATGAGAGAGAATAGAGTAGATACCATTGTATTGGGTTGTACACACTATCCTTTAGTGTCTCATATTATTAAAAAGATAATGCAAGATGATATTTTTTTGATTCATACGGGAGATGCCATTGCTAAACATCTTTTAGAAAGAAGCAAAGAGATACATCATCATAACAGTGGAGTATTAACAATTAAGTTATATGCAACCGGACCAATTGATCAAGCAAGTGTAGAAAGAGTATTTGGAAAGAGAGAGGAAATCACACATATTATAATATAAAATTATTTTTTACATTTTTTGACAATTATAAGTTATCATTTTTTTGAAAAAATTATTTTGAAGGTGATCACATGAAAAGATTGTCTATGATACTACTTTTTCTAAGTACATCATTTGTCAATGCAAATGTTGTTGAAATTACGCAAGGTCTACCCTATGTAGAAGTTGAGATGGATGGAGAGATCTATAAAATAGAGCGTACTCAAAATCCTGATGCATATTTGACCAATACATTTGCATTAACATCTTGTTCATCTCCTCCATTTTTTATAGAACCGTTTTCTGTAACAAAAAAAGTCGAAACTTATGGAGAGTTGGAAGTTTTAAATTTTATCTCCAAAAAAAAGTATCTTTATCGATGCAAGGTTGGAGAATTGGTATGCGAAATCAGCTATTCCCGGTGCCGTAAATATTCCATTTAAACTCTTTTTGTCTCCCTCGGATAAACGTACAGAGGTTTTGAAAGATTTTGGAGGAGAATTAAAAGAGGGAAAATGGGATTTTAAAAAAGCAAAAACGATTTTATTGTATTGTAATGGTGCATGGTGTGGACAATCACCTACGGCAATTAATGCATTGATCGAGCTAGGATATCCTGAAGAGAAAATGAAATATTACCGTGGCGGTATGCAGGCATGGCAATTACTGGGTCTTACTACTATAGTGCCAAAGGAGAAAAGATGATAAAGCGTATCATAGCATCTATTTTAACGGTTTGTGCATTTTCAGGGCAATATGATACGGTAAAAATCACTCCCAAAATCTCATATATGTATGTATATCATAAAGGTAAGGCAGTCAAAGTACATCGTATTCAAAATACAAAACATAAACTTACGGGGGAGTATGCCAAGCAGTACCGTCCAAATAGTAATATACAGCCTATTAAAATAGACAAAGATATACAAACTATTGGCGAGATCGAACTACTCTATTTTATGGGAGATAAAGTCAATGAAAAGCAAGGTATTGTTATTGACGTAAGATCAAAAAGTAATTATAAAAAAGAGTCTATTCCCTCGGCGATAAATATCCCTGCTCATATCAAAGATGATAGGGTTAAAATGAGAAAAATTCTTAAGATATTGGGTATAAAAACTTCTGACAAAGGAAGAGTAAATACAAGTAGAGCAATGGATATCGTAGTATATAGTCATGGACTCTGGTGCAATAAGGCGTCCGAGTTTATCAAAGTTCTTATAAGTATGGGCTATCCAAAGGAAAAAATATTTTACTATAGAGGTGGTTTTCAAATGTGGAAAATCTTGGGCTTTACAACAGTGATAAATTAATATAAGGATTAGTATAATGAAGATTTTATTTGAATCAATAGCAGTGTGGTCTATTTTTATTTTGGGTTCCATGATAATATTTTTACTGGTACAGTATAATCTATTGGCAGAAGATATCTATATCGAGGAGATACTGTCAACAAAAACATTGAGTAAAAATGTGCTTTCTAAAGATGCAAAAAGTGATTATTTAAAAAAGCTGGAAAGGTATTCGGATGTTGATGTAGAGGTTGATGTATATAAAGAGGAGATTGTCAATGCCGTAGCTATTAAATCTGAATTAAAATATGATGCCATCGACAGTACAATAGAAGATAAAAACAAGTTATCTTATACGGAAAGTAACATACGCTATTCACATATTGCACAAAATGAACAACTTAATAGATATCAACCCAAAACCTATACTGTTCGCAAGGAAAAAGAGTTGGAAAAAGAAGAGATTGAAGATACCATAAGTATGGCAATTGATGCTTTAATTGATGAATAGGGGTTCTCTATAGCCCTATAGCTTCTTTTGCCTGCACTATTTTTTTCTCTGCGATAGATTGTGCTTTTTTTGCTCCTTGTTGTAAAATATCATGCACTTCATCCATATGTTTGAGATAATAGGATCTTTTTTCTCTAGCCTCACCCAGTTCTTCCCAGATTAACTCTTTAAGATATTTTTTAAAGTGTCCATACCCCTCTTTACCACTTTTGTAACGTGCTTGCAGAGCTAATTTTTGTTCGTCATTCAAAAAGAGTGCCGCGAGTGTATAGATAGTATCATCTTTCCACTCTAAAGGTTCGCCTAAAGGTGTAGAGGAAGAGATGATTTTATTACATCTTTTTTGTAAAGCTTTTTCATCCATAAACAGGTCTATAGCATTGCTGTAGGACTTAGACATCTTTTGTCCGTCTATACCGGGTATAGTGGCTACCTCTTTGGCTACCTTATGTTCCGGGAGTATAAATATCTCACCATATTCATTGTTAAACTTCGTAGCAATATCACGTGTCATCTCTATGTGTTGTATTTGGTCTTTTCCTACGGGAACTATCTCTGTATCAAGCATAAGAATATCTGCTGCCATCAGTACGGGGTAGCTAAAAAGTGCATGATTTGCAGAGATACCTTTGGCTACTTTGTCTTTATAGGAGTGTGCACGCTCAAGCAATCCTATGGGAGTAAATTTAGAGAGTATCCAGTAGAGTTCAAGTACTTGGGGTACATGGCTTTGTATCCAAAAGGTTGTTTTATCGGGATCAATGCCTATGGAGAGATAGTCTATGGCTGCATCTATGGTATATTGTTTTAGTATAGATGCATCCTTGGATGTGGTGAGCGAATGGTAGTTTGCAATAAAAGTAAAGAGTTCATGCTCCTTTTGTAATGCAACCATTGGTTTCATTGCACCAAAATAGTTTCCTATATGAAGTTTACCTGAAGCTTGAATTCCTGTAAGTACACGCATTATCTCTCCTGCTACTGTTTGTGCAATTATAGCAGGAGAATGAGAAATTAGAAATGAGCAGTGTGCAATTCATATGAAATTTAGATAAACTCTTCGCCTTCATCCATACGTTGACCTCTCTTTCTGGCAACAATATCAAGAGGAACACCTTCAAAATCAAATCTTTTTCTAAAAAAATTTGAGAGATAGCGAATATAAGAGAAGTGAAGGTACTCGGGACGATTTGTAATAAGTGCAATTTTGGGGGGTTTTGTCTCATATTGTGTTGCAAATTTAATATTTACAACGGCACCGTGGTGTGAAGGTACATGATGACGGCGCATAGCATCTCGTAGTGCATCATTCAGTTTTGAGGTAGGGATACGGTAGCAGTATCGTTTGTAAATAGCCACTATCTGATCTAATATTTTATTCACACGCAGACCTGTTTTTGCCGAAACGGTAATAAAGGGTGCATAGTGTAAAAATTTTAGTTCATCACGTATATTTTTTACCACTTCTTCATAACTGCGTTCTCCTTTGATATCCCATTTGTTGAGGATTATTACGCAGGCAAGTTTATGCTCTTCTATGAGTCCGGAAACGCGTTCATCAAGTTCTGTAACGGCCTGTGTTGCATCAAGCACCAGTAAGACAAGGTTTGCTTTTTTCAGCATTTTCGTGGTTCTTGTAAGGGCATATTTTTCAATGCCTACTATTTTTGAGCGTTTACGTATGCCTGCCGTATCGATAAAGCTAATGTTGTGCCCCTTATGTTCTATATGCTCATCTATAGGGTCTATGGTAGTGCCTGCTATGTCTGAGACTACTGAACGCTCAATGCCAAGCAGTGCATTAAGCAAAGAAGATTTACCCGTATTTACACGCCCTATAATCGCTACCCGTATGGTGTTGTCTTCTTCATAATGTGTATGAACTTGCTCTGTTGTCTCGCTAAAAGGATCTATCCTGGTATCTTCTTCAATGAGAAGTTCTTTTTTTGTTTCAGGTACGGGAATATGTTTTTCCAGCCAAGCGTAAAAATCGTTAAAATAACGGTTATGGCTTACAGACATAGGAAAGGTCGCCTTTGCACCAAACTCTAAAAATTCCCAGTAGCGCTCTTCTTCTTTGTCATTGTCTATTTTATTGACGACAAGGGCTAGGGGTTTATTCATCTTTTGGAGTTTATAAAAAAGTGCCTTATCCTCTTCATGGGGAATTGTTTTCCCGTCTACCATATAGATTATAATATCTGCCTCTTTGGAAGCACGGAGAGAAAATGTTGCCACTTTGCTAAAAAGTGCGTTAGAGTAGTCTATCCCTCCGGTGTCAAGCACTTCAAACTCACGGTTTTGCGAGATGGTTACGATACGTTTTTTGACATCTCGGGTAGTTCCTGACATATCAGAAGTGACAGCATCACGCTCCCTGGCCAATCGATTAAAAAGTGATGACTTCCCTACATTGGGTCGTCCCACAATAGCTACTTTTTTAAGTATGTTTTTTTTCATAATAATTCTTCCGATGTTTAGCTTTCAGTATAGCATATTCACAAAAAGAATATATTGAAATTATTGTATACTTTCCTTATTTTAAAACATAGGAAATCTCATATGCATGATAATATAGTAGAAAGTGAAGGTAGAATTAATTTACAAGAATCATTTGCTATTCTTTGGAAGTATAAAATAAGTATTATTTTGACTATTCTAATTGCTACACTACTTGCAGGAGTATATGCCTATTTACAACCTAATATTTATAATGCATCTGCAAGTATAAAAATTACTATGAATGAGGAAAAAGAGAAGACATCTTCGGAAAATATTTTGGGAATTATTAATAATATATCTGAAAAAATAAGTATCAATACGGAAATTGATATTATTAAATCTCGAATGTTGATTAAGAAGACAATTAAAAACATAAATTTTACACACGGCTATTATATTAAACAAGGCTTGAAAGAGTATGAGCTTTATAAAGCAAGCCCTTTAGAAATTAATCTATACAAAGGTTTGGATCTATCGTTTTATATTACTCCTATAGATCAAAAGAGATTCCGTTTAATAGTAAGTGGAGAGGATGAGATTAGTAAGATAGAGTGGGAAATAGATAAAATCTATCAATTCAACAAAAGAATAAAGGAAAAATATTTCGAGTTTGAACTACTGCTCAAAGAGGGTGTCAAGTTAGATAAAGAGAGTCAATATCGTATACAAGTTATTTCGGTCATTGATGCCATTAATAAGATACAGAAGAACCTTTATGTGACACAGATATCAAAAGATTCTTCTGTTATTCAGATTAAATTTGAGGATGAAATAGCAATGCGTGCGTATGAATTTGTAAACGCTTTGGCACAGATATATTTAGATGAGGGAATAAAACTTAAAAAACAAGAAGCCAGTATGATTCTCGATTTTATTGATAAGCAATTACGTGGCATTACATCTAAATTAAAAGAGTCTGAATACCATCTTGAAACCTTTAAGAAAAGAAGTACCATGATGACTATAGGCAGAAAGGCAGAAGATATCATTGAGAAACTTAGCAATTATGAAAGCAAAATTGAAGAAGTCAAAATACAAGAAGAGATGTTGGACTATCTTTATAAAGAGATACAGAAAAATAAAAGTTTTGAAAATATTTCTATTTCAGGTTTTGATTTTGGGAACACCAATTTGCCTGGTCTGATTGAAAAATTGCAAGAAGAACAGTTGAAACTCACCATCATATCAAGTGATTACACGCGATCCTATCCAAAAGTAAAAAGAATCACTAAAAGTATAGAACAGTATAAGACGATTATTGCAAACATGATACGGAAATTAAAAGAGAGTATCAGTCAAAAAAAAGAGCTGATAGAGCAAAGACTTGATAAGTATAAAAAATTAATGGAGACACTACCTGAAAAAGAGAAAATATATAGTGGATTACAAAGAAGTTTTATAGTAAATGAAAAAATCTATTCATATCTCTTAGAGAAGAGAGCAGTCGCCGCACTAACAAAGGCATCAACAGTAAATACCAATCGTTTGCTTGATACTGCTATTATTGCAGATACGCCAGTGAAGCCTAATCGAAAACTGATTATTATGATAGGCTTTACTCTTGGTCTTATCTTAGGTGTAATCATTGCTTTTTTACGAGAGGTTGTAAATAGTCGTTTTATTAAAAACGAAGATGATATCCAAAGGTATATTAATCTTCCGATATATGGGAAGATTCCTTATAGCAAGACGAAAAGTAAAAGAGCATCGATTAAAGTTATTGAAACACCTAAGTCAGCTACAGCAGAGGCATTTAGGGAGTTGCGCACCAATTTGTATTCGATATTGAATCAAGATGATGCTACGGTAATTTCTTTGACTTCCACTGTCGGGGAAGAGGGAAAGACTACAAGTTCCATAAACTTGGCAGCCATATTATGTTTGGCAGGTAAGAAAGTCGTGATTATTGATGCTGATTTGCGTCAACCAAAAGTAAATAAAAGATTTAATATGGTGAACAATAAAGGACTCAGTACTTTTTTGAGTGGAGATGCAAGTTTAGAAAATATTATACACTCTACTAAATATGAAAATATGCATATTATTCCATCAGGAGATACCCCGATTAACTCTAGTGAATTACTGGAAAGTGAAAAGTTAGATAGCCTCATTGAAGCACTTAAGGAAAAATATGATGTTATTGTCTTTGATACACCACCTATAGGTTTGGTTACGGATGCTATGATATTGATGAAAAAGTCAGATATTTCACTTTATATAGTTTGTGTCGGAAAAAGCAGAAAAGTTTTTTTGACACAAATAAAACGTATATTAAAGTTGCATGACATTAAAAATATGGGTATATTGCTTAATTGTATTAGAGATAAGGAGTTTGGAAGCGATTATGGATATTATATAGAAGATTAAATGAACTAGTCACAACACAATCCGACAATCGTGAAAGAGACAATGAATCTACATAGACAAGAAAAAATCATCAAGAAGAAGTTTGCCAAAGTGGTATTGGCGGGAAATCTCCGATACGGCGGTCTTATAGCGACCCCAGGAAGGACTGATCTACCGATTCGGCAAACTGCAAAGACTTCAAAAGCCCATCACACTACGAAGCGACAACGGACTGGTCTTTAGCAGCAAATCCTTTACAAAGACCGTTAACGCATACCGGTTCAAACAGGAGTTCATCACTCATTATACCCCGTAACAGAATGGTATGATCGAAAGATTCTTCCGAACGATCAAAGAAGAGTGTATCTGGCACTACAACTTCAAGGCAAATGAGACAATTACACAATGGATCGGGTTTTATAATCGAAAAGATTTCCCCGATGCTTGCATCGGTTGGAGTCAGGCTTGAACTGAAGATATGCTATGATTACAAATGAGTGATCATATTTTCAAAAGCCACAATAAGACAGTACTGTT
>JALSJI010000030.1 GCA_026989435.1 Sulfurovum sp.
TATCTCTCAGTTATCCGTTGAGTTCAAGGATCGCATTGAGGAGAGAATCAGATGAAATTTGCTATAATGCAACATAGCTATGAGGTGAAATTTGGCTTACACAAAATGTGGGGCGGTCTCTCCCAGCCTCAATAAGAGCCGAAGCAAATCTGCCTTTGACTTCCTTGTCCAGACTGTCCAGCATCTGTTTATGCTTCTCCAATAATCTCTTATGCTCCGGAGTCACTGCTCCTAACACCTGAGTAAAATAATCAGCATATATTTCAAACTCGCGTACAAGACGCTCTGTTTCTTTATGGTAGTCAGCACCACCAATGGATTTGATCTCAACATGATGAGGATCTATCCTCTCCAGATTCCAGATGGTGCCCTTTTTGGTTTTGATGACCCTTGCTTCCTGCTTTGTATGCGAGATAAGGATATCCATAACATTTTGAGAGTACCCGATCCTTGGCTTCCATGCTGAAAGTAGTCCTGCATCATCACACAAGAGCATAAAACTGTACTGCCCCCTCCCTTTTTGCACACTTAAGCTGCTAAACGAAACGCCTCTGATGGCGTTTTGTATTGCAGCGCCGAGTGCCTTCGTTTTTGATTGTAAAATTCGATCCATCGTGTGATTGTCTCATTTGCCTCCTTGCTACTTTTGAAGTTGTAGTGCCAGATACATTCTTCTTTGATTGTCCGGAAAAACCTTTCGATCATTCCATTTTGTTCCGGTGTATAGGGAGTGATGAACTCCTGCTCGAATCGGTAAGCCTTGACAGTCTTGGTAAAGGATTTGCTACTAAAGACCAGTCCGTTATCGCTTCGTAGTGTGATGGGCTTTTGAAGTCTTTGCAGTTTGCCAAATCGATAGATCAACCCCTCTTGCAAAGCAGACTCCGCTGTTTTGGCTTTACCGCTTTTAGAAAGCCTAAATCCGACGATCTCTCAAGTGCAGGTATCGATGACGGCAGCTAAAGTCCCCCAGCTATCCTTGCCGCACCAGACTCTTGTCATATCGATCGCCCAACGCGTATTGGGTGCCATAGTTCGTGAAGGCATCACCTTGGCTCGAGGACGATATCCTTTAGAGCGTTTCTTCACTTGCCATCCATTAAGTTGAAGGATTCGCTGAACTGCTTTTTTATTCATTCCCGCTAGCAAAGCAAGTCTTCGATATCCATAGGTGGGAAACTCCTCCATCTTCTCTTTGACTCTTTGAACGCGATCTTCATCTAGTCTTGGAGTTCTTGGCTTGGAACGGTAATAGAGTGTGCGTCTGGGAATACCAAACCAACGGCTTAATTGAACGATGGTGACGTGATGCCCATCTTGTTTCATTTCGCTCTGTATCTGCATCACTTCGTCTCTTCCCCGAACAGAGCGTCGAACTTTTTTAAAGCAATATTCTCTAAGGTTAACTCTCCTATGACCGCTTTCATCTCTTTGATCTTCTCTTCATACATTGACGCAATATCTTTAGGACGGGCTCGAAGTTGATTCTCCATACCTTTGCGGGCTTCTTCCATCCACTCCTCTATTTGTGCCGGAGTTAAATCGTATTGACGGGAAACCTCCGATACGCTAGTCTTGCCTTGGAAAATTTCCATAACAATCTCTGCTTTCTTCTTAGCCGTCATTCTTTTAATCTCTGTTTGTATCTCTCCCATTATCTGCTCCTATGATTTATGTATTATACACTGTGCAGTCTTTCTGGGGGTCACTATAAAACGGTAGAAATCTATATGGCTATTGCCAGAGGTACTCATATGGATGTGAAAACCTGTCTCGTGATTTGTATAGCCATATTGTTCTATCAAAGGCAGAATTGTTTGAATATAATGCAAGATCCCTTCTTTGGTAGAGATGGGGACAGATATCTCCACTCCGTGATCTTCCAATGAAATATCTGGCTTGATCTGCATGCAATGGTTTTTATCTGCTGCATGAGGGATGGATATCTCATCTACCAAGATATCTGCCGAGGTAAGCTCGTGAAGAGCTTTTGCTAGAGTATCAATCACATCTGAGTATAGATACTGTTCCCTGTCTATATAAAACTCAAATTCACAGCCATAACGACAAAGATCATCCTCTTTCGGCTTGAAATTAGGATATTGACAGCTGCCATTCCCTTGGTAGCGTTTTGTTGTTCCCTCCAAAATATACTGCATTATGCCCCTATCACAGTATCAAGATAATCCTCAAGCTGCTTCACTTTATGATCGGTATCTGATTTCCACTCTCTAAGCGGTTTTTGCCCCTGAGGGATAGCAGTATGAGGCTGAATATATACAAATGCTCTTACTGTGCCTCTGTGTGTCTTTACAAGGATCTTTTTTCTCTCGTAGTAGTCAGGATATCCCTCAAATCTGTCAAGCTTCTCTAAAAGCTCTTTTCGCTGTATCTCATAGAGTTCTCCATGTATTCTCATCTGTGGTACAGGAATCAGATAGGGATAGTTCCCAAAGCTGTCCTCAAACATCCCAAACTTACTCACAGTAATAGCCTTGCCGATCCGTTTAGCATGTTTACTTAACAGATGATGGTTGTCAAAGCCTTTTTTGAGAGATCCATAAACAAAAAGCATCTCTCTAAAAGGCTCTATCCGCTTAAACTCTCCTCTTCCGGTAATCGTAATGATCCCTTTGTCATGGAGGCGGTGCAATATCTTTCTGAGGGTATCCGTTGAAATATCTTCTGTCTTTACACTGGAAAAAGGCACTACAGTATTTATAGAAAGTTTATTTATTTTACGTTCAATCTTCTCTATGTACTTATTCATAGTCTTTTTCCTTTATAGTATCGTGACAATATTATAGCATTTTTTTATAATTTTGTCACGATATTTTTAGAATGGGACAGGAAAGGTGCAAAAGCCTGTTTCCCATGATATATCAAAGAAGTGTTACCTCTCGAAACAAGAGGGAAAAAGAGCTCCTTCTTTTTTTCATAGCATTGCATATTTTTCTCTGTCAACTATTGTCAGATTATGTCAATTCATATTTTTTGTTTTTTGACAAATAACGATCTTTGGAGAATAATCTCAGTAATGATTTTTCGTGTGATTTTCAATAATACGGAAGAAGTAGCAAGCCAAAGATGCCCTGAATTGATACCTCAATCATCTTTGACTTACGTTGAAAGAAGTATAGCAAAAAAATACTTCTTAATCAACACCTTGTCACTGTTAAGCTCTACTTTATCAAATTCCAAAAAAATTACATAACACCCTCCGGGGGTTCAGCCTTATCCGGATCTAAGTCAAAGATATGATCCGGGCTGGCACAGTGGGCGTGAAAGCGTTCTAGAGTTGATAGCACATATGCCGTGTTTTCAGCCGAGTCTATCAGGGGACTCTTTTGGGTTACCAGAATATAATAGCTTAACACAGATTGAAATGCATCCCATCAAAAAGCCGACTCAAGACCTCTCAAGCGGCGAAAGCCCTCTCTAATCAAACCGGAACACCTGAACTAGGAGACCTACAAAGGATACGGAGTTGTATATCAGCTATCAATCGATATGCATCTGATGATAACCGACATGTGACGGATCGTTAATCAGTATTTTGAGCCCTGTGTTTTGACATAGGGCTCAAGTGCTCTTCAAATTTCACTCGATGCTCTGGATTGTACTTTAGTGTGGGGAATATGTGGGGAGAACGAGAATAGTAAAATAGCTTAAATGCTCTCAAATTACGCTGTATTGGGACTTAGTTTTGATTGTTTAAAATGTATGGCCGGGAGAGGGGGATTCGAACCCCCGGAGGTATTACCCTCACCGGTTTTCAAGACCGGCACATTCGACCACTCTGACATCTCCCGACATTTTGAAGAATAGAATTCTATCTAA
>JALSJI010000031.1 GCA_026989435.1 Sulfurovum sp.
CCCTTATGAAACATGATATAGAGGTGCAAACACTAGGTATACATGGGTACGTAACTAAAAATAATGAGCTTATTATTCCTGCACCTTTTGAAAGTGAAGAAAGCCTTTGGATGAAATCTCAAAGTAAATTTTCACTTTATAAAAGATATGGCATTACACGAGTTACTATTGTCACCGTAACAAACACTTATGCTTATACTATAGAAAAGTTAGGGTTTGAAGCTTTGCCCTTTGATGAATGGTCTGTGATAAATAATGAGGAAAATTAAGAGAGTAGTACCCCTTCCAGATTACCTGCGGCACCCAGCTTTGAGAGGTGGGCTGCTATGTTCCCATCCTGACCCATTGTCTTTCAATACCGTCGCACAGGTCTAAAAGAGGCAGGAGAATCATAACAAAAAAGAGCTTACATGCCATTAAATTACCCCATTTTAAAAACGATAAGCTATAATTCTGAACTTAATGTAAAAATACGACTAGTCGTATGAGCCTGCTGCTAAAGCAAACTCAGTGTTAACGTAGCTTTATTGAACTTTGTTCAAAAAGCGTCCTATGAATAAGTGAGAGGTGTCCGAGTGGTCGAAGGTGCAGACCTGGAACGTCTGTGTGGGGTAACTCACCGAGGGTTCGAATCCCTTCCTCTCAGCCATACATTTCCACACTACTCGCAAAGCCCTATAGACAGGGACTTTTAGGGTTTTTCTACTTTTTCTAAAATCATTTTGGCAACCTATTGGTAACGATGATAGCATTAACTCAAAAAGAACCTATGCTAATAAAATCAACAATCTGCAAATAAATCCGCAATAATTATTGATAAATATATTCCTTTTATGGTTCCCTATAAGGTATATAGGTACTTTAGTGAATAAATTTATCTGTAAATAAATCCGCACTTTTATGCTATAATAGTCTCAAAAGGAGTTAATTTTGGATTTTACCCCTCTGCTGCCCAATGACAACCAAGGAAACATAGATGCAGAACTTCTCTCTATGGCAGAAAAACTTTGTATCAAAAGTGCTTCACTTGCTGGGTCACATGCTCCACAAGTACTCTACGGGATAAAAGAGCTACTCAGAAAAGTCAATAGTTATTACTCCAACCAGATAGAATCAGAGGGTACACACCCTATAGATATAGATAAGGCTACTAGACAAGAGTTTTCTAGTGATTCAAAAGAGAAACAGCTTCAGCAACTTTCTCTTGTGCATATAGAAGTGCAAAAGTATGTAGAGAACTATTTTACAGAAGAACAAACACCCTATAGTAGAGATTTTATTTTAGATGTTCATCGTGAACTTTATTCACATCCTGACATGGCTCACTTTTTACAAATTGAAGATAAAGAGAATAACACAATCATAGAGATGGTACCTGGGGAACTAAGAGAAAGTAATGTACAGGCAGGACAACACATAGCTCCTAATTATACTGAAATCTCCAGCTTATTTAATAAGTATGAGCTGCTCTACGCAATACCAAATCATGCTACTCAAGCAAAAATAGTCATATATGCTCTTGCTTCACACCATAGGCTTATGTGGATACACCCTTTTTTAGATGGTAATGGTAGAACAGCTAGACTTGTGCTTGATGGAATATTTACAAGCATGGAACTAGAAGGCTATGGACTTTGGAATATATCAAGAGGACTCGCTAGACGTTCAGAAGATTATAAACGCTATCTAGCTTTGGCGGATATGGCAAGGCAAGGTGACTTAGATGGAAGAGGAGCACTCTCTACCAAGGCATTTATCTCTTACATCAAATTTATGTTGGAAATTGCACTAGACCAAGTAGACTTTATGAGTAAAAACTTAAAAATGCACTCTTTACATGAACGCATAGAAAGCTATGTACGTCTATCTAAAGAAGGATTATTTAGCACAAAGCCACTTCCAAAATATAGTGAACTGCTTTTTAAAGAGTTGCTTATGGTAGGGGAAGTTCCTAGAGGTAAAGTGATGGATATCATACATACTAAAGACAGAACTGCAACAACGCTTATTAAAGCATTGATACAAATGGATTTTTTAGGGTCGGATACACCTAAAAGTGCCATACGCCTAAAGTTTAATGCCCATTTTGCATCGTATATCTTCCCTGAACTTATCCCTCAGAAATGAGAATATCATTGATATAGCCCCTCTACCATATCTCGACCACTATCAGGTGCCAACTTCGCATAACGCATTGTTTGTTGTATATCTTTATGATTCATAAGTTTTTGTATGGTAAAAATGGGCGTTCCATTAAAAAGATTATCGATGTAATGAAAAATTTAGCTGATTTTAGAGTGAACGTCTTGTGCGTTTGCTACATAATATCGAAAATATCCTATCCTATATAATATATTGCAATCTCCCAAAATATCTCTCACCATATCCTTAAAAGTAATTCTTTTATAGTATACTAATACCATTAATTATCAAAGGTTACCCCCATAATGAAAAAACCAACTTTTTTTCTCTCTATATTTATGCTTCTTATGTTAACAGCGTGTTCAGTTCCTGAACTTTCAAACCCATTTGGTGGAAAAGTAAAAAAAGAATATTTTACTGGAGGGAAACTTCGCTCTGAGTTTATCATGAGTGATGACAGTGGACACAATGGATTGCTTAAACAATATGGGTACAACGGTAAACTCACTTCTGCTACAGAGATGAGAAGTGGTGTTAAACATGGTGTAGAAACTTTATATGATCCCCATGGTCGAGCACTAAGAAAAACGCCTTATCATAGAAATAGACGTCACGGTATAGTAAAAGTGTTTTATCCTAATGGCGATCCTCTTGCGATAATATCTTACGCCAATGGCACGAAGCATGGAAAAGCCATCAAGTATAATAAAAATGGAAGCATTCATCAAAAAGTAATGTTCAAGAACGGAAGGCAAGTTAATTAACTAGTATGAGTTTTTTACCTCATTATACACATATTGTTAACCCTAAGTTAAAACATATATATCTTTCTATTGATGATAAGGGTGACCTTATCATTAAGTCTCCTAAAGTATCACAAAAAAAAATTGAACAAATACTCCTTAAAAAAGCTTCGTGGATTAACAAATCAAGAGAAAAAATCCAACATAAAAAAGGAAGGACTCTTGATTTCTCTCAAACACTTGAATTATATTTTCTAGGGGAGAGTCACCTTTTGAATCTTGTGATACATGCAAAGAAAAAAACAGAACTTCATTTCGATGGAGATACTTTTACATTGTTTTATAGCACTTATGATGAAAAAGTATTTCTTAAAAAAATTGACCAATTCTATAAAAAAGAAGCCGTATTTCATGTTAGCTCTCTTTTAAATGAATGGTCCAATAAAATGGGATTACCTGTCAATAAGCTGTCTTTCAGGAAAACAAAACGTCAATGGGGAAGCTGCTCATCAAAAAATGAGATAAGTATCAATACAATGGTTATGAAACTCCCTCTAAAAGTGATAGAATATATTGTTGTACATGAATTGGCTCATGTACAACATAAGCATCATCAAAAAGGTTTTTGGGATTTTGTAGAAAACTATTTACCTGATTATAAAATACATGTCAAAGAATTAAAAAACTATACTACGTAAAGGACAAAATTTGGATTATTACCTTTTAGCTTTTATGCTCATTATACTTATAGGGTCTGTGCTCGTTTATATCTACTATTTAAAAGAAAAAAAGGAACAACTCGACACTATCAAGAGAGGGGTGTGTCCTAAATGTAAACAAAAAACCATTGAACTCTCAGACCAACGTTCAGGTGGATGTTCTGGACCAAAGATACTCTCTTTTGAATGTCTTGAATGTGGGTAC
>JALSJI010000032.1 GCA_026989435.1 Sulfurovum sp.
AGTCGGTAGTGATCTTGAAATTGCATATTTAAAGTGTTTTGTTGTCTCTCAACTGGTTTAACAATAAAAAATAGTAAGTTAAGCAGTACGCACGTATATTTCATTTTTTATTTTCTATGATTTTAATAAAATTATATCTGCAAGTATCTATATTTTTCAATTATATTTGATAGCAAGATAGGAGTATTGGCGAATTTCTTTTTATCTGTTTCGTGTTATTTTTTTGATCAGTTTTGATATGGAGGTAGCCTTGTATTGTATATGTTTAGTTTTTGCAACAGGTTGTTTTTTGCAATATTTACAAAGACCGATACATTTTTTCACAATAATATCCGTATCCGTAAAGGTAGTGATCAGTTTCTGTTTTAGCTTATCTTTTTTTGAAAAATGTTTACATATTTTTATCTTCATGCATCACTATAGCATAGTTTATAAGTTTTTCAAAATTCTATTATTTAGAAGAGAACGGAGACTCTCTTATGATGCATATTATGTTGTGTATATGTTTATAAAATAAGTCCTTAAAATAGTGTAGAAAATATTTTTTTAACGTGTGCTTAATGTTGAATGATTACAATGTATGTATGAAAAAGATAATTATCGTGTTTTTGGCATCGGGAATTTTCTTATATGCGCATACACTTTGGATAGATGATAGGTTTAGACTTCATCAAGGGCATATGAATAATCATCATGCAGATGAGAGTAGAGTGGATAAAAAAGAGATATCGGCCATCTATTGTTTGAAAAAGAGTTTAATATCTAAGCAAACCTATCATACGTTAGCTAAAAAAGGGTGTAGTGTTATCTTTGTGCAGTTACAGTCACACTACTACACCAAAACCCCCTACGGTATAAAAAAAATACCTAAAAATAGCGTCAAGATGCCTCTAAAAAGTTGGTTGAGTATTGAGTCTGTTAAGCGTCTGTACCGTGATGAACAAAAACCTTTTAATCAGGGTTTAGAAGTACTTTTAAGAAATAACTTTTCTGAAATAAAAGTAGGAGAAAAAGCAAGATTAAGTATATACTTTGACGGTAAGCCTCTTAAGGGTGCAGTAGTTTCCAATGGACATAAAACTATAGGCGTAAGTGATAGTAAGGGATTTGTCAATGTAAAAATACGTCACAAAGGTTTACAAAATCTTAAAGCTTCCTATACACTAAAGGGTGATGGCGTAAAATGTGACGAAATCATACATACTACGACGCTTAATTTTGAGGTGAAGCAGTGAAGGTTCTGCTTTTTTTGCTATTGCTACTGAGTGATCTGTTTGCACATAATCTTCAACATAGTATCTCTTATGAAAAAAGTGTCACAATTACTTTATATTTTGCACATGAAGGGGATTTTTCTTTTCAAAGATACGAGGTCTATGCCCCAAGTAATGCCATACCCTTTCAGGTAGGCAGAACCGATGCGCATGGAAGGTTGAGTTTTTTGCCGGATATCTCCGGTACATGGAGAGTAAAACTTTTTTCTGAAGATGGTCATGGAAAGAGTATAGCGGTAGAGGTGAATACTACTGCACAGATAAAAGAGACTACAAGTGGAGATTCTTTGCTATGGAGGTCTCTGTCGGGGCTACTTTTATTATTTAGTATTTTTAGCGTTATTTATTTTATGAAAAAGGAGTCAAATTGAAAAAAGTGATTGCAGGGGGATTATTGTCTACAGTTATGATGTTTGCGCATCATGGCGTGGCCAGTTTAGGAATAGCAGGGCTTGAAGGACCGGGAGCTCCGCTCGAGACTACAAGTTCGGCAATGCTACCAAAGGGGAAGTTTTTAGCATATATGCGGGCTGAACACATCTCCTATACCTTAAATACTTCTGCCTATGATGAAGAGATGGCAAAGCATCAGTATTTTACCTATGCCTTGGGGTATGGGGTGAGTTCTTATTTTGATCTGTATCTCTCACTACCTTACTTTACAAAAAAAGATGAAGGCAACGTGGGGACTAGCGGTTTTCATGATCTAAAGTTTACAGGTGTACTTGGGTTTAAATATGATGATGGATTTATGCTCACGCCGGAGAATGAAAGTTTAGATGATTTGGAAGATTGGCATTTTACAAGTTTTTTTAGTCTCTCTCTTCCAACAGGAAACAGCAATATTAAAAAACTTGATGGCAGACTCTATGATTACGGTTTACAACAAAGCTTTGCATCTGCTTCATTTATGTTTGGCTTAAGTGCTACCAAATGGTTTGGAGATAGGATAACCTTGGTATTTGACGGCTCTTATAATATTTTTTTAGAAGGACGTTATAGTGATGGCGGTACCATGGAGTTTGGGAATGAGATGCGTTTTAATACGGCTCTTGCGTATAAAGTATATGCCAATAGTGATAAAAAATTGCGTTTTGATGCTACTGTTGAAGCAAACTATCTTAACTTAGGTAGAGATGTTGAAAATGGAATTGCTCAAGAGGCTACAGGTGGGGATATTTTATATACTACGCTAGGGGTAAGGGTGTTTTACCAAAATATTTCTGCAACCATAGGGGTAAAAATGCCTGTATGGAAAGATTTAAACGAAGAGTCACTACAACAAGGTGCAGAGGGCAATGAAGATACAAGAGTTATCTTTACTCTTTCTGCACTTTTTTAGGAGCATAGATGCATATACCAGACGGTTTTATATCACCACAGACTTATTTGCCTGCAGCTGTAGTTGGGGCAGGACTTTTGGCTGTCGCCTATAAAAAAGTAGATCTTGACATAGAGAAAATACCTATGCTCTCAGGGCTCAGTGCGATTGCTTTTGTGATGATGCTTATTATTATTCCTCTTCCCGGAGGAACTACCGTACATTTAAGTGGTATTGCTATTGTTGCACTCTTGTTTAACCCTTGGATTGCTTTTATGTCTATCTCGTTGGTACTTTTGATACAGGCGTTGATGTTTGGAGACGGTGGGGTGACAGCCTATCCGATTAATATGCTTTCGCTTGCATTTTTAGGAAGTTTTTCTGCCTATTATGGGTATCATATTTTTAAACAGGTATCGAAGAAGTTTGCACTACTCTTTGCAGGTTGGATAAGTATCGTATTGCCCTCTTTGTTTATCGCTACGGTATTGGGTGTACAACCGATAATTGCCTCAGCAGATGACGGTAGTCCACTCTTTTTTCCTTTTGGGCTCAATGTAACACTCCCCTCCATTGTCATTCCTCATTTACTTCTTGGTTTGCTTGAAGGAGTTGTGGCATATGGGGCCGTTCATTTTTTGCGTCTTAGGTTTAAAAAGGCTTTTGATGCGTGAGAAAAGATGGTTTATGCTTTATTTGGTGTTTGTCGTTGTTTTAGGGATGATACATAGTATTTGGCTAATGCTTGGGGTGATTATTTTGCTATCTGTTATCAACAAAAATGTAAAATGGAGACTGCTTAAAAAAGCTTTTTTGACCTTGCTCGTGTTTAATGGTACCGTGACACTTTCGTATCTACTCTATGCACTTTTTGTGCCTGTCGATACCTCTATATTGCTTTTACTCAATCTAAGAGCACTCGCTATTACACTGCTCACTTTTACATTGATGCATCATATTAACTTTCATAAAGTATTGGAGTTTAGTCATAAGGGGAGCGTGTTATATGCATTTACTTATTCACAGATGATGTTGTCTAAAAAGATGCTTCAAGCTTATTATAGTGCTCTTATCAGCCGCAGCGCTAGCATGAAACGCTGTATCAGAAAAGAACATCTCAAACCTCTTTTGGAAACACTCTTTGCTACGATGCTTCACCAATCAAAGGAACAGAGCCTTGGGCTTCGTTCCAGAGGACTTATAAATGATTAGATGTGAACAACTCTCCTATAGTTATGAAGATTATCAGTATAACAAAGTAGAAGTTTTAAAGGATATTAGTTTTGAAGTTACCCAAGGCGAGAGAGTGATACTTCTTGGAATTAACGGTTCAGGAAAATCGACACTTTTAAAGATATTAAACGGGCTTATGATGCCTGAGGATGGAACGTTTTACTATAAAGAAGAAGCAGTGAGTAAAAAATATCTCAAAAAAAACAGCCAAACATTTAGAAAAGAGATAGCATTTCAAATGCAAGACCCTGCATCGATGCTTTTCAATCCTACAGTTTATGATGAGATAGCTTTTGGCTTGAAACATTTTGAATTTGATGCTATAGAAGAGCGTGTCCAAAAGTGGGCAAGACTTTTTAAAATAGAAGATCTGTTAAAAACCTCGCCACTTGCTTTAAGTGGTGGACAAAAACAAAAAGTACTTTTGGCTTCACTTTTGTGTGTAGAACCCAAAGTGTTACTTATGGATGAACCTACTGCTCACTTAGATCCACCTACAACAGGATGGTTGGTAGACTTTCTTAAAGAGCTTGATGTCACCTCTATCATCGCTACACACAACTTAAGTTTGGGAGCCGAGCTTGGGAGTAGGGCACTTGTTTTAGGAGAGAATCATAAACTACTTTACGATGGCAGCGTTAAAATGCTTCTTGATGATATGCCGATGCTTATTCAGGCACAGTTGGTACATAAGCATCGGCATGAACATGACGGCGTGACGCACCAGCATTATCATTTGCATCGTTGGGATTAAGATCTATGACGGTGTTTTTTATCAATTTTTATGATGATTGTCGTGTGTATGATCCCAGACAATTCTGCCCCCACCCAAGAGATGAAAATGTAGATGTTTTATCTCCTGTCCGCCATCTTCACCGTTGTTTGTGATGAGCCTGTAGCCTGTTTCGTCTACACCTAGTTTGCGTGCAACCTCTTGGATAAAAGAGGTCATGCCTGCCATTATTTCAGGAGTGACATCCTGAAAACACTCTATATGTTGCTTGGGGATGATAAGCACGTGGATAGGAGCTCTGGGGTAGAGATCATGAAAGGCTAGGAAGTTGTTGTTTTGGGCTACCGTGTTGTTAGGAATTTCTTTGTTGACTATTTTACAAAATATGCACATGAGTCTATCCTTTATAATTTTTTCTTTTGTTCATTATAACACATAAAATAGGGAGTAAATCCCGTTATTATCATTTTTTAGCTAAAATCATGGGTAATATTAGAGTCGTATAGAGGTTATATGAAAGAATTAGAAGAGAAGATACGCAATGCTGATAATCTTGAAGCATTAGAAAAAGTACGCGTAGAGATTTTTGGTAAAAAAGGTATATTAGCCGCCGAGTTTGCCAAGATGAAAGATGTCCCCGGTCCGGAGAAAAAGGCCTTTGCCCAAGTTCTTAATGAAAATAAAGCAGCTTTGCAAAAAAGTTTTGATGCACGTTATGACGTGTTAAAAGCCGAGGAGACAGAGAGAGTGTTAAAGTCTGAAGCTATAGATGTATCGCTTTATGGGACCTTGGCACAAAAGGGTGCATTGCATCCCGTGATGGAGACGATGGATAAGATTATCGACTATTTTGTGGCACTTAACTTTTCAGTAGAGTCCGGTCCAATGGTAGAAGATGATTTTCATAATTTTGAAGCCTTAAATCTACCGAAGTATCACCCTGCACGCGATATGCAAGACACCTTTTACTTTAAAGACGGCGGTTTGCTAAGAACACACACCTCACCCGTACAGATACGTACGATGTTAGAGACAAAGCCTCCTATACGCATGATAGCTCCTGGTACAGTCTTTAGACGTGACTTTGATGTGACGCATACACCGATGTTTCACCAGGTAGAAGGGCTTGTTGTAGATGAAAAAGGCAAAGTGAGTTTTGCTCACTTAAAGTCTATTTTGACGGATTTTTTACAGTATATGTTTGGCGATGTTGAGGTACGGTTTAGACCAAGTTTTTTCCCGTTTACCGAGCCATCGGCCGAAGTAGATATCAGCTGTATCTTTTGTGAGGCTAAAGGGTGTCGTATCTGCTCTCATACAGGGTGGCTAGAGGTGCTAGGGTGCGGGATAGTAGATCCCAACGTCTTTAAGGCAGTTGGCTATGAAGATGTGAGCGGTTATGCCTTTGGTTTAGGAGTAGAGCGTTTTGCGATGTTGATACACAAGATACCTGATTTAAGGTCTCTGTTTGAAGGAGATATAAGACTATTGGAGCAGTTTAGATGATAATAACAAGATCTTGGTTACAGGAATTTATAGACCTTAGTGATGTCTCTAACGAGAAGCTCTATGAGACCTTTAACGGTATTGGGCTTGAAGTTGATAGTCTCAATGAGATAAAAATTGCTGAAAAAGTTGTTGTTGGGAAGATACTTGCCGTAGAGAAACATCCGGACGCGGATAAACTAAATGTTTGCCAAATAGATGTAGGAAGCGGCATTAGACAAATAGTTTGCGGTGCTGCCAATGTAGTGGATGCAGAGTATGTAGCGGTAGCTACTATAGGTGCAGTACTTCCCGGTAATTTTGAAATAAAACATGCCAAACTTAGGGGTGTTGAGTCTGAAGGAATGGTGTGTGCATCCTCTGAGCTGGGGCTACCTGAGACGGGTAAAGGCATTATGATTCTTGATGAGAGTATCGGTGAGCTTGAAGTGGGGCGTGAATTAGGCTCTTATGAAAAAGTGGCAGATACCATCATAGAGCTAGAACTCACTGCAAACCGAGGAGATTGTCTTTCGGTGTATGGTGTCGCAAGAGATCTCTGTGCCGCACTTGAGAGAGAGATGAAACCTTTTGAATATAAAAAAGATGAAAAAATGAAGTTAGGTATTGCCAGAGAAGCATCACTTCAAATTCAAGGAGAGATTGATGCAGATTTGCATTATAAGTTGGCAACGCTTAATAGTATCGATACACCATTGCTTATTGCATTACGTTTAGCGACGGTTGGGCTTGAGTTAAAAGGAAAGTTGGACTCTTTTCTTGCTTATGCTACACATGCAACGGGGGTGATACTACGTGCATATGACAGTAATGTTTTTCGTAGTAATGGAAATAAAGTACTTCTCAGCGCAAGTACTAAGCAGAGAGGGCTTGTTGAAATACATTCTCATGATAGAGTATGTTCTATTGTGGGAGTATATCAAAATGATTGCTGTATAGCTAAAGATGATACGAAAGAAGTTTTACTAGAGGCTAGCTATATCAACCCTGATCTTTTAGTAGAAGCCGTATCTTTGAATGCCTTAAAAACAGATGAACTATACTATAAAACCTCAAGAGGGGCTAATCCTGACTTAGTGTTTGGACTTGAGATGCTCGGTTATTTGATGGAGACTTATGCTGATATCTCCTCTTTTGAAGGCTCACTTACTGTAAATGCCGACAGAGAAAATATAAGTATTATTGTAGATGTACAAAGGATTTCATCGATTATAGGTATGAATGTGGAGCTTGGTCGCATTGTGACTATTTTGAAAAAATTAGGATTTAAAATCTCGAAAATAGACGACAATGCAGTTGCCGCAGTTGTACCGCATTTTAGGCATGATATGAAACATATACAGGATATTGCCGAAGAGATAGTGCGTATGATTGGTATCAATAATATTCAAGCCAAACCTTTGATATTTGCAGAAAAACCGCGATTAAATGATGTTACAAGCAAATATGAGGCAAAAAAAGTATTTAGAAATCGTGCAGTAGGTGTGGGGTTTTATGAAAATGTCTCTTATGTTTTTTCGGATAAAGCACTTTTGAGACGGTATGGGTTTACGGTAACACAGGATGATTTGGAGCTAGAAAATTCTATTGCAGAAGAGTTAAATACACTAAGAAGTACATTATTAATTAATCTGTTGATTGCAGTTAAACGTAACGTCTCTTATACCAAAAAGTCTATACCGATTTTTGAAATAGGTGCGGTTTTTGGAACTAAAAGAGAGCAAAGTGAAGTAATTTCCTTTATATTCTCCGGGCAGAGTGAAGGTGAAAATGTACGAAATGCAGGAAAACCGGATATGATTGACTTTTCGGATTTTACCCAAAAAGTTGGTGCAGTTATAGGTGCATTTACTTTAGAGCCATGTACTTATGAAAACGGTTTGATTCATCCCTATCAGTCTGCTAATATATTGGTAGAGGGAAGAGTGTGTGGTTTTATCTCTAAGCTGCATCCAAGCGTGCAAGAGAGCTTCGGTATTCCTGTGACATTCATTGCCGAACTTGATTTTGATGCACTATTGCCTACACATAGAAGTGCAAGACCCATATCAAATTATCAGGGAGTTTATAAGGATCTTTCTCTTGTGATAGATAAATCTTTGGGATACCATGAAGTGGCCAAAGTGCTTGGTGCCCTTAAGCTTCCTATGTTAAAAGATAGTTATCCTATAGATATTTATGAAGATGAAATATTGGGAGATAAAAAGTCTCTTACGATACGATTTTTTATTCAAGCTATGGATAAAACACTTGAGGATGAAGATATAGCATCGGTGATGGATACAGTTATATCTACATTAAAGAGAGAGTATGGGGCACAACTTAGATAAAAAGGTAGAAAAATGAAAATAGAATTAGCATCTTCTTACGGGTTTTGTTTTGGTGTTAAACGTGCTATTGAAATAGCCCAAGAGCATAGAGGTTCGGTAACCTATGGTCCTCTTATTCACAATAAAGACGAGATTAACCGACTAAAGGATGGTTTTAATATCGGTCTTGTCCAAAGTTTAGAGGAGATGGAAAAAGATAGTACCGTAGTGATACGTACCCATGGTATCCCTAAAAATGAACTTACAATGTTAAAAGAAAAAGATCATAAGATCATAGATGCTACCTGTCCTTACGTGACTACCCCACAAAATATTGTCCAAAATATGAGTGAAGAGGGTTACAGTATTGTCATTTTTGGCGACAAAGACCATCCGGAAATCAAAGGGGTTGTGAGTTATGCCAAGGACTTGGAGGATGCCTTTATCGTACTTAAGCCTGAAGAGTTAGAGACACTTCCTCTTAAAGCTAAAGTAGCTGTTGTCTCGCAAACGACTAAAAAACCTGAAGATTTTGCCAAAATAGTTACTGCACTTATGGCTACACGAAAAGAGATACGTGTCTTTAACACCATTTGCAATGCAACCTTTGAAAACCAAGATGCAGCAGCAGATCTTGCCAAGAAGGCAGACGTGATGATCATCATCGGGGGAAAACACTCTTCAAATACCAAGCAACTTCATAGTATTGCAAAGCGTCATTGTATTGATTCTTATTTGATAGAAAATGAAACGGAGCTTGAAGCATCATGGCTTGAAGAGAAAAAACTTTGTGGCATATCTGCAGGGGCATCTACGCCTGACTGGATCGTACAAAATGTCATTGCTAAAATAAAAGAGATGAAAAAAGTTACGGTCTAAATGAATACGCTAAGACTAAAACCGATTTCGAAGATAGAAGGTGAGGTCAATCTCCCCGGTTCAAAAAGTGTATCAAATCGTGCATTGCTTCTTGCAGCACTGGCAAAAGGAACAACAAGGATTACGAATCTGCTAGAGAGTGATGACACGCGCTATATGCTTCATGCTCTTAAAACACTTGGTATTCACTATACGTTATCGGAGGATAAAACAGAGTGTACGATAGTAGGGAATGCGGGTGTAATAAAAAGTGCTCAGGTACAAGAACTTTTTTTAGGCAATGCAGGTACGGCAATGCGTCCTCTTTGTGCGGCTTTATGTTTGGGCGAGGGAGAATTTATACTTACAGGCGAGCCGCGTATGAAAGAGAGACCCATAGGGGATTTGGTTGATGCTTTGCGTCAAGCCGGGGCAAATATAGACTATATGGAAGAGGAAGGCTATCCGCCGGTGTACATTAAGGCACAAGGTCTAAAGGGCGGTAAGGTAGCTATAGACGGAAGCGTTTCAAGCCAATTTCTTACTGCACTTCTTATGGCATCACCTATGGCAAAAGATGATACAGAGATTACGATTATAGGGACTCTCGTCTCTAAGCCGTATATAGATATTACCTTAAAGATCATGAAAGATTTTGGTGTAGAAGTGCTTCATGATAACTATAAAACTTTTTGTATAAAAGGAGGCCAGACCTACAAGACTGTAGAGCATTACCTGGTCGAGGGTGATGCAAGTTCGGCTTCTTACTTTTTAGCGGCTGCTGCTATAAAAGGCGGTACAGTAAAAGTAACGGGCATTGGGAAAAAGAGTATCCAGGGAGATGTTGCTTTTGTAGATGTTTTGGAAAAGATGGGTGCAAAGGTAGAATGGGGTGAGGGATATGTTTCTGTGACAAGAAAGAGGCTCCATGCCATAGATATGGACTTTAATCACATCCCTGACGCTGCCATGACTGTAGCCACTATGGCACTGTTTGTGGAGGGGACTACTGTACTTAGAAACATCTACAACTGGCGCGTAAAAGAGACAGACAGACTCCATGCTATGGCGATAGAACTTCGTAAAGTAGGTGCTGTGGTAGAAGAGGGTGAGGATTATCTTAAAATTATCCCTCCAAAACAGCTTAAGCATGCAAGCATTGATACTTATGATGATCACAGAATGGCGATGTGTTTTTCTCTTCTAGCTTTGGATGATGCCTCTGTGACGATTAATGAGCCGGAGTGTGTGGCAAAGACCTTTCCGAATTATTTTGAGGTTTTTGAGTCAATAGCGCATTATTAACAGGTTTTTATAAATTTTAATGATAGGTTTTTCAGCCTTGTTACGTAAGCCACTTTTATGTTTAAAAAGATATAATAGCGTAAAATTAGTGCACACATAAGGATATGGATGAAGTTCGAAGATTTCGAAATAGATGAAACAGAAGATTTTGCAGCGATGCTAGAGGAGTCGTTTAAAAAGTCAGAATCAAAAAGTGATTTAGTTACAGGAACCATTGTTAAAATTGATGAAAAAGATAATACTGCGATAGTAGATATAGGCGGCGGTAGAGATGCGCATCTTGATCTTGATGAGATTAGAGATGAAGAGGGAAATGTTTTATTTTCTATCAATGATACTATTGATGTCGTGGTAATGGGAAGAGGACGAGTTTCGCATAAGGCAGCAAAATCCCGTGTGGCACTGAATGAGTTTATTTCTGAGTATAATGATAGTCAAGAGTATATTATTGAAGGTGTTATTACAAAGAAAAATAAGGGTGGATATGTCGTTGAGGTTGATGGTTTAGAATTTTTTATGCCACGTACACTCTCTTATCTATCTTCAAAACCCGGTGTTGAATCGATCGGGAAAAAAGTCAAAGCTATAATTGTTAAAGTGGATAAAGAGAAGGGTTCTGTAGTTGTTTCAAGAAAAGAGCTTATTGAAAGAGAAAAGGCAAAAACGGATGAGATTGTTGGAAAACTTCTTGAGAGTAAAGAGCCTGTTGTAGGAATCATTAAGAAAATTACTTCTTACGGTATGTTTGTAGATGTCGGAGGAATGGATGGACTTGTACACTATTCTCAAATTTCGCATAAGGGTCCTGTAAATCCTTCAAAATATTTTGAAGAGGGTGACGAGGTTAGTGTTGTTGCGCTTGAGTATGATAAAAAGAAAAGACATCTCTCTTTATCTATTAAAGATGCCAATCCCGATCCATGGGAAGATATAGATGCTATTATAGGCGTGGGAGATACAGTGACGGCAACGGTTTCAAATATTGAACCTTACGGAGTGTTTGTAGATCTTGGTGAAGACCTTGAGGCATTTTTGCATGTCTCTGAAATCTCTTGGGATAAGAATGTTAAACACCCCAAAGACTATTTGGAAAATAATGCAGAAGTCAATGTTGAAGTCATAGAGATAGATAAAGAGGCAAGACGATTAAGAGTGAGTCTAAAAAATCTTCTTCCTAAACCAATGGATGCCTTTTTGTCAGAACATAGAGTCAATGATATTGTAAAAGGTACGGTCACCTCCATTACCGATTTTGGTGCATTTGTAAAGGTGGGTTCTATAGAGGGACTTTTGCATAATCAAGAGGTCTCTTGGGATAAATCAAAAAATGCAAAAAGTGAGCTTGCAGTAGGTGATGAGATTGAAGTTAAAATTATCAAAATAGACAAAGATGCAGGCAAAGTATCACTCTCTAAAAAAGTATTAGAGGATTCACCTGTAAAAGCATTTGCACAAAGCCATAAAAACGGTGATATAGTGACAGGTATCGTCAAAGATAAAAAAGAGTTCGGTGTATTTATATCGCTTGAAGATAACGTAGATGCTCTTATTCGTACAGAGGATCTCCATCCGCTGAAATTTGATGAGGTTGAAAAAGGTCAGGAGATTAAAGGTGTAATCAGTTTTATCGATACCGATAACGACAGAATCAGGGTTTCTGTTAAGAGGCTTGAGCGACAAGAAGAGAGAGAAGCAATAGAGAAACTCAATTTAGACCAAGATGACAGTATGACACTTGGTGATGCTTTTGGTGATATACTTAAAAAATAATTTTTACGCTCTGTGAAAACTCTCCTTATGGAGTGTAGAGTCTTACTCAAAGATCCTCTTTGTACCGATAAATTTATTCAAAGGTTTAGCTAATGTCAAAAAAAACAATTGTTGTTTGTGATCATATACATCAAGATGGCTTAGATGTCTTGGCCAATGATAGTGATATCGAGTTGATTAATGCGGCAGATGAACCCAAAGACAAACTGGTATCTGAGATCATTTCTTTAGCAGATGTAGCTATTACAAGATCATCTACAGATGTGGATGAAGCATTTTTAGCATCTGCATCAAAAATTACGGCAGTGGTACGTGCAGGTGTGGGTGTAGATAATGTAGATATTCAGGGTTCGTCTAAACAAGGTATTGTTATTATGAATGTGCCGACAGCCAATACAATTGCTGCGGTGGAACTTACTTTGACACATATGCTCTCTTGCGTACGGCAATTTCCTTATGCACATAACAATCTAAAAATAGACCGAGTATGGCGAAGACAGGATTGGTATGGTACTGAGCTTAAGGGTAAGAAGCTTGGAATCATAGGTTTTGGCAATATCGGTTCACGTGTGGGTATTCGCGCAAAGGCATTTGAGATGGATGTACTTGCTTATGATCCCTATATTGATCCAGTGAAGGCAACAGATTTGGATATAGGCTATACAAAACATTTCGGTGATATTCTCGCATGTGACATTATTACTATACATACACCTAAAAACAGTGAGACAATCGGTATTATAGGTAAAGAAGAGATAGCCAAAATGAAAGATGGAGTGATCCTTATCAATTGTGCTAGAGGTGGTCTTTATGATGAAAATGCTCTTTTTGACGGGCTTACTTCAGGAAAGATTGCAATGGCAGGTATCGATGTTTTTGATAAAGAGCCTGCAACGAATCATCCGCTTTTGGACTTGAATAATGTTACGGTGACACCCCATTTGGGAGCTAACACCAAGGAGTCTCAAAAAAATATTGCAATTCAAGCTGCTGAAAATGCCATCGCTGCAGCAAAAGGTATTTCCTATCCAAATGCGTTAAATTTGCCTATTAAAGAGAATGAATTGCCGGATTTTGTAAGACCGTATTTAGAGCTTATACAAAAAATAGGGCACCTCTCTGCACAAGTTACAAAAAGTGCAGTGAAATCAATCAAGGTGACGGCATCCGGTCCCGTGGTCGAATATTTAGAATCTATGAGTACTTTTGCAACGGTAGGCGTACTTACCGAATCGCTAGGTGATCAAATTAATTACGTCAATGCAGAGTTTGTTGCACAAGAGCGCGGTATTAAGATTAGTACGGAGAAAAAATCCGGAAATTCCGGATTTATCAACAAAGTATGTGTAAAACTTACTACAAACCAAGGAACAATTTCTATTGCAGGAACGGTTTTTGGTGACAGTGTACAACGTATAATTGAGATTGACGACTATATTTTAGATGTTGAGCCTAAGGGAACGATGATATTTTTCAGAAATACCGATACTCCGGGAGTTATAGGTGATGTGGGAAGAATTATGGCAGAAAATGACCTTAATATATCGGATTTTAGATTGGGTAGGGATAATAATCAGCAGGCACTTGCAGTGGTTCGTATAGACGGGCAGGTCACGAAAGAGGTTATTTCCGCACTTCAAGCATTGGATGCATGTATTAGTGTATCTTATGCAAGTATTTAGTACTCCTGTAAAATATAAATATATGTAATATTAAAGATAATTTAATATTATGTTATGTATAATTGTGCAAATTCTTGTAGTATACTAAGGCTAGATAGTAGAAAATTTTTTTATCTTGAGTTATAATAGCTACAAATAAGGGAGTGCATGTTATGTTTGTCAAAATGTTATTGACGGTACTGTTGTTGCCGTGCTTTCTTCTTGCCGGGATGAAAGATGTGACGCTTCATCAGGCTTTGGAAATGGTCAAAAAGCGTAATGTAGAACTAAAAATCTCTCGTTTTAATACACAAATGAAAGCCTATGAGAAAAAAGTAGCACAAGGGTATTATTACGGAAAGTTAGATGCTACGTTAACTGCAATGCGTTCAAACGATGCAGGAAATGTTTTTGGTTTTAAATTGCAAAGTAGAGAAGCGACATTTGAGGATTTTGGTTTTTCAGAATTTGATATGTCCGGTCAGACAAATCCTCTGCCTGTTGCACCAAATAGTTTGAATTTTCCTGACGCAAGGAATCATTTCCAGACGAAAATCTCTTATATGCTTCCACTTTATACAGGCGGTAAACTTACAGAGTATGCCCGTATCAGCGAAACAATGTATCGTATGAGCCAATATGATACTCATAAACTTCTTAATGAAAAAATATTTCAAGTAAAAAAGACATTTTATGATATCTCTTTGGTAGATAATTATATTGCAAAACTCTCTAAAATTATTAGCAATATTAATCGCTTGGAAGATATCGTAAGAACAATGAAAAAAGAGGGGTATGTCAAAGAGATAGATCTAATGGAAGTACAGGCACGTTTGGCAGAAGCAAAAGGGATGTATAATCAGGCTAAATTAAATAAAGATTTGGCGTATCAGTTTCTCTCTTTTTTACTTAATACGGAGATAAGTAGTATTAAAAAGGTCAATGATATGGCCCCTTTGCCAAAGATCAGCAAAAGAGAACTTGAAAATAACAATATAGATATTCAAAAAGCACGTTTGGGACTTCGTGTGGCAAAAATGGTAGTAGGAGTAGAAAAATCAAATTTTAAACCTACGGTGGGAGCTTTTGCAGAGTATAGTTCCGCAGATAATGAATTATGGAATGAATTTAGAGACAAAGAGGCTTATAGTGTGGGATTACAAGTAAAGTGGAATCTCTTTAACGGTGGTATAGATGCGGCAAATCTTGAGCGCGCAAAGGTCAATTATATGAAAACACAAGAACAGGTATTGTTGGCAAAAAAAGGTATTGTTCTAAAGGTAGATAAACTGAAAACCGAGATACTTTCTTTTGATGCAGACATACGCAGTTTTGAAAAACAGTTAAAATTTGCACGAAAAGTATATCAAAACTATAGTTCGCGCTATAAAGAGGGATTGGTCTCTGTCTCGGAAGTTTTAATGAAACAGTCTAAAGAGTTAGAGATGCTACTTAAACTTTTGGCGGTGAAAAACAAACGCAATGCGAAGGTATTTGAATTAAATAGTATTTTAAACAAAGGAAGTAAACTATGAAGACAATACAGGTATATCTATTCATATCTTTAATAATATGGACATCGCTGTTTGCGACTGAGGTACAGTTATCCGGTTCTGTCGTCTCAAACAATCAGAAAATGATCACAAGTAGATATATGGGATATGTAAAAAAAATGGCAGTTTCAGAAGGGGATATCGTTAAAAAAGGTCAACTCCTCTATGAGATTGATTCTAAGGAGATCGAATCGGCTGAACGTCAGGTAGATTTAGGTATTTCTCAAGCAAGACTTGCCTTGCAGATGAATAAAAATCAATACCATAATGTCATTACCAATTTGGCACGACACCAAAGGCTGTATAAAAAAAACATGGTTTCTAAATATGAATTAGAGACATTACAGCTTGCAGCCAAGAACTTAAAAGATATGGTCAAGATATCTCAAGAGCAGGTTAAGCAGGCAGAGGCGAAAAAAGAAGAGGTATTAAATCAGTATCAATATTTAAAAATAAAGGCACCCAATGAGGGCGTGATTGTTGCCAAAAAGTTGAATGAGGGAGAGATGGCAATGCCGGGGATGCCGGCAGTGGTTTTGACTGATTTAAGTAATCTTAAAATTGTGGCAGAGATTAGTGAAACACAACTACGTTATATCAATCTCGGTAAGAAAGTTGATATAGAGATCCCTTCTATAGGGCTAAAAACAACAGGTAACATCTCTGCTTTAATACCAAGCTCAAATTCAATGACACATAAGTTTAAAATCAAAATCCGTTTTGATGACAAAGGTCGTTCAGTATATCCTGGTATGTATGCCAAAATTCTTATAAAGTAGGACAAAATGCAAGAGAAAAAAGAGTATGAAGTTGTCAATATTGCAGGAAGACTGGCAAAGGGGTTTTTACGAAATCCGCTCACTTCGGTCTTAGGTATATTTCTGTTGGTGATGGGATATTTGGCACTAAGTATAATGCCAAGGGAAGAGGATCCCCAAATTGCTATTTCGGGTGGTATGGTGATGGTGGCTTTACCGGGAGCGAGTCCGAAAGAGATAGAAAATATTATTATAAATCCTCTAGAGAGAAAACTTAGAGAGGTACATGGTATTGAACATATTTATGGTATGGCCATGGATAATGTAGGTATTGTCAACGTGATGTATTTTATAGGTGAGGACAGGGAGGACTCTAACCTCAAACTTTATGATAAGGTAATGCAAAACATGGACAGCATGCCAAAAGGTACTATGCAACCTATCGTCAAACCTTTTGATATTGATATCGACATACCTATTGTAACAGTAGCATTTTATCCTAAAGACGGGAGCAGTATAGATGAGATAAGAATGTTTGAGATTGTACGTAAAGTACAACAGCATATCAATGCGGTTGAGAATGTGGCAAAGACTACACTTAAAGGGGCAAGAAGGGCACAGTATAATATAGAGGTAGATATTGGTAAGCTTTCGGCATATCATCTCTCCTTAGGACAGATAATGAAGGCTGTGCAGTCGGTTGCCGTGGATGTTCCTGATGTTAAAGGACGTACCCAAGAGAATAAACTAATGATTTTTGGTGCAAAAAATGCTATCGAGAGCGTAGAAGATGTTAGTAACGTGATTGTTGCACAATATATGGGTTCACCGATTTATTTAAAAGATGTAGCCAACGTTACCCAAGGAGTAGATATTCAAAACTTTAAGACCGCCAAGATTTTATACAGAGATGAAAATACTACTGATCTCTCTAAGGAGAAGACACAAATTACAATGACGATTGCAAAACTTGCAGGAACCAATGCCGTATTCGTATCTGAAGATGTCAAAAAAATTTTAGAGTCTTATGTCGAAGAGTTTGAGAGAGAGGGTATTGGCTATCTTATTACAAGAAATTATGGCGAACGTGCAAATGAGGCAGTCAATGAATTAATGAATCACTTGATTATTACCATTATTATTATTGCAATGATGTTGATATTTGCATTGGGATGGAAAGAGTCAATTATTGTTACTTTTACTGTACCTGCTATTTTGGCAGTTACACTATTTACTGCATGGATGAGCGGGCAAACAATGAACCGTATTACACTGTTTGCTCTTCTGCTCTCTTTGGGGCTCTTGGTAGATGCAGCGATTATCGTGATTGAAAATATCCATAGGCATTTGCATTCTCACGGCGTGGAGGATAAAGAGATGGAAGAACTGCTTGTTGAGGCTACAGATGAGATAGGTGCACCTACAAACATAGCAACATTGGCCATTATCTTGACGATGGTACCTATGGCATTCGTAGGCGGGATGATGGGTTCGTTTATGAAACCGATTCCCTATAATGTACCCGTGGCACTCATCGCTTCTCTTTTTGTGGCATATATCTTTACGCCTTATTTGTCTTTAAAGTTGTTGAAAAAGCCTCAACATAAACCTAAGCATACCGGTAAGGGAGTGTAAGCTATGAAAAATCTAGAAAACTTTATCTATAATATTCTTGATAGCAAGGCAAAAAAGAGTTTGATGATCTTTGCTACAGCTGTAGCATTTTTTCTTTCACTTCTGATGTTTCCAACCAAAATGGTACTTGCTAAAATGCTTCCGGGTAAAAGCGACAATACTTTTTCTGTTTATATCGATACACCTAAAGGCTCTTCTATTGATCAGACCAAAGAGGTAAGTAAATGTGTGGTCAATTTCTTAAAAAAAGAGAAAGAGGTGATGCATTTAGAGCTTTTTTTGGGGCAGGGAATTCCATTGGATTATGCCGGGCTCGTCAAAGGTGCCAGTATGAAGCAGACTGAGAATGTTGCAGAGATATCTGTTAATCTTACTGACAAGCACCATAGAGAAGAGCCCTCTTTTTTGATGGTACAACGTCTAAGACCGGTGATTCAAAAAGCATGTACGCCTCTGGTAAGAGGTACGAATATTAAGTTTATAGAACAACCTTCGGGTCCACCTACTTTAGCTTCGATTGTTGTAGAAGTACACGGGAATAATCTTGAAAAAACAAGAGCCCTCTCTGTGGATGTTGCAGATGTATTAAGTGAAACAGAAGGTCTAGTAGATGTAGATATAATGGCAGATGAAAATTTTGTCAAGTATGAGTTGATACCGGACAAAGAAAAGATAGCTAGGTCAGGTTTGAGTGTCGAACAGGTAAATAATATTCTTTATTTGGCATTTGAAGGTATGGTTATAGCGCATAAAAATTCAAAAAATAAACCGGATCAAATTAATATATTTTTGATTTTGGATAATGAGAGCAAACGTCTCTCAACATCCACTAAATCAGCCTTAGAGAGTAAACTTTCTTCACTCAATCTCATGAATATGCGTGGCATGATGGTACCGCTATCAGAGATGGTTACCTTGCGTAAAGTTAAATCCAATCCGATGATTATGCACAAAGACCTCTCAAGAGTAGTCAATGTAATTGCCGAGACGGATATGGTTTCTCAAGTCTATCCATTATTGGATGCCCGTGAGAAGATGTTGGAGAAATTTGAAAAAGATTATGAGATTGAAAAGGCCGGTTTTTCTACCTATATGTTTGATTTTACGTTAATAGACAAAAAGACTAAAGAGAAGTTTCTGATACGTTGGGATGGTGAGATGAAAGTGACCTTAGATACTTTTAGAGATTTGGGTGGAGCATTTATTTCTGCACTCATTCTTATTTTCCTGCTGTTGGTAGTCTATTACAAAAGTTTTGCCATTTCCGGGATTGTGTTGCTTGGATCTTTCCTCTCTATTATAGGAGTGATTGTAGGACACTGGGTAGCGAATTTCTTTACATCTGAGACCTTTTTCCTTACTGCGACTTCGTTGATTGGCTTTATTGCATTAATTGGTATCTCTTCACGTAACTCTTTGTTGCTTATTGACTTTGCTAAACAGCTTATGGAGACACATGGGATGGAAAAACGAAGAGCTATTGCTGTAGCGGCAGCTACACGAGCAAAACCTATCGCCCTAACG
Organism: Sulfurovum sp.; assembly: GCA_026989435.1. GTDB lineage: Bacteria > Campylobacterota > Campylobacteria > Campylobacterales > Sulfurovaceae > Sulfurovum. The sequence goes on from JALSJI010000032.1 coordinate 19,441, forward strand.
GCAGTTGCTATTATTTTAGGTTCGGCATTGCTTGCAGGGGATCCTGTCTTTGGTGGTTTGGGTGTGGCACTAATCTCCGGTACAGTGGCTGCTGTATTTGTTTCTTTGCTTTTTGTTCCTGTATTAATGGACAATGCACAAGCAATGAACTTTGATAAACCTACTTATTAAAAGATATAAAGCTTTACGTCTACTGCAGTTTTTTAATCTTGCAGTAGCTTCTTTTTTACCCCTTTTGAACTATCTATCTGTTATAATTATTTATTATTTTTAAGGAGTAGTTATGGCAACAATTGGTATGGGTGAAATCAAAAAAGGGGCGAGACTGGAAATTACAGGAAACCCCTATAAGGTGATTGATTTTCAGCATGTAAAACCCGGTAAAGGTGCGGCATTTGTACGTATGAAGATTAAGAATCTACAAACAGGCAAGGTGATTGAAAAAACAGTGCATGCAGGAGATAAGTTTGATGTACCTCAATTAGAACAGAAAACTATGCAATATCTCTACGATGATGGTGAAATGTTACAGTTTATGGATACGACAACATATGACCAAATAGGTCTTACTCATGAACAGGTAGGCAAAGATACTTTTGATTTTATGATAGACGGCATGGAGGCAGAAGTGTTGTTTCATAACGGTAAAGCAATCTCTGTAGAGATTCCTCAGACTATTACACTTACCGTAGTAGAGACACCGCCTAATTTTAAAGGAGATTCTCAGGGTGGGAAGAAGCCTGCAACATTGGATTCAGGGGCAGTGGTACAAGTACCATTTTTTATTCTTGAAGGACAAAAAATTGTGGTCGATACGGTAGAAGGAAAGTATTTGGAGAAAGCGAAGTGATTTTTGACGTTTTTATTGTATATTAAAATCATAATATTTTATCGTATTAGTAGACAGGCGTGAGTTAAGTTAGATTATGATGAACTTATCGATATTACTAAAATTTGGGTTGATGCTGCTTTACGGCTTAGAGATATAGATTTAAAGATGATGAAAAAATTAGTAAATGCACAAAAATCGATAGATAGCATGAGGATACTCAGAACCAAGCAAGATCGTAGAGTTTCCGTTTTTTAGATCCCCAAAGTAGAATAATTTCTTTCGAGAGAAGGTCGGGTAAAGACCTCTGGTCAAGTAAATTGTTTCTATTTAAATACTCTTTTGCAATCTTTTACCATAGCATCCGGAATAGTTGCTATAGTCATAAATTCCGACATACTAAGTAGGGGATACATAAAAGAGATATAGTATTTTGGATTTAAGATTTTTGCTCTATTGTTCTCTATAAGGATAGGATAGGGGAGTATCGCTGCATTTTTTCTACCAATTCTTTTGATAAATTTGTTTGTCCTTTTGCTGAGTGTTACTCCTATGAGTTTTGCACCGTTTTCTAAGTTTTGGATAAAGACGACTTTATTGCTCTTTTTTATTTTTTCAAGTATATCCGGGCCAGATGCTATCTCTATCATGTGTTGATATTGTGGCATACCCTTCATAAATTGGTATTTTGGAAGCTGTTGAAATTTTAAAGTATCTTTAGAATTTTTCAGATTCTCAAAAGCCTGCACAAGACGAATGAGTAGTTTATTTGCATTTTTTTCATCAAACTCATCCTGCAAAAATCCTTTTGCCATATAGATAGGGTTGGTAATGCTTATACGTTTCTCTTTTTTATCTACAAGAAGACGCAGGGATGCGATGAATCCTCTGTTTTTTTTGTTTGCCATCTTGCGAAGCGTTTGATCCGTAAATACGATACTAATAAGATCTTTGTCTTTGTTTAGCGGAGTGCTTGCAATAATTTCAAATCCTGCTGATTTGAGTCTCTTTTGAGACTCTTCAACAGTAATAAATTCTCCACGTAGATAGGCAGAGACTTTTGCATTATGTACCTCTCCTATATGTGTATTGGCGGTAGATTTTGTTTTATGGGATTTGTCAAAGCCGTGCGGTACATATCCCGGTGGTACACGTTTTGAAAATTTGATACTTCTATCTGTATGTTGATTGTAGGATGATGCACATTTGATTGCTTTGGGTACGGAAGGAAGAGTGATTTTTAGCTGTTTTCCTGCGATATTTATGTATTGTGAAGTTGATGTATGTTTTGCAGAGTTTTTTTGGGTTGCTTTTGTCGTCTGTTTTGGTACGGTATCTTTCTTTTGTTTATGATTTGGTGCTATATTTTTTATGGTCAGAGGGTTGACATTTGGCAGAGGTTGCATCCCAAAATCAGTGAGTATTTCCGGAATTTCATTATCAAGTTTTTCTATGAGTTTTAATCTTGTGTTATCGATGATATCAAGAGCATCAGCCCAGTTATGCAGGCGGTACATTCCAAGGACGAGTCTATTGCTTCCTTTCTGAGAATAGATATACATGGTACAGGGAGCAAAGAGAGATGCTTCCGGTCTTCCCCCTTCTTTGTCAAACATATGATAAGAGAAATTTAAATGACAAAGAGAGTATGTCCAAAAGGCATCATATTGAGAAAGAATCTCTTCTGCATCATCTGTTGCTTCCATAAAATTATGAAATCCTGCTATGAGGTATCCTTTGTCGATAAATGCCAATTCAAGCCTGTTTTGGAATTCATCGATAAAGTCATCTATATCTTCTGGTGTATCAAATGTATAGACAAACTGCATCATTCTTTTTTTGGGAAGTTTTTTATAGGGAATAGTAGCGATATAACCTCCAAGTTCTTGGGTAATTGTTTTATCCAGTGTTTTAAACGTAGCAGTAAATTTATCTCTGACTTCTTGGTTAGTAATGCCTAAGATATCCAACATTGATGAGGGGAGTAGATGTCCAACATGTGTGATATTCTCATCACGTTTTTTGTGTATAGCAATATTAAACGGTGAAAATCCTGCAATGCGCGGATCGATATTGAGTAGAGGTAAAACCGCACGGTCATTCACTACCGGCATAAAAGAGAGCAAATCAAGAGCTGTTGAACCATATTTCACTTCATATTGATCATTGACTCTTTTATGGGCATCTGTTAGGTTAAAGCCAATTTTTTTTAGCTTTTTTTCAACCAGTTCATTATACTCTTTTTCAATATTCCCTTTGAATGTATAGTATATGGCAAGTTCTTTTTTTTCCGAAGCTACTTCACTCGTATGTTGTAGATTTTCTGCAAGAAGCAGCGTAGATAAAAGTATGTAAGTGAGTATGCATAGATGTTTAAAGTGTTGAATCATCATAGACCTTTTAAAAAATATATCAGTATATTAGCATAAGGTCTATATATATAATAAAAAAATTTATAAAAATGGGAGATATTGTCTCATCAAGCTACCAAAAGAAAAGGTAACTTGGGAATTATATATTATGGGTCATGATAACTTTAGAGGCTTTTTTCTAAAGATCTGTAACAATAATTTATACAGATCTTCACCTCTGTGATTGAACCTGAACTCACACTCTTTGAGATGCAAGTTAAAGTTCTTTTTATCAAT
>JALSJI010000033.1 GCA_026989435.1 Sulfurovum sp.
CTAAATTTCTGTTCTGAAATGTGTGAACGTTTTACATACTTGTTTTTGACGACCATACCGTAACTTTAGCATATTTTTGTACCGCTAAAGTTATCTAGACCCTATTTTTAATCAATAATTCATTTACTTTTCATTAATTTTATGATAATATACCTTTTAAACTCATAAAAACAAGGAAATAACATGAAATTTAAAAAATTAAGTCTAGTGGCAACACTAGCAATGAGCACAGCATTTGCAGGTGGAGACATCGCTCCAGTAGAGCCAGTGATAGTTGCACCTGTAGTCGAATCGAAAAGTGCAACTACTATTGGAGGAAAAGCATCTCTTATCTATATTACAAATGATGCACAGAGTAATGGAAACATGTTCTCAAGAGAGGCATCTGAAAGTGCTGCGGCAATCACACTAGATATTACGCATAATATATTTGACAATGTAAGTGCAAACTTTTCAGCTATAGGATTTACAAGTCTTGGAGATAGTTTTGGTAATGGTACTGATACATGGACAGGTGGTTTTTTAGATGCTGTAGAGACAGGAGCATACTTCAATGTAGCTAACCTTACTGCTACCTATTCAGACACAACGCTCATTGCAGGTCGTCAACTTCTTGGTACACCTATGATTCAAGGGTACGATTGGCTCATAGCTCCAGGTTCATTTGAAGCATATACACTTGCAAACTCTTCTATAAAAAACCTAACACTCACTGCATCATATGTAGCAAAACACAGAGCAAACAACAGTGGAAGTACTTTTGCAGATCTAAATGGGAACAACTGGACTGTGGGTGCAACATACGATGATAGTATTACAGCAAATATCTGGTACTACAATATTGAACATGGAAACTATACACAAGTATATGCAGATGCAGGCTATTCTTTTGGAGGATTCAAGATCGAGGGACAATATGTAACAAGTATGTTTGATACTGGTTTTGGTACAGACTCAAGTGTATTTGGTGCAAAAATCTCAACATCTTTTGTAGGTATAGATTTAAGTGCGGCATACAACAGGTTTATTGATGGTAATACTGCCTATGTGGGATGGAATGGTCTTTACACAAACTCTTGGAACACAACAGTAGCCAACCAATACAATGGTGCAGATTTAGATGCATTTAAAATAGAAGCTTCAGCAACTATCGCTGGTATCAATGCATTGGTATCGTACGCTGATTTTGACAATGGTCACGAACTAAATGTCATTGCAGGATATGATATAACTGAAGCAGTAGATGTTTCACTTATCTATTCAGATACACAGTTTAACACAGTAAATGCTACATCAACTGGTGTGCTTGAGTTCTATGCAAATTACAAATTTTAATCTAGATAACTCTCTTTTTGAGAGTTATCTCTCTCAATATTAATTCCACACTTTCAATAATTTTTCTACATATACTTTTGCACTTTGTAAGGCACTTTCACTTTCTTCAGATAACTTACCTTTATAGGACATCGGCGTAGTGATAAAATCCTGAATATTCATAACAAGCCCTTGTGTCTCTTCCATCGTTCTCAGCGAGTTATTTGAAAACTCCGAGAGTTTATTTTTCTCCCTTTCAAAATAGAAGATTCGCTGCAGTTTTCCATTCTGTTCAGCTAAAAGTATTTCATAATCTTTGAGTACTTTTACGGCTTCTTGTATATGCGCATCTACCCTATCCATATGTGCTTTACAATCTTTTTTACGAGAAATGTACTCTTGTGTCTCTCTTATCTGTGCTTGGGCGAAGTCCAAATTGGCCCTGCTTTTTAAAGAAACACGGATGAGATAAATAAAAACCGACACTGCAAAAACAGCAAGACCGACAACAACTCCTCCTACTATAGCATCGTCCCCCCTTCCCACCAGTTTACCAAACCATCCAAAGAGAGTCTGCACTGTCTCGCTTGACGGAACTTTACTAAGATCCGATGTGATTCCAAGATTTTTACTTGCCCAATAGAGCAGCCCTACAAATGTAGCAACTCCTCCTAAAAGCGAGAGTAGTATCCCTGTAAATCTACCGGAGTATACATCTTTTAATACAAGAGGTACAATATCATCTTTTGCTTCAAACACACTAGACTCATCTTGCGTACTCTTTAGATCCAACTCTACATCATCGAGCTTAGAGAGTAGTATCATTGATTCATCCAACGCATTCTCTTTTAACTCCTTAAGGGCAGCTGTATATTCTTTTATATCCTCATCAAGCAACAATTTGCACTCTTGCATCTCCGTTTCACTTGCTTTTACCATATCTTTTGCCTCATCAACAAGCTTCTTTGCCTTTTGATGTGTTTTGAGTTTTTTACCTTTTTTCTTACCTCTATTTTGCTCTGCTACAACCTGATTGATATCCCAATCTATTTTATTCTCTTCTTCCATTCTTGAATATCCTTCGCACTTAATCAAAATATATCATTTTTATTTCAATATTGTATCAATAATTTATTTTTCTTTAGAAACTATTTGCCACACTTGGCTATAATTTTCAAAAAAGAGCATGCTTATGGGTATTTTAGTTGCGATCGCTATCTTATCGCTTTTAATATTTTTTCATGAACTAGGCCATTTTGCTGCAGCACGTTTTTTCGGTGTACATGTAGAGGTATTTAGCATAGGTTTTGGGAAAACCCTCTATTCAAAAATGCTAGGAAAAACCCAATGGCGTATCTCGGCTATACCCTTGGGAGGGTATGTGAAGATGAAAGGTCAAAATGATGCGGATCCTACATATACAAACGATGACAAAGACTCCTATACCGACAAAAGACCCTGGCAGCGTATCATCATACTCCTAGCAGGTCCTTTTGCCAATTTTCTACTGGCATTCATACTCTACTTTATTATTGCCAACCTTGGTATTCCCAAACTTTTACCCTATATCGGTACTGTAGGTAAAAACACACCCGCTCAGCATGCCGGTCTTCAAAAACATGACAAAATCACCAAAATTAACGGTATTGCTATTCAATACTGGGAAGAAGTAGGTGAACAAATTAATCAAAGCAATACTGAGACAACACTCCTTATACGAAGAGATCATAAAACTATCACACTGCATCTTCAACCTCAAATAATCGAGGATAAAAATATATTTGGAGAACACATCACAAGACGCATTATAGGGATAAGTCCCTCTGGAGAAAAAACAAAAGTATATCTAAATCTCCTCAGTGGACTCGATTATGCTTGGGAAGAGACTAAAAAAGCATCATTGCTTATACTCCGGTCTGTACAAAAACTCCTCACGGGCATTGTGGGAGTAGATAAACTCGGTGGCGTCATTACCATTATCGACGTCACCGCAGAAGCCAGCCATGTAGGCATTGTCGCACTGCTGTTTTTTACTGCACTCATTTCAGTAAACCTTGGTGTCCTAAACCTACTCCCTATTCCTGCCCTTGATGGTGGCCATATTCTCTTTAACCTTTATGAGATAATCACACGAAATAAACCAAACCAACAGACACTCTATATACTTACAATGGCAGGATGGATATTACTCTTTTCACTTATGGCATTAGGGTTGTATAATGATATTAACAGATTAATGGAGAAATAGATGAAGATCATAAATAAAGAACAATTACGGGCAAATTTAGATAAAGTTATCTGGAATATAGAACAAGCACGTATCACGGTAAGTGAACACACAATCGTAAAACTTGTAGCCGTGGGGAAATATACCTGTATTGAAAATATTGCCACCCTCTATGAATTAGGACAACGTGCCTTTGGAGAAAATCAGGTCCAACAGCTCAAAGAGCGTTCCAAATCACTAGATACCCTCCCTCTGCAATGGCATATGATTGGCACCTTGCAAAAAAACAAAATAAACAACCTCATTGACCTGCGTCCTACTCTGATGCACTCTCTTGATAGTTTAGATCTTGCTCAAGAACTCAATAAAAAACTCGAGACCAAAGGGAGACAAATAAACTGTCTTTTACAGATAAATAGCTCTAATGAAGAGAGTAAATCGGGTTTTTCTTTCCAGGAAGCCTATGATATGTACCAAACCATTCATGAATCCTATCCCCAAATAAAGCTCAAAGGTGTCATGAGCATTGGCGCACATACCGACAATAGACAAAAAATACAAAAAAGTTTTGAGCGTACACATCAAATCTATGAAAAGGTAAAACCACATGGCGCCCTCTACTGCTCTATGGGAATGAGCTCTGATTATGAATTGGCTATCAAATGTGGCTCAAACCTTGTTCGTATTGGCTCGGCACTCTTTAAAGACTAAGACTCTTCTCCTTTTTTTTATATAGGCTACACGCATCTATTTGCCGGCCTCTTCTTTGATACAATTAAGTATATTTTTATTTTTAATAACTATACTAGATATTAATCTATAAATAAATATTATTTAGGAGTATACAATGTCATGTAAAAACCTATATGAATCCCTAAGTGTGGAGCTGGTACTACATGCAAAGAATAAACAAACACTCAAACAACTCCTACTTAATGGTGCAGATATAAACTATCAAGCAAAAAATGGTTGGTGTCTCCTATTTGAATTGATTACGCTTAATCAGTCACAAACACTCTCTAAATTACGTAATTATCCTCTCAATCTTTATATCAAAGATCATAAAAACCGATCTGCTCTTTTTTGGACAATCTATCATGGACATAATGATATACTGCATACACTCATTACGATGGGGTATGCCGTCAACGAAGAAATCGGAAAAGATCCTTATGCCCTGCACTACCTGATATACAAAAATAATAGCACAATACTCCAAACACTATTAGAATCCGGATTAAAAACAAACACAAAAGATCCATATCATAATACAGTACTTGACTATGCCTACCTTTATCAACATAAAGAGATGATACATACCCTTTATCAACATCATACGTAGAGCCAGGTTAGTCTATTTTTTAGGCTAACCTGGCTCTATATGCCGAAATTATATAAAAAGGATAATCAATGTTTCAAATAAAAAAAGTCAAAGCACACTGTGATGTACCTTGCGGAATCTACGATCCAATCGTGGCACAAATTGCTGCTCTTTCCGTAGTAAGAATGGTTGATCTTATCAATGCTTCCGAAGGAAATGGTGCAGATTACCATAATGATATGGCACGTTATGTTGCCGTAAAAGAGTCGGAAGCCGTTAAATGTAAAGAGGAGATACGTATTATCTGGGGAGATTTTATCAAACCTCCGCAAATAGCCGAAAATCCGGAAATACACACCATCGTACACAATATTATGATGCTAGGAAGTGCAGCAAAGCAGCATACCTCACGTGAAAAAGCAATGGAACTTTTAGCAGAAGTAAATAAGTTTGCTGAGATTTTTTGGAAAATCAAAGGGGTAAAAACAAAGGTAGCCAAAGCACCTTATGCACCCAATGAAGATGTAGTATACCCGGTACTCTAATGCTACAAATTTTTAAAATATCTGGAGACTCCCTCTATCCCTTTTTTAAAAATGGACAGAGGGTTTTATGTCGTAAAATTTTTACAAATACCCCTGTGAACATAAATGATACGGTTCTATTTAAAAAAGAGAACTACGGAATGATGATAAAAAGGGTAACACATATTGAAAATCATCGCTATTTTGTAGAAGGTACAGACCCCTACAGTATTGATAGTAAGGTTTTTGGAACGCTAACGCAAAAAGAGCTTCTATATAAAGTCTTATGCAAATTTTAATCTTAAGAAGCAATAGCCTCTTTACATACTGCACACACTCCGTAAAGATTAATCTGCTGTTTAGAGAGTGAAAAGTTCTCCTCTTTTGTAAGAGAAACAAATATATCATCAGCACTTTTATGATGCGGTCTGTCCTCTACCCCGCCACACTCTGTACACACCAGGTGAATATGATCAGCTTTAATAAGCTCATATTTTGATTTTTTACCCTCTATAGGCACTTCAACAAGCACACCGTTATTTACCATGAGTGTAATATTCTTATAAACCGTTGCCAGCGAAAGTGAAGGGTGCGTCTTTACTACCTCTTCATAAATAGCATCTATCGTCATATGACCATGAGACTCAATGCAATCTAATATATGCATGCGCTGAAATGTTGCTTTAAGCCCACTCTCTTTAAGTAGTGCTGCAAACTCATTCATTAAGTCTCCTTTAGAAATCCGATATAACTAAATCTACCGTCATAGATTTAGTTATATTCCCGCAAAAAGAGGGAATATAATAACCGTCTATAGCTTGTCGGCATTTTTATCAAGGTACTCTGCTACACCCTCTGTTGTTGCCTTCATACCCTCATCACCTTTTTGCCAGCCGGCAGGACACACTTCACCGTGCTCATCTGTAAACAACATAGCATCTACCATTCTAAGCATCTCATCTACATTTCTACCTAAAGGAAGGTCATTAATCACTGCATGTCTAATAATACCTTTGGCATCTATAAGGAAAGAACCTCTAAGCGCTACCGATTCATCAAAAAGTACATCATAATCTCTTGAGATCTGCTTTGAAAGGTCGGCAACCAAAGGCATATCAACCCTACCGATACCACCTTCGTTCACCGGTGTTTCTCTCCATGCAAAGTGTGAAAATTGACTATCTACGGAGACACCGATAATGTTGATACCTCTCTCTCTAAAATCAGCTGCTCTTTTAGAAAATGCAATAATCTCTGACGGACATACAAATGTAAAATCAAGCGGATAGAAAAAAAGTACTGCACCTTTTTCCCCTAAATTATCCATAAGATTAAAATCCTCAACGATTTGACCGTCTGCAAGTACGGCTGTTGCCGTGAAATCCGGAGCTTTTTTTGTTACTAACATATTCTTTCCTTTAAACGATAATTTTTATTTACAAATGAATTTTATCATAGTTTCTTTAAAGCAAAATAAAAAATATCTATTTCGCCATTTTTCTTACAAAAGTCTCATTGTCCCGGCGCATCATACCCTTTTGCTACATCGTCAAGCACCAAAATCATATCTTCTTTATTTTTTGTATCAAAATGTTTGATACCGCTGCTCTCAAAAACTTCGATCTCTTCGGCATCCCCTGTTCTTGGATTAAACCACCAAGCTTTTATCTTTTGTTTTGATACCCTATCTGTATATAAACTCACACGTCCACCCTTAGGCAAGTAAATAAAGGCATACCCCACACCCCTTGTCGCTATAGCATCTCCGCTTTCTATCATACGTGGATCCGGTTCCCTGCCTAATTGTGGTCTGCTTCTCATCAATTTTCCAAGATGAACCATCTGTCGTGCACCTTCGGCATCTAAGGCATCTTTCCACTCTATCGTAGGTGTTTTCCCTGCACGAGACTCCTCACCCTCTACATATTTTTGCCATACGGAGTGGTGTCCGTAGGTATGCCCAAAAGCTCCGGAGAAGAGTTGCCTGTAGGCTATCTCACGTACATCTTCTGCATTAAACTCACGTCCACCCTCCTTATTGTCAGATGTAAAACATTCATTTATCGCTTCATATCTTGGTTCAGCATCTAATACCGGAGCATTTACCTCTTCATATGTCCGCTTAAGCAATTCATTAGCATTCTCTTGTGAAACACAATGACCTGATTGTACCATATGAAAATCTATCCAGGATGCATCTTTAAAGAATTTAGTTGAGCTTGTAAATCCCGGCGGATGATACGAGATAAGCTGTCCCTCTCCTACAATACGATCTATAGTCTTTCCCAAAGCATTCCATATCGCTCTATTTTCTTCTTGCTTTGTGTCATCTCCCCCTACAACCCAGATAATATTATCTCTATTCTTATATCTCTTGGCAATAAACTCTCCATAGACTCTGGCCTCTGATTCACTTCTTAAACCGCCATTCCATGTCGGCAGCAGTGCCACATATAACTTATGCTTTTCTGCAGTCTCTATAATATAGTCTATATGTTGCCAATACTTCTCGTTTGGGGTATTAAAATTTTTAAAAGCAACTGTATCGCTAAAAGGGAAATACCCATCCTCGTTTTGGGCAAAATTCCCGGAACTATATCTTATCGGGAGTGCCGATACTTGTATCACCGAGAAGCCCTTTTCACTTCTATCTTCCATATATAGCCTAACATCTTCTTGCGTTGTATCTACCGACATCTCCCATGCCGTATCACCTTTCCAAAAAAAACTTGCATTGTCTTCATATTGAAGCATACGGCTATTGGAAGAGATTTTTAATTTCCCTACTTTCCTTTCACCGATTAAATAGGATGTTTGCTCTGTCTCTATTGTTGTTTCATCAACTAATGAATTTTCTATAGCCGGTGTATTTTGTATACTAGAACTCTCCGATCCTTCTTGAACCGTAGTCCCACAAGAGACCAACATAAAGAGCATACTTACAGCTATTAGACTCTTAAACACGACTATACTTCTATAAAAGATCATATCCGACTCCTTCTATTCTTTCTATATTCTATAACATATACGATATTATCTACATTATGCATAACTTTACGTCAAGTCAACTATTCTATCTAAAAAGCACACCATAACCTTACATATGTCGGTTTCATCTCAATATTAAAAGAAAATGTTACCAAATATCACATATATACCTATTATTCTCTCATTCAGGCAACAAGCCATACCTTTGAATCATCTCGTCATCCAGATCTATTAAGCCTTTCTCAAGCAAGCTATCTAAAACCTCTTTGGTACAAAAGGTATCTCCGGGCCACGTTCTTGTGTAACCATCATACCCATTTTTATTTGTAGCATCAATCGTGACAAAAGGTGTGAATATAATATCTCTTTGGGCATCGATATTGTTTGTTACTCTCCAAATAAGCATATAGGGATTGTCTATAGGATTGTTTAATGCATCTATAATAACAAGTACTTTGATATGTTGTTTTAGTATATGCAACTTGACACTCAATATCTTCATAGAGGTTTTTTTCTCTACTGCTATAACGCATATTGGATTTTTTGTCTTTGTCATAAACTGCTTTAGTCCCACAATATTCTCATCTATGGCTCGCATCTTTTCTAGCAGTATTTCATCCGTGAGTAGTTCTTCTACACCCTCTTGCACCTCATCACCTGTAACATCCACACCCAACTTCCCCCCGACAAACTGCTCTGAAGAGGCATGGTCGAGATGATCAACGATACCTTTAGTAACAAGAATACACTCATGGCTGAGTCGGTTAAGTATATATTCGGCAAGGGCTTCATACTCCTCTAATGCCGGAGCATCCTCACCTACAAAAAAAGCATGTTTGATAAACGACATCTGCCCTACACCCCAAAATGCATGCATAAACTGCATCGCATGCCCTTTATAACGTGTTTTCATCTTCACAAGAATAAGGTTGTGAAATACGCCATTCTCCGGCATGTTGTAATCTATCAAATCAGGGGCCATAGGTTTGAGCATAGGTAAAAATATACGCTCGGTAGCCCAGCCCATATACTTGTCTTCCAACGGAGGTTTACCTACCACTGTAGCAACAAAAACAGGATTTTTTTTCATACTAATCGTCTCTACCTCCATAACAGGAAAAGGCTCTTTAAGCGTATAATATCCCGTATGATCCCCAAAAGGTCCTTCTATCTTTGTTACTACGGGATCTACAAACCCCTCTATTACGATATCCGCATCTCGCGGTATATAGATAGCATTGCTGAGCGACTTGACTAGTTGGGCATTTTTGTTACGTATAAAACCATACAGCAACATCTCAAACATCCCGTGTGGCATGGGAGCCTGTCCACACCATATATAAAGAGGGTCACCGCCTATTGCCACAGTCACCGGCATTTTTTTGCCTGCTCTTTGATATTGATCAAAAAAATGGCTTGCATCTTTATGTATCTGCCAATGCATACCAAGATGATTTTTATCATACTGCTGAAGTCTATACATCCCTAGATTTTGCATCTTTCCGTCAAGACTTTGGGTGTAGACCTGTCCCATGGTAATAAACGGTCCGCCATCCTCTTCCCAAGTTTTAAGTATAGGAAGACTATCTAAGTCAACCTCCTCTTTAGGTATGATTCTCTCTTGGCACTCCCCTCTAAACTTTAAACGTTTTGGAAATACGTTTTTAAGAGAGAAAAATTTAGGTAGCATAGCAAGTTTGGATTTGAATCCTTTAGGAGGCCTAAGTTTGAATAAGGTGTCAATCCCTTCTGCTAACATATCCGGATGTTTGCCAAATATTTTTTCCGTAAGGGCTTGATTTGCAAAGATATTCATCAATACCGGCATATCATACTCTATACCTTTAGCCCTGTTTACCGGTTTGGTAAACAGCAAAGGTCTGGAGTTGTCTTGTTTTACTTCTATATATGCAACATGAGGAATTTCCAACACCACATCCAATGCCTCATCGATAATCTTCAAATCACCGTTCTCTTTAAGCCATGCTACTACATCTTGCATCAATTATCCTTATCAAATACAATAGTAGATTATAACGATTTTCTTCTAACATTAGATTGATTATGGTATCATAATAAAAGGCTAGAGAAATCACTTAGACAAGAGACAACATGCGTAGATTATTCAAGTATACACTCATTCTTATTCTATCTACCCTCTTTCTTTTCTTCTATTTTTTATCTACGCAATCAGGGCAAAAAAATCTCTATAGACTTTTAGATTTATATGCTTCATACAAACTTGACATGCCTATAGAAATCCAAGAGATAAACATCTCAAAACTACCCTACATCAAAGCAAAAGCCCTGCTTCATCAATCCTATATCACCCATATAGAAGGAACCATAAAAAACAAAAAAATGCAGCTACGATATACACTCCACTCAAACCGCCTCATTAACAATACCTCTACATCAAACACTACTATCATGCTACAAGGTACAATAAAAGGCTGGGGAGAAAAGATAAAAATCACCGGCAGCGGTGATGCATTTGACGGTCATGTAAATTATGATTTTAAAAAAGAGAACAAACGCTACAAAGATATACATCTAAAGATAGACGATATCAATATTTCTAAACTTGCCAGAGTTTTAGATCGAAATATCTATGCTAACAACACAATAAGTGCCCTAGTAAATTTTGATACCCTCAATGATAAAAAAGAGAGATTTGATATCACTATACATCCTAAACACAACAAACCTTTCACAATAACAGGAACCGTACACCATGAAGATAAAAATAGACAAATAAGAGGCGATGCTACACTCTTTCAAGGCAAAGTTATTTTTAAATATAAGCGGGATAAACTCTACGTGGATTTAAAAAATATCTCCTTAAGATTACTAATGAATACTTTTGAGTTCCCTGCCATACTTGATAGCAACATTACCGGTAAAGGTATTTATAATCTCACAAAAAAGAGCCTAGAACTCAATACGACACTACCTCGGGCAACCCTACTTCCCTCTGCATTTTTAAAGAGTCTAGAAGAAAAAACCTCCCTATCACTCCAAAAAGAGATATTTGACAACAGTACTCTATCACTAAAGCTCAACAATAATCTACTCTCCTCCAAACTTACTCTTGCAAACAAAAAGATGCATCTAAAACTTCATGATACCGTTTTTAACAAGAACTACAATAGTCTGCGTACACATATAGATATTCAAATGCCAAAACATTCTCTCAAAGGCACCCTCTTTATAAGAGACACCGGAATACAAACATCTCTATTTCAAGAATCCTATCTTAGCTTTAATGGTCTTATTCAACAACATTATCATCTTAAGCTTGACGGCATTCTTTCACAATCATTTATCAACATTGCATACAATCTAGCTGCCAAACGTCTGCCGGGTCCTAGCGTTACCATTGTAGACGATATCAATCTCTCAGGACATATCAACGGGGATTATACACAACTACATTTCTCCGGAAAAGGTATGGCGATGGAAGGCAATGTCACATTCAAAGGGATCAAAGAGAAAGAGCATATAGAAAACCTCATGCTTGGTTTCCATCATATCCATGCTCTCAAACTCTTTACACTGCTTGGTAAACCTGATTTTCCTAACGGTAAGGCAGATCTTAATGCTTCACTCTCCTATATTGACGCAAAACAAATTCATGGTAAAATAGATTTTTTACTAAAAAACGGCCATTATAAAACCCTCCCGCTACACCTTAAAGTACAAGCCTCCGTAAACAAAGAGCAGATTACTTTTACTTCGCATGCCAAACTCGCTACGGCAGATATCAATATCAGCAACGGAATGTATAAATTTAAAACAGGCACATACAAGTCGTTCTATACAGTTCGCACTAACAATCTAGCACCTTTAGAACCCCTTATTGGAAAATACAGAGGCAAATTTAGTGCAACAGGGAATATCTATTACAACGGTGGCGTTCAAATTCGTGGACTCAGTCCGACATTCGGAGGTATCGTAGACTTCCTCTATAAAGAGAATATGCTCTATATTGATTTAGAAAAGGTTTCACTCAATCGGCTTATGAACCTTTTTGACTCTCCTAAGATGCTCGATGCCCAGGTAAACGGAAATATAAATTATAACTATACAAAAGAGCAGCTTCTTTTCCGTGCGGATTTAAATAACTCTATATTTTTAAAATCAGACCTCGTAGATACAGTATTTAAAAAATCCGGTATTAATATGCTCAAAGAGGTATTCCCCAACAGTAGACTCTTCGCCATCTATCAGCACAACATCCTCGCAGGTGACCTGATACTTCAAAATAAGCAGAGCCATTTCATTATAAAAAATACCCAAATTAATACCAAAAAAAACGATATCAATGCCCATTTTAATCTGCGAATGCAAGGACAGGCATTCTCGGGAAGGGTCTATGGAAATATAGAAAATCCCCAAATAAAACTGGATTTAAAGAAACTCATCCGCTACCAAATGGATAAACAGGTAGACTCCGTCATAGGTAAACACAACAGAGAACTCATGGAAAGTATGCCTATGGGCGACGTGGCCAAAGATATGGCCACGGACATGGGAGCAGAATTAATGGATATGTTTTTCTAAATAGATAATATACTCAAAGGTTTTTAAAGTCTTTGGGGCATCTCATCTTTAAAAGCAATAGACTCAGCCTTTTCTAAAATCTCCAATGCTCCCTTATCTATCATCTCTTGAGCTAATTGTCTGCCCAAAGTCTCACATGCATTTACTTTTGCCCTAAGCTCTTTTTGCATGATATGCGTACCGTCCGGGTAACCTAACATTGTTTTTATACAAATATCCTCACCTTCTATGGTGGCATTTACTGCAACAGGAGCAGAACACCCCGCTCCAATGGCAGCAATAAAATCACGTTCAAGTTTGGTACAGAGAAATGTATCTTCATCATTCAAACTCATGGCTATTTTTCGTACCTTCTCATCTGAACTGATTATCTCTATACCTAAAGATGCCTGTCCCATAGGCGGAATAAAGAAATCTAGTTTTTCTACATAGGGAATCTCTTGAAGCAAGTCAAGTCTATAAAGACCAATATATGCAAGAACAATCGCATCATACTCACCCTCTTTGAGCTTACGTAGTCTCGTATTGACATTGCCTCTAAGCTCTTTTATATTAAGATCCGGACGAGATTGAAGAAGTTGCATACGTCTACGTAAACTTGTCGTTCCCACCGTAGCACCCTGCGGCAAATCATCTAAATTTTTATACCAATGAGAGAGAAGTACATCACTTTGATCTTGTCGTGCGGTTATTGCACAAAGTTCCAAACCCTCAGGAATATAGGTAGGCACGTCTTTCAAAGAGTGCACTGCCATATGTGCATTGCCTGCGAGCATTTCATCCTCTAGCTCTTTAGTAAAGTGACCCTTGCCTCCTATGAGAGCTAGAGGCTTATCGAGTACCTTATCTCCCTTAGAAGTAATTCTATTTAATTCAACACCTATTTCCGCAAAAGTACTTTCAATACGATCTTTTATATGGTACGCTTGCCAAAGGGCCAGTTCACTAGCCCTTGTAGCGATAATCAATTTTTGCACTATACTACTCTACTTTACACCTATCATAAAACCTATTAAAGCTTTTTATATCCATCACGCATCTTGTCCCATACCCCATCTATATAGATAGTAGGTGTACCGTTTACCATCATTTTCCCGGCTGCTTTCTCATCTGCTTTGATTGCTTCTTTTGTCTTTTTGGCATCTATCTTTTGAATGTCTGCTTCATAACCTGTATGCTTTTTTACCGCCTCTACAATTTTTTTTGTATCTGTCTCTCTAGGATTGATTTTAAGCGTATAGATTTTCTCTACTACATCCGCTTTACCCTCATGCTGTGCCACATGCATAATACGGGTTAAAACATCAGAGATCGGATGAATACGTAAGAGCGGCAAATGGTAGTAGTAGAGCGCTATCTTATCAGGGTTCTTTTTGGCCGCCTTAAAGAGTTCCGGTACGACCTCCTGGCAAAAGGGACACTGAGGATCTGAAAAAACCACTATTTTATGTGCGGCATTTTTATTCCCAAAGAGCAGATGTGCCTCATCATAATAGGAGTCTGGCATGGTAGGCTTGATATTCTCTCTATAGTTAAACCCTGTTTTTAAATTGACCAAGTGGCCTGTAATCAATCCATCTTTAACAAACATTGTCTCAGGTGCATGTATCTCCTTCCCTTGATACTCCAAATCCATCGTAGTCAAAAGTATATTCCAGCCGGGCAGATCTTTATGGCTCTTTGACTCAATAACCGTAACACCATTGACCTTGACTTGTGGATTTTTAACCACATTTTTTTTCACATATTTTAACAGTAGTGTCTGCTCAGGTACGGCTGTAGCATTAAGCCCTATGCTCATCAGAGCCGTACTCATCAATAATTTCGACGTCAATGACATTTTCATCTCCTTGTTTTTTAAAGTTTGGATATCTCTCTTTAGGCGTTATTATAGCAATAAATTGTAAATAGAACGAATACCCTAATGCCGCAAGACCCAAAAAATCAGAAAAGACCCCCGGGACAATAAGTAAAACGGCTGCAATCAAATACGCCATGCTTGCATTTTGAAACCCTCTAATATCGACTTTCCCCTCTCTCATAGCCTTTATATTACCCATCATCGCCAAAGGGGAGCGTCGAAGCAGTACTATTCCCAAGGCAAAACTAAGCACTATCCATATCACAGAGAAGAAAAAACCGATACTCTCTCCTACCTTTAAAGAGAAATAAAGTTCAAAAAGAAAAAAAGGAATAAGTAAAAATATCAAGATAAAACTCTCTTTTCCACAAATAAGCTAAGATCCTCAATACCTACTTCCTCCTTTACCATACCCTCTCTTGTTATAAATTCTACTTTTCCCTCGGGCAGATTTTTGCCCATCACTACGGCATAAGGAATACCGATAAGTTCATAGTCTCTCATTTTTGATCCAAACCTCTTTGTACGATCATCAAAGAGCACTTCAATCCCTTTTTCTCTCATCTCATAATAAAGTTTTTCTCCCCATGCCTTCTGTGCTTCATCTTTCATATTTGCTACAATAATCTGCACAATAAAAGGGGCACACTCCCGTGTCCATATACACCCTCTCTCATCATGGTTTTGTTCAATAATCGCTGCAAGCAAACGACTAACACCTATTCCGTAAGTACCCATAACCATAGGTACCGACTTGCCATTTTCGTCTAAAAAATGACATCCTAAAGCCTCCGAGTATCGTGTGCCAAGTTGAAAAATATGCCCTACCTCTATACCTTTAGTATATCGTAATACGCCACCGCAATGCACACACCGGTCTCCTTCTTTGACAGAGGAAATATCCTCATAAAAGATCTCTTTGGCATCAAAGTCATGAGGATCTACTGCTGCACCAAGACTCTGCTCTATCACCACGATAGGGGCTTGTGCACTCTCATCACTTACACTCAAGTCGTTTGCACCTACTGCTTTGCATGCTTTAACTTCCTGAAGCTCTGCTCCCTCAGGTAGAACAAAAGCAATAACCTTACTTTTTCCTTCATCGTAGTGTGCTTTCATCTTCACAGATATATAGGTCACACCCTCATCATAAACTTTTGGCTCTGCTACGGCTGCTTCTATATTTGCACCATACTCACAACTCTCACATATAACAATAGTATCTTCACCCGAGTCTGCGAGTACCATAAACTCTTTGCTCCCTGTACCGCCAATTGCACCTGAGTCTGCCTCTACTACCCTAAAATCAACTCCAAGCCGTGTGAAAATTGTTTTATAGGTCTCTTCCATATGGGCAAACTCTCTTTGCATATCCTCCCTATTTACGTGAAAACTATAACCATCCTTCATCAAAAATTCTCTCCCTCTCATGAGACCGAATCTTGGTCGTATCTCATCTCTAAATTTAAGATTAATTTGATACAAATGTAAAGGAAGTTGCTTATAACTTTTAACGGTACGACGTATCAGATTTACCATCATCTCTTCATGCGTAGGACCGAGTACAAAATTATTCTCTTTTCTATCTTTAAATCGCAAAAGTTCTCTGCCGTACTTCTCTAGGCGTCCACTCTCCCTCCATAAACTCTCAGGAGTTACAAAAGAGAGTGCGACTTCTTGACATCCCGCTCTATCGAGCTCCTCTTTCACAACAAATCTTATCTTGTCAAGCACCTTTTTCCCAAGAGGCAAAAAATTGTAAAGTCCTGAATCGCCAACCGAATCGATAAACCCTCCGCGTAGCAAATAAATATGGCTTGCCAAGCTTGCATCACCGGGTGTCTCTTTGCTTGTAGGTATAAGTAGTGTTGAGAATTTCACGCGCTGTATCCTTTACTGTGGTGATCATTTTTATATTGTTTGAGATCAATATGGTCTGTATCGAGATTAAACATCTCTTTAATCGACTCAATATAGTTTGCATGATGCTCCTCTTTAGAGGATTTTCGTAAGTTTTGTGTCGGATCATGTAAAAAACGATTAAACATCTGTTCTGCCATTTTACGCATATTCTGCTCATATGCACCGGGAACAAAACCTTTTTTAATGGCCCTTTTCACCTCTGTATCAATTGCCTGTGAGACCTGTTTTCTCATCTGTTTAATGACCGGCTCAACCGACAAAGTTCGAAGCCACTTATAAAACTCATCTCTATACTGTTCTACAATCTCAGCAGCCTTCACTGCCTGCTCTTCACGTAAAGCATGATTGTTTTGGGAAATAGCCCTTAAATCGTCTATCCTGTAAAGTGTAATATTTTTAAGCGCAATATCCTCTATATCACGAGGAATCGCCATATCAAACCAGAGTCTAGGTAGTGCATCATTCTCTATCATCTCCTCTTTTATGAGCACCTCTTGTGCAGAAGTTGCACTAAAGAGCAGTCGGTAACGGTTAAGGTATTTCTTCAGTTTATCTATACTATCGGCTTTCACATTTTCACCCAATTTTGTCGCCACAGCTTCTACCTTATCCATATCCCTTCCCAACAATACCACGTCACACCCTGAACGAAGCAGATGCTTTGCAGCCAATACACCCATCTCTCCCGCACCCACTACGACGGCTGTCATTCCTGCAATGGTCTCGCCTAAAATATCATGTGCCTGTGCTACAGCCACTGAGGCTATAGAGATAGGTTTTTGAGAAATGCGAGTCATATTTCGTACCTCCGCCGCACACTTCATTGCATAAGATATGATACGATTTAGTTTGTTACCTGCCGTTTCATTACGATGCGAAAGCATAAACGCCTCTTTCACCTGTCCCGTAATTTGAGATTCACCCACAACCAAAGAGTCTAAAGAAGAGACTACGGAGAATATATGTCCCACTGCCTCTTCATCATCATAACGCTTGGCTAAAGATTTAAGTTCATAAAAATTCAACTTGCTTTTTTGTGCCATCAATCCCAAAATAGCATGATAGGAGGAGAAGTTATCCCGTGTTGCGACGACAATCTCCACGCGATTACATGTAGAGACGATAAAAGCCTCATGGATAAAATCAAAAGCACAAAGCAGATCAAGCATTTCAACCTGCTCATTATCGCTTGTAAAAGCCAGTTTTTCACGTACTTCCTGCCGGCAATTGTGATGCGAAAAGCTTACAACAAGATAATACACTAAAAACTCCTCTCTATCATAGCTCTGGCAATATCGCTTAACTCTGCCTCACCTTTTTCATTCATAAGTAACACTGCTTCATCGATAAGCTCTTTTGCCTCTTTATAGCTTTTTTCAATAATACCATGCTTGTGCATTTGCTCCTTAATCCAATTCTGCTCCTCTTGTAAAAGATTTTTTTTATGTAAAGAGAGAAGTTTTTCTGCATCATCACTGCCTAAAACCTCATAGAGATAGATATAAGGAAGTGTCGTTTTACCCTCTTTAAAATCATGCATTGCAGGTTTCCCAAGGGTTTTGGTATCCATCGTGATATCCAGCAAATCATCTATCATTTGAAATGCCATACCTAAATTTCTGCCATAAGTCATATAGACTTCTTTCTCCTTACCGGCAAGCAAAGCAGCAGCTCCGGCACTCGCTTCCATCAAAGAGGCCGTTTTTTGATAAATCATCTGAAGATAGCTCTCCTTATCGGTATGAAAAGCTGCAGAGAGCGAAACATCTTTTAACTCTCCTAGACTCAACTGCACAACAGCCCCGGAGACCATTTTTGATATCTCCAAAGAGATACTGTTTAACTCTAAAAATCCTTTCGCATAGAGAATATCACCTAACATAATAGCTGTTTTATTACCGTAAAGTGCATTGAGTGAAGGTCTGGAACGACGCATATATGCCTCATCTATCACATCATCATGCAACAAACTTGCCGCATGTATCATCTCGATAATGGCAGCCGTTTTTATCACAGATAAAGAGTCTCCGGCTATTTTTAAAATCAGTTTTGCACGCAGTCTCTTGCCGTAAGGGAGTTTCTCGTAAAGCATTTTAACTGCCCTCTCGTCCAAATCTGCCATATATTGTTCTATTTTTCTCTCTACTGCACTCAACACAGCCTTATCCTTCAACCACTAAAATTCACTTTAAGATGGATCATTATAACGAAATTCTTGTTAGCCCTTCTCTTTGATTCTGTAAATCACTGCATACATCAAAGGTACATAGTAGAGATTCAACACAGTTGCCCACGCTATGCCAAAACCAAGACTAATAGCCATAGGCTGTAAAATCAATGCTTGACCCGATGCAAAAAACATTAAAGAGGATAATCCCAAAACCGTAGTCACAGAGGTCAATAATATAGGACGTAATCGCATTCCTGCTTTCTGCTTAATCTCCTCGTAACTTTTGCTTCCCTTAATAAAATCCAACATAATCAAGCCGTCATTGACAACCACACCTGCTAATCCGATAAGCCCCATTATTCCTGGCATTGTCAAATGTATTCCCATAAGATAGGTACCTAAAAGTGCACCAAACATCGATAGAGGTATAATAGAGAGAATAATCAAAGGCAGCACCAAAGAGTTAAACATCCAAACCAACGTGACAAATATAAGAAATAACGCTATAAGCAATGCCTGAGTCATCTCTTTTTTTAATTTGGCATTCTCCTTCTCCTCCCCCTTAATCACCAATTTTACTCCTCTCTCTTTTATTCTATCCAATAGAGGTTTTATCCGATCCATCACTTCAACCGGCGTAATGATCTTTTTATCAACCCCGGCAAACAGTGTACGTACTTTCTCTCCATCCTCTTTAAAAATTTTGACAAAACTCTTTTGATAGAAAAAATCGCATACCTCAGACAAACGTACCCTCTTCTCCCCGTCAGGCGTACTCAGTTGAAAAGCCTCTAAAGCTGAAGCATCCTGTTTATAAACATCTTCTAATTTCACTCTAAGCAGGCCTTTCTCGTTAAACATCTTTGCATATTCGGATTTTAAATAAGCCCCTTTAAGTACGGAAACGATATACCCCTCACTCAATCCCAGCGACTGACCATACTCATTGACTCTTAGTTTGAGTTCACGCTCCCCTTCATTGGCATTGTCACCGATATCTTCCACCCCTTCAATAGTAGAGAGATTCTGTTCAACACTTCTCATTGCCTCCAGCATCACATCTTCATTGGGATGTATAAATCCAATCTCTATATCGTTACCGACAATACCTGCTTGCTGCACATAGACATTAAACTCTTCATAAAGTTTTTTGCCCTCTACCTTCCGATCTTTGAACTTTGCAACAATTTTTTGCTGAATCTCCTTGGCAATATCCTGAGAGAGTCTTGTACGAATCATATCTGTATCATCATACTCCAGTGAAAATATCGGATTAATATAGGTATCAAAAAAGTTTTCAGGTGCTTTTTCATGTAAATTGATAAAGATCTGAAAAAGATTCTCTCCCAATTCAAAACTCTGATCCTTGTTAAATTTAAAGCCTATGACAGATGTTACCGAATCCATCTCATTCTCGTCTAATAGTGCTAAAAGCTCTTC
Source organism: Sulfurovum sp. (assembly GCA_026989435.1). Classification (GTDB taxonomy): domain Bacteria; phylum Campylobacterota; class Campylobacteria; order Campylobacterales; family Sulfurovaceae; genus Sulfurovum. Next base: position 20,332 of record JALSJI010000033.1, read on the forward strand.
TTCTATCTGTGTAACATAGCGTTCTGTGTCAGCTAATTTGTTGTTGATATTGATTTTTCCGTTTAAATAGACCTGCTGGGCATCAAACTCCGGGAAAAGCTGAAATTTTGTCAATTTGACAAGAGTAAAAGTACCAAGAAAAATAATTCCTATCAACAGGAACAAAGAGCCTTTTTTATACAGTAGAAGTTTTCCTAGAAAACTCTCGTACCATCCGATAAAACGAGGCCAAAAATTTTCACTATCTCTCTTTTTTTTAAAACTGCCTATAGTATAAAGCTCTTTGGCATGCAGAGGCAAAAAATAGAATGCCTCAAATAAAGAACTTAAAAGCAATATCGAAATCATTACAGGCAACACCTGCATAAACATGCCCATTTTACCACTCATCATCAATAACGGCAAAAATGCAAAGACCGTAGTCAATGTCGCAGTGAGTACAGCAGGAAACATCTCCCTTGCGCCGTCAATGGCTGCATCTGCCGGACTCTTACCCATCTCCATATGTCTATAGATATTCTCAGCAACCACAATAGCCTCATCAACCAGCATCCCAAGTGCAATCAATGCACCCAACAACGTAAGCATATTAAGACTATAGCCTATCATATCGGCAGCAATCAATGTAATCATGAAACTCGCCGGAATTCCTATAGCAACAACCAAGGCAATACGTATATTGACCGACAAAAAAAGCGCTAGAAATACCAATATTAAACCAAAGAGAATATTTGAAGAGACGAGATTCAAGCGATTTTTGATCCATATTGAAGTATCGGTATAAGCTTTAAAACGCATATGTTTATATTTCTGATTAAAAGATACCAATACTCTGCGCACCCCTTTGCTCAAGGCAATGGCATTTCCCTCTTTGCTTTTATTGATATTTAAAGAGATATTCTGTTTTCCGTTATAGTGTGAAATTTGTGTAGGGTCTCCCAAACCATATTGAACCTTTGCAATATCCTTAAGACGAATACGTCTTGCACCGACACCCAGAAGCGTCTCCTCTAACGCTTTGGCATCTTTCTCTCCGTTAATGGTAGAGAGATAGAGATGTTCCCCCCTGCCGTCTAAAGTTCCGGCAGGGAAAATACTTGAAATGCCCGATATTGCTTGATAGACAGATGCCTTATCCAGACCATATGCATCAAGTTTTTTCTGATCGAACCGTATCACTACCTCTTCATCTGTATCTCCGCGGATTTCTATATCACTGAGACCTTCCATAGAAGAGAGTTTTCTTTTAAGCGTATTGGCGGCTTCAATAAGCTCTTTTTTGCTCACATCTCCTGAAACTGCCACAAGCAACAAAGGGTAATTATGTATTGAAATGCGTGCCGTAGGCTCTTGCATATCAGAAGGCAAGTCTCGTCTGGTTTTTGCAATAATATCTTTAATCTTCGCCAGTACCAACTGCGGATTCTCACCGGTTTTTATATCTGCCTTAAGAGTAAAACTACCATTTTGAATCACTGTATAGATTGTATCTATCTCTGAAAGATTTTTAAGTTCATCTTCTATCGTGCTTACCGCCATCTTATCAAGCACATCTGCACTTGCTCCTGTATATACCCCATTGACCGATATTTGATCCAGAGTAGAAGGAGGAAAAATCTCTTTGGCAATATTCTGATAGGCAAAAAGTGAAAGCAACAGCATAAATACCATCAAAATGTGATTGATAATAGGTTTGTCTATTGCAAAACGAATAAAACTTCGCATCCATGTCCCTTAAATAATCTACTGCTCTTCTTTGATAACAAAAATAGTATCGGTTACCTGATTTTTAAACTCAAGCTCCTCAATATTTTGCCGTAACATCACATGTTCTGCTTTTAATACCGAGACTTCTCTTTGTAAGTAATTGACCTCTTTGCTTTCATAATAGATTTGATTACTAAGATATATTTTAATCAATGCCGATATAAGCACAATGCTCATGGCAAGCACTACTACCGAGGCCGTACCGACCCCAATGCCGTTTGCCTGTTTTATCTCTCTTCTAATTCCCATCTTTAAACCTAAAACTTCTCAATTTTGCCGACCTACTACGAGGGTTTTTTTTCCTCTCTTGCTTGCTTGCCGTAACAGGTTTGCGAAACAGTGTTCTGCCCAAGTCATGACTCTTACCGCACGTACATCGCATAGCCTGTGCATCACAGATACATGCTCTTTCCCACTTTTGAAACCTCTTTTTTACCAATCTATCTTCAAGCGAATGAAAGGTGATGCATGAAACAATCTCGCCCTCATAATGTTTAGCTTCTATCGCATCGAGCAAGCCCTCAATCTCACCTAACTCATTGTTTACCTCTATACGAATGGCTTGAAACATGAGCGTGGCTGGGTGTATTTTCCCACTACTTGGAATCACTGATTCTGCTATCTCGCTTAACTGCAAAGCACTCTTTATAGGTGCTTTCACCCTCGCCTCAACTATGGCACAAGAGAGTTTCTGATACTGCCTGATTTCACCATATGTATCAAAAATATAAGCCAGTCTCTCTTGCGAATACCCGTTGACCACGTTATAAGCACTTAATGATGCCTCTCTATCCATGCGCATATCAAGGTTCTCAGAAATAAAAGAAAAGCCTCGCTCTTTTTGATCAAGCTGCAAAGAAGAGACACCGAAGTCTGCCAACAGTGCTGAAATAGGTGCCTCCTCCAGCTGCGGTAGCACCGAAGCAAATGTACCCTTATAGAGCCTACTGCGTTCTTGAAAGGGTTGCAGGCGTTGCCTAGAAAAAGCCAGTGCCCCCCTGTCTCTGTCGATACCGACATGTCTCAGATGCGCATATTTCTCCAGCACCGCCGTACTATGTCCAGCATAGCCTAGCGTACAATCTACAAAATACCCCTCTTTTACACCGGAAAAACTCTGAAGGACTTCATCCAAAAGTACGGGTACATGAGGTATATGCATCTCTATCCTTCTCTTTGTCACATTTTAAATAAGCATGATATAATAACGAAATAATCCTAACAAAGGTTTCTTGATGACGGATAAATATCTTATTGAAGACATCAAACATATCTCACTTTCGCTCTTTCACAAAAATTTTTTTTCCGTATACCACGGTTCTATCTCGGCACGCATGAGCCAAAGTGAATTTATTATCAATTCCAAAGAGACTATTTTAGATGAGGTCACGGAAAACTCTTTAGTAAAACTTGATTTTCAAAAACGGGATTATCGCTGGAGTCTAGCAAATACTGATGTACATATCCATGAATATATCTATAAAAGTATACACAATGCAAAATATATATGCTACACCATGCCCCCTTATGCTACAGCCTATTCCCTCAAACACGGAAAAGTATCGCCTGCTGATTTTTATGGAAAACAACTCTTAGGTGAAGTTGTGGTTTATGATCCGAAAAATATTAAAGATTGGCTAGAGCGTGCCCCCTATGAAATTGCACAGTTTTTTCAAAAACATGAAACACATCTTCTTCTTATCAAAGGTTTTGGTCTAGTCTCTTATGATCGTAATATCACCGAAATGGCAAAAAAAATCTCTATTTTGGAAAACTCCTGTAGGCTTTTGGCACTCTCTTCCAATCTTTAGTTCCAAAGCAAAAAAGAAATTTAATATTAATAACTATATGTCAATAGCTTTGTAAAGCTTACTTTTGTTATACTTGCCTAACTTATTACTTAGGATACCCAAAAAATATGAATCAAACAAAAAAACGATTGACAATCATTAATCTCGCCATCTCCATGACAGATATTGAAACAATCCAACTTCAGATTCTAAAGTTAACTCCGCTCAAATCAGATAGTAAAATTGCAGAAATTCTCTCTATGCTCAATGCCCAAAACTATGCAAAGGCACAAGAACTGATTACGACCTATATACAAACTCCCAATGAGACTATTGTCCAGCGTACGATCGAAGACACCTCTCTTAAAGAAGAAGAACCCAAAAATACACAAAGCAATGAAAAGAAAAAATCCGATGAAGACAAAGCCCTTATAGAGGAGTTTGAACTATTCACTACAACAACATCCGAAACAGCACAAGAGACAGAAAAAGAACTCTACGATGATCTATTTCTGGATAAAGAGGATGAACCTGAAACTTCGGAATATACCAAAGCAGATTATGACCCTCTGCTCAATATAGAAGCAGATGATATCGTAGCCGAAAATATTAATTTGGATCATTTACGCAACCCTGACAATACCCAAGATCCGACAAACAAAGAAGATACACCTTCACACGATCAGACACCCCCCTCAAAAGAGATACAAGAGCAGGTTGCTAAAAGCAATCATTCAAATCAAACGGAACAAAGCACCCAAGATCAAACTCAAGACAACAACACTACCTCCAAAAACACCTCTCCTCCCCAAGAGAAGAACAAGGTATACTATCAGGCCATACCCCACATAGAAAACAAATTTAACAATCTATATACACAATACCCTCCTATTATACACAGTGACGAACGCTATTACTCGGTTGAGTCATGGTTGCTTCAGATCTCTAGCAAGGGATATAGTGAAGATGATATAGAGACACGTATCCAAGAGGTAGAAGAGCTAAAAAAAAATAATCTAGCAGAAGCTGCACAGCTGCTCATCGCCACTGCCTCGACCGATTCACTCTATGCACTCTTTCGCTTATCTCGCGCATTATATACCGGGGACATCCTTCAAAAAAATACCTCTGAAGCAGTCAATATAATTCACTATCTAGCCACCAATGAAGAGTATCCTGAAGCACTATGCGATTTAGCACAGCTTTATGAATACGGTATTCTTCTCAAAAAAGATACAAAAAAAGCAAAAACACTCTATAAAGAAGCAATGCATGCAGGAATACAAAGGGCTCAAAAACACTACCATAGACTACAAGAAAAAAAGAGAGGTTTTTGGGGTTTGTTCAAACAATAAAAAGAGCTATCGCAAACACCGCTTCAAGTTACTCTTACAATTTTATTTGGTAAGATTATACAATTTTTAAACAAAGGGCGAAGAGACTATGATTTCTTGGATGCAAAGACACAATAGGTACCTTGTATGGACTATATGGATAGCAACTATCGCATTTATAGGTGCAGGATTTGTAGGCTGGGGATCTTACAACCTTGCTTCCAAAGCAGGCAGTGTTGCCAAAGTCGGCGATATTGAGATCAAGCAGACAAAACTCAATATGGTCTATTCAAACCTATACAACCGATACAATCAAATGCTTGAAGGAAAATTAGATGAGGAAAAAGCAAAAAGTATGGGTCTTGTCAAACAGGCATTCTCTACATTGGCCATACAGGCAAAAATTTTAAACTTTGCAAAAGAGATAGGTATCGTTGTCTCTGATCATGAAGTAATAGAAAAACTCCAAGAGATGCAAGCTTTTCAAAAAGAGGGCAAATTCAATGTAGAGATCTATCACAATTATCTCAAAGCACAGCGCCTTAAAGCAAAAGATTTTGAAGAGACGCTAAAAGAAGAAATGCTGATAGAAAAAACCCTTGCACTGTTTGAAACACAAGTCTTTCCTCTAGAGATCAATGTAACCCAAGCCACCCTCGCTTATGCAGACAAACTCGCCTATAAAGTATTGGCACAAAACGATATAAACTATACTAGAGACGAAAAGAGCTTATATGCATTTTGGGAGACGCAAAAAGAAAATTATCTCACGGATAAACGCTATACACTCCAACTTTTACGGACACCGAGCAGTGATGCAAATATCACGGAAGAGGAGATGAAACAATATTATAAAGCCAACAGTTTCAACTATACAGACGACTCCGGAAAACCACTCTCATTTACGGAAGCAAAAGAGGAAGTCGGCAAAGATTTAAAGCTAAAAAAAACAAAAAAAAGAGCACAGAAAGCCTATATAAAATTTAAAAAAGGTGCAATCAAAGAGAGTGAAACACTCTCACTGAATATGGGCGATCCTAAACTTACACAGACCATATGGAGAGCACTGCAAAATAAAAAAACAGGTGACATTCTCAAACCTAAAATTATGGAAGACCAATATATAACTGTTAAAATCAAACAGATTGACAAGCCACGTATTATGACTTTTGAAGAGGCCAAAGAGAGAGTCGCAAAAGTATACGATAAACGGGAAAAAAAGAAATATCTACACGCTTTAGCAAAAAAAACACTAAACACCCTAGATGAAAACAATGCTACGCTCTCTGACTTTATCAACCTCAATCATAGTGACAACATAAAATCGTTAAATGCACAAGAAAGTTTACAATTTTTGGAAAAACTCTTTACATCTAATAAAGAAAAAGGTATCATTAGCATATCGGATAAAGTAATTGTTTATAAGATCTTGGCGCAGAAACAATTACCCATGGATGAAAACAAAACAGCAAATGTAAAACAGACTGTAAACCGGATTAAAAAAAGGGTATTTGAGTCCAACCTCTTTGACTTTTTGGACAAAAAGTATCCTACAAAAGTATACATGGAAGGACTGACAAATTGAGTGAAACAATTTTAGCTATCGATATAGGGTCAACGAAAATATGTGCAATCATAGCTGAAGTTGTAGACTCAAGAGTCAAAATACTTGGGCATGGTATCACAAAATCACAAGGTATCAAAAAAGGTGCTATCACCAATATTGAGCTTGCCTCCAAAACAATTAAAAAAGCGGTGAACGATGCCAAACGTATAGCCGGGTCTAATATTTCAACAGCTACCGTATCCATCTCGAATGCATACGCCAAATCATTAAACTCTACCGGTGTTGTCAATATTCCGCATAAAGATATCTCTATCAAAGAGATAACCCGCGTCATGCAAACAGCACTCTACAATGCCAATGTGCCAAACGAATACGATGTCATCCATGTACTTCCCTACAACTTCAGAGTAGACGGTCAGGACTATATTGAGGACCCTTACGGAATGAATGCTTCTAGAATGGAAGTCGATGTCAATATTATCATGACGCAAAAATCAAATCTCTCAAACCTAAAAAAAGCCGTACATGCAGCAGGTATTGAGATAGAAGGCATTGTATTAAGCGGTTATGCCTCTGCTATTTCCAGCATTAATGAAGATGAAAAAGAGCTAGGTGTAGCTGTAATTGATCTAGGTGGGCAAACAAGTAATCTCATCATACATACAGGCAACTCAATACGATATAATGACTTTTTGGGTGTTGGTTCAAACCATATTACCAATGATCTGTCTATGGCACTGCATACGCCGCTTCAAGTCGCAGAAGATGTCAAAGTAAATCACGGTAATCTTTCTGAGACGAGTAACGAGATAATCGAACTTCCGATTATAGGTGACGAAGAGAACAAAAATAGTGTCTCTCTCGATATCGTACACTCGGTCATCTATTCGCGTGTTGAAGAGATACTCATGATATTGGCAAACTCTTTGGAAAAATCTTCGCTTAAAGATCAAATAGGTGCAGGCATTATCCTCACAGGCGGTATGACAAAACTCAAAGGTATACGTGAACTTGCACAATCTATTTTTTCTGCCATGCCTGTACGTATAGCCAAAACAACCACAGACATTGAAGGACTTTTTGATGAACTCAAAGATCCTTTTTATTCGACGGTGCTTGGGCTTCTTCTCTATAAGTCTGGTCAAAATACACAATATGAAATTAATTTTCAACAAGAGATTTTACACACTAAAGAAGTACATGTTGAAAATCTAAGTGATATAAAAATAGCCAATACTATCAATGAGGTGGAGGATAACCAAAAAGAGACAAAACCACAAGACACGACACAAAACCACAAGACAGACAAGAGTGATACATTCTCTTTTGATGATTTGCCAAATATATCTGAAGAGAATCACAATCCGTTTAAAAAGTTAGCCAATTGGGCCAAGCAACTTTTTTAAATCAACACAAAAGGGGAAAAAGATGGAAGAATTTGAAATAGATATTATCGAAACAAAATGTCAAACAAACGGTGCAAAGATTAAAGCCATTGGTGTCGGCGGCGGCGGCGGCAATATGATTAATCACATGATTACTGAAGGCATACACACCATAGATCTCATCGTAGCCAATACTGATGCACAGGCACTCGAATCGTCTCTTGCACCGTTTAAGATGCAGCTGGGAGTCAATGCCACAAGAGGGTTGGGTGCAGGAATGATGCCGGAAAAAGGTAGAGAGGCTGCTTTAGAGAGTTTTGATGATATCAAAGAGATGCTAGATGGTGCAGATATCGTCTTTATCTCTGCAGGACTTGGAGGAGGTACCGGTACCGGAGCTGCTCCAATTATTGCCCAAGCTGCCAAAGAGGTAGGTGCATTGACCGTGGCTATTGTCACAAGTCCTTTTAAATTTGAAGGGCGTAAACGTACCAAACTTGCAAAAGAGGGTTTAGAAGAGCTTAAACGTGAGAGTGATTCAATCATTGTAGTACCAAATGAAAAACTTCTCTCCATTGTCGAAAAAAACCTTGGAATCAAAGAGAGCTTCAGAATGGTTGATGATATTCTAGCTCAAGCAGTAGGAGGTATCTCCAAAGTTATTCTTTCGCATGGTGACAATGATATTAACCTTGACTTTGCCGACGTAAAAACCGTCATGTCTCATCGTGGTCTTGCACTCATGGGTGCCGGTTATGCCGTAGGAGAAAATGCCGCATATGATGCAGCAAAAGCAGCTATTGAGTCACCGCTTCTTGACAATATTTCTATCGATGGAGCAATGGGCGTACTGGTACACTTTGATATTCACCCAAATTATCCTATTATGGAAATTGGTGAAGCAATGAATATTGTAGAAGAGAGTGCCGACGAGAATGCTTCCGTCATTTTTGGTACCACTACCAATGAAAATATGGAAGTTGATGAAGTAAAAATCACTATTATTGCAACCGGATTTGAAGACAAAAATGCTATTGGTGATCCTACACCTGTAAAAACACAAACTACCATGATGACAGCAAACCAAAATAGCATCAATACACTCCGATCTGCAAATAAAATGGTAGTAGGCGGTTACAACGGTGAAAATGAGGATATCTTAGAGGTTCCTACTTTCCTAAGAAAACAGATGGACTAAGCTTTCAACTTCTCTTCTTTCCTTCATCTGCACAAAGCTCCTTCCCCCTCTTTGTGCTATTTTCTCTAAATATTAGCTATATTTTGCTATCATAAGTCCTACTTTTATAATTTAGGATATGAAACGATGAAATATATTAAAAGACTCTCTCATATTGCAGCAGCATCCGGACTAGGAACACTCCTTATCTCGGGTATAACAGGGTGCACAAGTAATACACAACAGCAAGAAGAACAACCCCAAGCAAAAGGCGCCTTTGTCATTATTGAAGAGACTGCACCCGGAAAATACCGGATAAAAGATGAATTTCCTGCAGACGAAACACGTATCGTACTAAAAAAATTAGACGGAACAGAGCAAATACTTACCCAAGCAGAACTAAATGAACTCATAAAAGAAGAAGCAGCAAAGATAGATGCAGGAACTTCTAACCTCACTAGAGAACAAGATCCTCAAATGCAACATCAAGGTATGGGGCTTGGTGAGACTATCATGGCAAGTATGGCAGGTGCAATACTCGGAGCATGGATAGGAAACAAGCTTTTTGGAAACCAAAATTACCAAAACAACAGAAAAGCTAGCTATAAATCCCCATCGACCTACCAAAGAAGTAAAAATACTTTTAACAAACCAAGAAAGAACTCCGGTAAAAAAAGTGGATTTTTTGGCCATAAAAAATCATCGTCACGTTCAGGAGGATTCTTCGGTGGTTAAACTAAAAAACGTCACACCTCTTGATACACATTACCTCGAATCACTGGGTTTTGTATGGCATACCGATGCAGATGCAAGCCCATACATCTCAGATGCACTCGTCATACTTACAGAAGATGAAGCGCAAGCTTTCTATGAGGCTACAAATATGCTCTACGACATGTTTGTAGAAGCTGCCGAGCATGTTATTCGCCATAACCTTTTTCATGAAATAGGCATCCCGTTTAACCTCGTAGATATCATTAAAGAGTCATGGGAGAATGATGTACACTGGCACCTCTATGGACGTTTTGATTTGGCTGGAGGCATTGACGGAAAACCTATCAAGCTCTTAGAGTTTAATGCCGACACCCCTACGGCACTCTTTGAGACGGCCATTATCCAATGGGCGATACTCAAACAAAACTCTATGGAAGAATCTGCTCAATTTAATACAACCTACGAAGCCTTGCTTGAGAACTTTCAAAGACTTGTCACATTAAAAGAAGATGTAAGCGATTTTGCATCACGCTACGAAGGGTGGAAATTTCTCTTTACCCCTATTCGCGGCAATGCCGAAGAAGAAAATACAGTAAGACTGCTACAACATATCGCTACCGAAGCCGGATATAAAACACAATTTGCCTTTATGGATGAAGTAGAGTTTGACGATGATGGCATCTATTATAAGGATGAGCGCTATGAACTCTGGTTTAAACTCATCCCCTGGGAGGATATTGCTCTAGAGGAACCTGATCTGGCGATGATTCTAAACAGCATCATCAAAAACCAAAAAGCTATTATCTTCAATCCTGCCTATACCCTTCTTTTTCAAAGTAAAGGTCTACTAAAAATCCTATGGGATCTCTATCCAAATCATCCCCTGCTCCTAGAGAGCTCTTTTGAACCCCTATTAGATCAAAAACAGGTCAAAAAACCCATATTTGGCAGAGAAGGTGGAAGTATAAGTATCTTGGATGAAGACGGAGATGTAATCGAGCACGTAGATGACGATTACGACAACCACAAAATGCTCTACCAAGCCTATACGGAGTTACCCATAGACAAGAATGGCACTAGCTACCAAGCCGGTGTATTCTATGCCTATGAAGCCTGTGGACTCGGCTTTAGAAAAGGCGGTAAGATCCTTGATAATCACTCTAAATTTGTAGGACACGTAGTAGATTAATATCCCCGTCACTTTATATCGCTTTATATATTCTGCTTACAACATCATCTAACAATTTTATCAAGAAATAAATAATCCAGAGCTAGATGAAGTGTTGTTAGCTACACATTAATATTAATTCATATATTTATCCTGCTATTTTAATCTCTTTTGACAATTTTTGACAATTCTTATTTACACTTTCCTTATCTTTAAAATAGAATAAGGGGAAAAGATGACTATGAAAAAAGATATAGATAAAAGTATAGAAGAGTTGCTCGAAGAGCTTGACGTACCGGTAGATGACAACTTTGATGATCTATTTTATGATGACCCGTTAGAGAGTGAGGACAATGAAATATACAATGACTTAAACGCCTTGCTATCATAAAAAGAGAATACTCTCATATCATAAAAAAAGGGTGCCTAAGCCCTCTTTTTACTTTTTGAACCGGTACGACCTTAACAAATCCATTCATGATCTATTTTTTGCTACGATTGATGACTTTTTCATTCTATATTGTTCATAAGGCTCATTAAAAAACTCTCTATATTCTAAAATATCAAACGCTTTAAATATCTCTTTTAGCTCACCGCTTTTTAATAGATAATTTGGATTTGAATCCTGTTTTTCATTAACTTCATCCTGCATATAGGTCTCTACAATCATCACGGCACCCTGATTCAACCATCCCTTAGCCCTGTCTATTAACTCTCTATCAAGATAATTTATCATCAAAATAAGATCGTACTTTCTAATAGGAGTAAAGTTGTCAAGATCACTCACCAATGGCGTAATATTAAAATTTTTTGCACGATTTTTGAGCATATCTATAGCAATCTTACTGATATCAACACTATCTACCACAAAGCCATTTTGAGCCAAAAAAATGGAATTCCTTCCAGCTCCGCATGCAAGATCAAGTGCCCTGTGTAATGGAATATCTGAGATATGTGCTTCTAATATCTTTGATGGAGCTCTTTTATCTAGAAGTTCTGAATTTTTTTGGTATTTATTGTCCCACTTTATTTATCTTTCTGTGACATATTTTTTTGGCTCCTTTCGTAAAACTTCTTAAAACCTATTGACTATGTGGTTTTTCAATCTGCATTGCTGCTTCACAAGCTATCTGTACTATCTCTATATCATCACTGTCAATACGTGCTGCCGTAAGTTTACCGCCCCATACACAGCCCGTATCCAAAGCCAATACATGTTCATCATGATAAAATCCCAATGTTGACCAATGCCCAAAAATAATTTTAAGATCTATCTCTCTCCTATTCTTACACGCAAACCAAGGTCTAAGCCCTTTTTTCTCAAATTGCTCCTTTGGGGCACCTTTTTGCTTAAAATCTAACCTATTATCATCATAACAGTATCGCATACGTGTAAACGAAGAAATTATATATTTATCAATATTAATATCTCTTACCTCTCTGTTTTTACCGCCGTTATCCTCTTTTATGATACACTTTAACCACCTCTGTATCCTATTAGACTGTAGTTTATTCTCTATACGTTTGGCATACTCTATAGCCATACCCAAATCAAATTCAGGAGAGATACCGGCATGTGCCATACAGTATCCCAACGAGTAATCAACATGTAAAAACTTTTGAAATCTTAGCCAATCTATCAACTCTTTGGCCCTTGAAGATTCCAATATAGGATCAAGTGTAGGGTTTGATTTTTTAATCCCATAATAGGCTGCAATCAGCGTTATATCATGATTTCCCAACACGATCTTAACACTTTGACGTATACGATAGAGATACTCTAATGTCTCAAGTGAACCCTCTCCCCTATTGACCAAGTCACCGGCTACCCAGAGTGTATCATCTACAGGATTAAATGCTATCTTCTCCAAAAGTGCCATAAAAGCACCATAACACCCCTGTATATCTCCTACTGCCCATACTGCCATTTAGTCAAACCCCAGTGCTTGTCTATACATCTTCACCTTCTCATCAAACCTCATAGCAGCATAGGCGGGTGATGGAGAAGGCAGATATATTGTCTTTATATCTAAATATGAAAAATGTAATGTAAAAAGTCTTTGGGCTTTTCTACCTGTAAATGCAATCTTTTTAATGCTACTATATGCTTCTAAAATATTATATATATTATTTAATTCCTGATCTTCCAGACAACTGTCAAGGGAGTTCTCTCGCCTGCACGCTCTTATCATATCCCAAAGCCCCAACTTACACTCTTTTAGCAGCCATAACTTCTGATCTCTATTTTTTACGGGGTACCCTGTGATTGCCTCAAGAATTTTCCAAAACTGATTCCTTGGATGGGCATAATAAAAATTATTTTCAAAAGACTTGATACTGGGAAAGGAACCCAATATTAAAATCTCCGTATCTTGAAAGACAATCGGTTCAAATGGATGTATCAAAATCTCCTCATTCATACAAATATCCCCACTCCTAAGTACTGAAACCCTGCCCTGTCGTAACAAAGCCCCTTAACATAGTATCATCCCTACTAAAAATAGACAGAGTATCAACATCATTCTTGACACAAAAGTACTCAATAAGATATTCATAAGTCTACCTACATGCTTTTCGCATATTCTGAACGATTAATACCAAGAGTGATAGAGAAAATATCTTAGAATTTATCTCTGAACCTTTATGCGTATTAATAAATGCTTCCGTTTTTGTCATCTCTTCACCTTGAGCTTGCATGGCTATAATATCCGGAATATAATAGTGTGCAAACAACAATGCTGTCGCTAAAACAAAAAATGTAGCAACAAGCGTTAACTTGTCACGCTCAAACTTTTTATATTTATACCCTTCATAGAGAGCCACACTAATGATCAAAACATCGACAATATAAGAGAGACGAAGAAAATTTTCAGTCATAATCTGCCCCTCTTGAAACTGCGTTAACAATTCATTCCCAAGATATAGCTCTGTATGAAAAGTAACTGATGTCACGACAATACCTGCATAAAGCATCATACCCAATACCATTGAAGTAAAGAGAAGATATGCCATTGTTACTACTCTAAAATTTTTGCTCATTACTGTTCTCCTTTATCAAATTCTATAACAAAACCCCTGTTCAAGCCTGCTAGATCCCTATAAAATTGTATGGATTTTACTCCAACTTCATTAACAAATGCTTGAAGTGACTCTCTTTGATCATAGCCCATTTCACAAGCAAGCCACCTGATACCTCTGGCTTTGACATCCAAAATAATCTCTTTAAGTAACTCATCACCCTGCTCGCCTCCGATGAGTGCCTCTTTGGGTTCATAATCTATAATATGAGGTTCGAGTAGATAATCCTCTGCGATATAAGGCGGATTGGAAACCACAAGTTGCACAGATTCGCTTACCTCTTCTAGCAAATGGGATTTGCGAAGTGTAATCCGCTTCCCTAATTTATATTTATTAATATTTAACTGGGCAACGGCTATCGCTTCTTCACTGATATCTGTGGCAACACACTCTAAATCAGGAAATTTTCGTGCCAAAACTATCGAGATAGCCCCACTCCCTACACCTATCTCTGCAATATGCCTAATCTGCTCTTTTTTTATAATATCTGCCACTAGATCTATCAATATCTCCGTCTCAGGGCGAGGAATAAGTACCCCCTTTTCTACTGACAAATGAATATCGTAAAAACTTGCCTCTCCTACGATATACTCATAAGGTTCATAGTGAGATCTTCTTTCAATCAAATTCTCATATTCTTTAATATCTATTTCTTTGTCTGCGTGTGTAACGAGATAGACACGCTCTACTTTTAAACAATAGGCTAAAAGTAGTTCTGCTTCATATTGGGGTCTCTCACAACTCTTTTTCAATATTGAGGTCGCCCATGCCAATGCCTCCTTAATGGTCATTTTTGTCCATAAAGGCAAAAATACCGTCATTAGGAAGTGAAGGTTCTTCAATAGTTACCTCTTGCGCAGAGGTTTTTGATACATCAAACCCTAGTTCCTTTAGACGCTCTAATACCGGCGGATGGGTGTAATAAAAAAAGATAACCAAAGGGTGAGACTTTGGAAATGCTTTGTTTTCCGTGACAAGTTTCATAAGAGCTGCGATTAGATTCTCTTTTCCTCCTATCTGAGAACCGAATGCATCTGCAGCATATTCATTACGTCGGCTTACGGCTGAAATAAATGGTGTAAAAATAAAGTTAAGCAAAGGGAGTAACAACATCAACATAGCTATCTTTATACCTGCATTTGAACTTACTCCCATGTTTAAAAAGAGTGTGTCAGGCAGATGCCCAAAAAGGTAGAAAGCAATGAATAATAACAGACCCGTAAGCCCTATATTCTTCCAAATATCACCATGGGTAAAATGTCCTAGTTCATGCCCTAGCACAGCTATAAGCTCTTTGTTATTCAACTTCTCTACAAGGGTATCAAAAAGTACCACACGTTTTGATCTACCCAATCCACCAAAAAAAGCATTCAAACGACCATCCCGTTTGCTTGCATCCATAATGAAAATGCCGTCATTTTTTAATCCTACCTGCTCAAGGAGTTTAGAGATTTCATCTTTGAGCTTACCCTCTTGTATGGGTGTAAACTTGTTAAACAGTGCCATAAAGGTCGGCATAAGCACATTGGCTAAAAGCACAATCGTAAATACCGTCACAAACCCCCAAATCCACCAAGAGTCAAATCTACTGATAATCCATGCTAAAAGTGCAAAAGCAACCCCACCTAGAATAATAAACAAAAGGGTTGATTTTATAATATCTGATATGAACATCTTTGCTGTCATCTTGTTAAACCCGAAATCTTCATCAATTTTGAATTTCTGATAAAGATCAAAGGGGAGTGTAACGATAAAATTGAGAGTGACAAACCCCAGTAAAAAAAATACTGCATCACTAACAGTGTCTTGTATATCAATAACGGAGCTTAACCATGAAAATCCAAACAATACCCACCAGATAAACATAAGATAATCAACTAGGGTTGTCAATAATCCTAATTTTCCGTTTGCTACAGCGTAATTTGCCGCTGATACATAGTCCTCTTTAGACATCAATACGGGTGCCTTTCGTTTCTCTTCATTGATATATCCTATCTGCATAACTGAGATATAGAGCTTCATCAAAGTATAAAGAGAATAAAGGATGATTAAGGTTTCTAGCATAAATATTCCTTGTGTACTGACTTTCAATTAATATACCTAATCAAGACTTAAATCTGATATAATATTACCAATAGCGTATCCAAGGATAGATATTGGCACTTATTGATCTTTTTAAAATTAAAAAACAGTATGATGTAAAGCTTCTGCTTGATGATATAGATTTTCATCTCAATACCGATGAGCGTATCGCACTAGTAGGACAAAATGGCTGCGGAAAATCTACACTGATGAAAATAGCCCTTGGGACAGAAGCCCCTACAGAAGGCAAACGTGTGGTAGATGGCTCCTTGCAAATAGAGATGCTCTCGCAGCAACCACACTTTGAAACCACACTTACCGTACGTGATGCTATTGCAAACGAACTCACCGAACTCAAAACTGCCCAAGAGGAGCATACCCGACTCAGCCTCGAAGTGGCTCAGGATTTTGAAAATAAAACTCTTTTGGCAAAACTAGAACAAATTACTGCATTTTTAGATCATCACAATGCTTGGAACCTAGATGACAAAATAGAACGTATTTTACAAGAGTTTAAACTCAAAACATATGAAAATCGTCTAGTGGTTTCACTCTCCGGCGGAGAACAGCGTCGTGTGGCACTGGCATCATTGATACTCAAAAAACCTGATGTACTACTCCTAGACGAACCCACCAACCACCTTGATGTTTATATGGTAACATTTTTAGAAGAGATTCTCCTCAAAGAGAAATTTACCCTACTCTTTATTTCGCATGACAGACACTTCATCGATACCATTGCTACGCGTGTTATAGAGGTGGAAAACCAAAAACTTGTTAGCTATAAAGGCGGATACAGAGATTATCTTTTGCAAAAAGAGGAGCGAATGAAATCTCTTGCAAAGCAACATGAGAATCTTCTCAAACTGCTCAAGCATGAAGAGGAGTGGCTCAGTAAGAGTGTACGTGCCAGAGAAAAACGAAATCAAGGACGAAAAGCCAGAGTCCTTCAACTGCGTCAGGAAGCTAAAAAAAATCCTACACTCATACGCAAGATGCAAGTAGAACTTGAACGCGAAAAAAAAAGTTGGAGAGGAGAAAAGGGACTAAACAAACGAAAAATGCTTTTTGATATCGAAAACCTTACATACTCCATAGCCGATAAACTTCTTATAAAAAACTTTACTGCACGTATACTGCAGCGTGATAAAATAGCCATCGTCGGTATCAACGGTGCAGGAAAGTCTACACTACTCAAACTACTTCTTGGAAGAGTCGTAGCCGATACAGGCATAATTAACAAAGGGGATTTTAGTATAGGCTATTTTGATCAACACAGAGAGATGCTCAACAACGAACACACTCTCATAGAAACTTTTTGTCCCAATGGAGGAGACCATGTAAATGTACAAGACAGACATATGCATGTCTACGCCTACCTTAAAAGCTTTTTATTTCCTCAGGAGTATATGACAAAAAAAATAGGACAACTTAGCGGAGGAGAGAAAAACAGAGTTGCCCTTGCGCTTCTTTTTACAAAAAATGTAGAGTGCCTTATACTCGATGAACCTACCAATGATTTGGATATACAGACTATTACTATTTTGGAAGAGAAACTCATCGCTTTTGAGGGTGCACTGCTTTTTGTCTCTCATGATAGATATTTTATAGATAAAATTGCCTCTAAACTCTTTATTTTTAAAGGCAATGGGATAATCGAAGAGTCTTTTGGATCTTATACTGAGTATCTGGAGATAGAAAAAGAGATTCAAGAGCTAGAAGATCTTCAAAAGGTATCCAAAATCACAGAAAAAAAAGAGCATCCCAAAGAGAAAAGAAAGACAAAACTAAGCTACAAACAGCAACTTGCCTATGAAACACTGCCTCATGAAATAGAAGTACTTGAACAAAAAATAACCAAAATAAATGCCTGCTTAAACAATCCTCAATGCTACGAAGAAAAAGGTCTTATAAAACTTAGTGATGAGCTTAAAGAGCTTGAGAGAGTATATGAAGAAAAAACAGATGCCTATCTTGAGATACTGGAGATTTACGAATCCTTGCAATAGACTCTCTACTTCACTCCGTATAACCATTCTGGTTCCAACCCTACAAACGACAAGCAGTTGTCATTTACTTCACGGGTCTCACCAATAAATCATTACGCTTCTTCTGCCCCAACGTAATGCTTTTCTTCTATCAAGCCCCATATAAATATCTATTCTTTTCGTATAACGTTTATTCATTTTGTCACGTACCTTATAGTATCCGGGAAGTCCGCCAATACGTACTTTAGTACCATTTTTGAGACCATATTTTGTCAATAAATCTCGTGAAACCGCAATGATCTTCATTCCCGGGCGCAAACGATTATTCCATGCAGCAAGAAAAGGAGTACTATCTGTTTGACTCTTATGAGAACTATATGCTGTTGCCGTTACACGCAACATCCTCTTTCCGAAAGAGCTTAACATCTTCATCTTTTTTCTCTTTTTTGAAACAGCTTTTTTCTTCAAAGTATGTTTTGCCAATGTCTCTTTTTTTTCTCTATTTCCAAAAGGAAGTTTTAATTTTTTACCTACCTTAATCACTGTTTTTGAATCAATATTATTTAATATAGCTAGTGTTTCTGCTTTTATTTTAAATTTTTTTGCTATTGCGTGAAGCGTATCTCCCGATACTATAGTATACTCCCCGCTAACCATAGCATCTATCATTCTCTGTTCAAAAGGAATTCGAAGTTTTTGACCAACCTTTAAAACACTCTCTTCATCTATAAGATTGACACGCATAAGTTCTTTCTTTTTCATAAAAAACTTTTTTGCTATGGAACTTAGCGTATCCCCTTTCATAACCTTATACTTACCATATCGAACATAAATTTTTTTAGTATTCTTTTTTTTCTTTTTCGCTACACTCTCTTTTTGAGGCACTATAACCTGTTTCTGCTCCGTTTTAAAATACTCCTCTTTTGAAAGACCAAAGCGCAAAGGAGTCTCTATTTTAATATATCTGTCAATTAAATCTTGTACAGAAATCACTTTCATGTGAAACTCTTCGGGAGTGGGCATAGTTTTGGAGACAATAGGATTTTTTTTATCTCTGTCATATTCTATTTTTGTTGTTCTGATCCATCGTGTTCCATAAGGATTGCATATTTTACTGCCTCCTACAATCACCCTACAATCTACAACGCTTTTCGCCCAAGAAAGGTTATTAAATAAAAAAAGGTTATTAAATAAAAAAGAGACAAACAGAAAATATAAATATCTATTCACGCTGCATCTACGTATGTTAAACTATAGAAAGTCTAACATCTCTCCTTTAATAGACTCTTTTTCAACCACGTTATGATGAATAACCGGCTTTAAAAATAGTTCAGATATGCTATACGGTACTTTTACATTGCAGTATTCGCTGACCCATGCAAGTGCTTCTATATCACCGGATACTCCCTCTTTTCCCAAAGCCTTTGCTACGGCAGGAGAGAACTTTGTCCATTCTGCTGTAGAGTAGATGACTGTCTTTAGCCGTTTTTCCCTTAACTCTTCGTATGCTCCCATACATGTGGCCGTATGTGTATCCATCATATAACCGCTCTTCGCATACTTCCCAATGACTCTGTAACAGCTGTCATCATCCATAAAAGATGCATCAAAGTCCTCTCTAAGCATAGAGAGTTCACTCCGAGTAAGAACAAATTTTCCATCTCTATCCAAACTCTCCATCAACTCTTTAGTTCGCATCTCGCCAAACTTATCAAAAAGTATACGCTCAATATTTGAACTTTTCAAAATATCCATTGCAGGAGACTCTGTCCGTATCAAGCTTCTTGTTGTTAAATCATATACCCCTGTTTGAATCCAATCAGTAAGAATATTATTGATATTAGAAGAGATCAAGATTTTTTCTATTGGAAGACCTGCTTTTTTTGCATAATATGCACCCAAAGCATTGCCAAAGTTTCCACTAGGAACCACAAGATATACCCTCTCACCCATAGCGATCTCATCTTTTCGGACTAACTCCAAATACGCATGTATATGATAGATGATTTGAAAAATGATACGACCGAAATTCACTGAATTTGCCGCTGTTAATTTAATACCGCGCTCTCGTAGTTCTGACGTAAAATCATCTGATGAGAGTAATCTTTTTAGCGCACTCTGTGTATCATCAAAATTTCCTTTAACACCTATTACTTTTAAATTAGGTGCATCTTCTGTAACCATCTGCAGCTCTTGTACATCTGAAGTACCCCCCTTTGGATACAAACAGACCACCCTCACATTTTTCTTATTTTTAAAGGTCTCAAGTGTTGCAGGACCTGTATCCCCGCTTGTAGCTGCCATGACAAGATACTCTTCACCTCTCTGTTCTGCCAGTCTACTCAATATGTATCCAAAAGGCTGCAGTGCCATATCTTTAAAAGCTCGCGTTGGACCATGATAAAGCTCCGAGACAAAACAGTCATTCTCAATTTTACATAGAGGTACAGGATTAAGAGGATCATCAAATCTTTCATATCGCTCTAATGCTTTGATAAGTATCTCTTCTTCTATATCAATCTCAAAGGTTTTCAAAAAGTCCAATGCCAATACTTTATAACTGCTCTTTAAATGCCTATCTAAAAACGCATTGCCGATATCCGGAATACTTTCTGGTACATAGAGTCCACCAAAACTAGCACTCGGGTTTAAAATAGCATCTGAAAAAGAGACACTTTGCACCCTGCTGCCATCATTTCCACGTGTTTCAATAAATTGCATTCATTTCTCCTGTACCCCTAGTATACAAATTCGTTATATTATAACCAAAAAAACTGACAAAATTTGCTATAGCATCTTGTTGGTTATTTTGAGTTAGAAAAAAGGAGTAATGTGGGTATTTAGCATATTATAAGATGAAGGCAATCCATACATACCGATAATGTATAGTTAGGGAAAAAGAATGTCAATATATACAAACTGCTTCACCTCTTAACATACTAAATACAAACCTTATACAGCAAAAAACTGCATGAAGTAATCATAGCAAAAGTTTCCTTAAAGTATTACTACATTATTACCAAAATATTTCTTTTTTATAACTCGATACAGGTTCCTACGCCTGAACTTGTTAAAATCTCTAACAAAAGAGAGTGCTCTATACGACCATCTATAATATGTGCCTTTTTAACACCGCCTCTTAAAGCCTCGATACAGGCATCTACTTTTGGCACCATACCTCCTTGTATCGTACCGTCATTTTTAAGTGCTTCTGTTTTTTCAATACTAAGATTAGTAATAAGATTCATCTCTTTATCAAGCACACCCGGAGTATCTGTCAGAAACAACACCTTTCTTGCCTTCATCGCTACTGCAACCTTGGATGCTGTCAAATCAGCATTGATGTTAAATCCCGGATGTCCCATAGTACTGCTACTTGCAATAGGAGCAATTACGGGAATCGCACCATCTTCAATGATATTATTGACAATCTCTGGGTTAATAT
Source organism: Sulfurovum sp. (assembly GCA_026989435.1). GTDB lineage: Bacteria > Campylobacterota > Campylobacteria > Campylobacterales > Sulfurovaceae > Sulfurovum. The sequence continues at coordinate 41,827 of JALSJI010000033.1, forward strand.
ATTCGATATTTCCTGTATAACCAAAATGTTCAAAATCTTTTGCTACCCCCTTTAAAAACCCACCATCTTTTCCGGAAATACCTATAGCCTTGGAGCCATGATTGTCCAAAAGAGAGACTATCTCTTTATTAATTTGACCAGAAAGCACCATCTCTACTACATGCATTATCTCTTTGGTAGTTACACGTTGACCCTTTACAAATTTTGTCTCTATACCTAACTGTGTAAGCATATCCGTAATACGCTTGCCCCCTCCGTGCACCACGATAGGTTTCATACCGACTAGATGTAACAGTACAATATCCTGTGCAAACTGCTCTTTAAGATGATAGCTCGTCTGTGCAGAACCACCATATTTGATTACGATTTTTTCATTGCTAAAACGTTTGATAAAAGGCAGTGCCTCCAGTAGTGTCTTTACAACCGACATATTATCACGCATTCTGTTTCCCTTCAATATACTTGTCTATTTCTGTTATGAACTCTTTTTCAATCTCTAATTTTAACTTCATTTCGGAGATAGGCAACTTAAACCCATGCATCTTCACTCTGTCTTTCGAGGTACAAAGAATTGATGTTGCACCATACGCTTTCAAAAACTGTTTTAAAACATCTTCATGAAAATAGGCATGATCTTTATAATATACTTTATGCACTACCCCTTTTGGTAAATAGGGCTCTAGTCGCAAAGGATTTGAAATCGCTGTTACCAGTACCATCTTTGGTGTAATATTCTCTATCTTCACCTTTCGTATGAAGGTTTCATTCTCTTTTGCAATAAAATCTGCTTTTTTTCGTGTTGAAAAAAATTCTCTAAAGGGACCGGCAGGAAATGTAAAATAGTTTTCAACTCTGCAAGGCTCAAGCAAAATATCAAATTTTGCTATATCGACCCTGTTAAATCCATCATCGAGTATCACACACCTTGCTCCATGATCTTTGGCAAATGCAATAGCCGTATCTCTATTTTCACTCACAACAACCGATGCATTTGGAAGAGAGAGTGCCATAAGCATCGCTTCATCCCCAGCCGTATAAACATCTGCTACTACCCTACCGTGTATACTCACTACCTCAAGTCCTCTACTTTTACGTCCATATCCGCGAGAGATCACAAAAACATCTCTATAACGCAGTGCCAATGCTATCACAAAAGGGGTCTTACCTGACCCTCCTACAATCAGATTACCTACCGAAACAATAGGAACATCATACTCTCTAAGGGATGTAAATCTTCTACGCAAATACATGACGCTACCATAGACAAAAGAGAAAGGAAGCAAGAGAAAAATAGCAATCCAATGATACGGTTTAGGATGAAAAAACATCTCTTGTATAAAGGTTCTCATGAACACTCACTTGCCCCAAGCCTTTTTATCTCTTTACATGAAAATCCTGCCTCTTTACGTCCTTGTACATTCACATGAGGTCTATGCTTATGAAGCAGATTATATTTTTGTAAGATATCAAAATAGATCTCATCGCTTTTTTGCTCTTTTTGACAGAGATACTTAAACCATCTGTCCCCTTTTAAAACATGCACAATCTCCTCTTTATAAATAAGATGTAACATAGCAATAAGTTTGGAAACCGAAGGAATTTTACGTTTGTTGTGAAGTTTTTGAATAATATGAGGACCGACATCAAGTCCCGAGGCTTCAAAATAACGAGGTACTATTGCCATTCTCTCGAGGATATCCCCCGTAGTTTTTTGTGCAGCCTCAAACAATCCGGAGTGTACCGGAAAATCCCCATAACGATACCCAAGCTCTTTTAGTAAACCCTCCAGCATCAAAAAGTGCCGTATCTCATCGGCAGCTACCTCAAGCCAGTCCCTTTTATATTGCATTGGCATATTGGTATAACGATAGACTGCATCAAGAGCCAAATCTATAGCAGAGAACTCTATATGTGCAATAGCATGTACCAAGGTAGCCAACCCCTCTTTCGTATCAAAATCTTTACGTTGTGGCAGCTTTGAAGGGCTAACAATCGTGCACATTGAAACATAAGACGGCTCCGTAAAAAAAACTGGCACAAAACCATCCTCTTCCCTAACCTCATTTTGGTTACAATATGACAAACACTGAGCGGTCAATTTTTCCTTGATGCGTATGTCGTCACTGCAGATGGCCTGCTCTAACAATCTATACATATTCATAAAGGAAAGTATAACCGATGGAGATTAAAATAGAGCCTATGGGTGCCACCCAAACCAACTGTTATATTGTTACAATAGAGAATAAAGATCTCATTATAGATCCCGGTATGGGAGCAAGCCAATGGGTACTTGAGCATGTTACAAACCCTGTTGCTATACTCAATACCCACGGACACTTTGATCATGTATGGTCCAACCAAACACTCAAAGAGAAACTCAAAATACCACTCTATTGCCCTAAAGGTGATAGTTTTATGTTAGAAAAATGTCCATTGGGACAGGCAACCCCTCCAAGTACGCCAGATTACGAGATAAAAGGTGATGAGCGACTGAACATTGAAGATATTCAAATAGAGTACCTTCACTTTGCGGGTCACACTCCGGGGTGCAGTGTTATCCAAATCAAAGATGTATGGTTTTCAGGAGATTTTCTCTTTCGGCAATCAATAGGCAGATGGGATTTCCCTTTCTCAGACGGAAAAGAGATGATAAAAAGTTTGGAAAAAGCGATGAGAATAGAGAAAGACTATACCGTTTACCCAGGCCATGGAGCAGAAACCACACTCAAGGCAGAACAAAGAGCCATCCCCTTCTGGATAGAGCAAGTAAGGCAGACTATTTAGCTCCTGCACATTTCCCTGCAGCACACTTCCCGGACTCACACTTCATCTCAAAAGGTTTAAGTTCTGATTGTGCAGGAGATTTTTCAAAAAAACCTTCGGTATAGAGAATATAGGTAAACAGGGCACCAAGAACCAAAAGCCCAAAAAAGATATAAAGTAAAAATTTTTTCATAAAAGAGAACCTCTATCATAGTTAATGAAAAGAGTATAGCATAAAATAATTAGTCCTCAAAAACAAAAGCTTTAATAAGCAAACTTATATCCCCTGCGTCTTACAGTATGTATCACCTGAAAGCCTAGAATACTTTTCAGACGTTTTCTAATCTGATTAATCGCTACCTCTACGGTATTGTCACTGACATACTCCGGTTCTTCCCAAAGTGCATTAATGATCTCATCTTTAGAAAAGACACGCTGTTTTCGTAATGCCAGATAAGCAAGAATATCAAATGTTTTTCCGTTGAGTGAAACAATTTTTTCATCATACTCTATCTTTTTATTGGCTATATCAATAACCAACTTCTCAATATTCACGTGTGTTCCAAAAAGATGTCTCATATTTGAAAGTACCCTTGCCGCTATAAGGTCAGGATGCTCAGCATGATTACTAATAACATCATCTATACCCAACTTAAAAAAAGCCTCTTGTTGTTTGAGGTTTTGAGAGAGAATAATGATTTTTGTTTCACTCTTTTTCTTTTTGACTTCATTAACATAGCGTTCAAGAGAAAACCTAACACCCTCATCAACGATAATCACTAATTCGTAATGTCTGAAATCTGTAAAATTGGTCGCATCATATAAATCTTTTGCATTGTCTACTATACATATAAAATAGTTTTCCAACTCTTTTTCAAGCTTCTTGACATACTCATCACTAAAACCGACAGTTAATATTCTCATCTGTATCCATTCCGTCTGTATAAAAACCAAAACTTAAAGTTTTTATATTTTTTTCATTTATTAATGTATTTATAACAAAATCTACCTTATTTAAAAATAAAAGTACTTTTCTAATCCATACATAACTTATTTGATCGTCAAAGTATACTCCCAATTTGTCAAATATCTGTCAAAATTCATCCCCCTTTAGGCTTTATATGCTTTAATATAAACCCGTTTGGGTGCGGGATAACCTTCAACTGTTTTTGTTGTATTATTCGGATCTAAAAAATCTTCTAAACTCTGAGTATCAATCCACTCTGTTTTTCTCTGCTCATTCATATCGGTAATCATATTTCCAAGTACTTCCACCTTTTCAAACCCTGCCCTGTAACACCAATTAATCAAAGCAGGCACGGTAGGAATGAAATAGATATTGGGTATTTTAGAGTATCTCTCTTTAGGAGTGAGACAAATGTCATCCTCTCCCTCTATCATAAAAGTATCCAAAATAAGTTCGCCACCACTATTGAGCCCTTTACACAAAGACTTCAACGTCATCACAGGATCTGAACGGTGATAAAGCACCCCTAGACAAAATAACACATCAAACTTATGCTCATAAAACGCTACATGCTCCACCCCCAAAAGCTCATAGACAATATCAGATTTAATAAAATGATCGATAAATTGAAATTGGGAAAAATAGATAGCCGAAGGGTCAAAACCAATTAGTTTCTTAGGCAGATGCTCTTGCATTCGAAAAAGATAGTAGCCGTTGTTGCACCCTATATCTCCCACGATTTTGTTTTTAAGTGCAAAGTAGGGTTCAAGAAAATTATATTTAATATAACTTTGCCACTCAGCATCAATCAAGAGATCGTTAATGCGAAACGGTCCCTTACGCCAAGGCTTCATCAAAAGGGCTGCTTGCCTGATTTGCATCTCATCCTCTTTGGAAGCCGGTATGATATCAATCGTAATACAATCCCCTAAATGCACCTTAGTCTCTAAAGGTCTGGGCAAAGCGCTAATGGCATTTTGACAAGGAAGAATATTTTTCCAAGTAAGCCATTTTTGACGCTCCTGTCGAAGTAAATCTAAATTCATATCAATGACTTAAAAAATCGCAGCTAATATGCTTTTTCTGCTCAGAGATATCCGACAAACATAAACGCTTTTGAAATTGTTGCAAAGAGATTTCCTATTTGATATACAGCTTTTTCATTGTTTGAGGAAACAAAGGCCTATGGGTACCGGGAGAGACGGAGACATTCTCTATCTTTTTAACCACATCCTTACCGGAAACAACTTCTCCAAAAATCGTATATCCTCCGTTTAAATGCGGGGTAGGAACCGTTGTAATAAAAAACTGACTTCCGTTGGTATTGATACCGCGGTTTGCCATTGCAAGCAAAAAAGGTTTATCAAATATCAAATTTGGCGAATGCTCATTTTTGAACACTTTCCCCCAAATAGACTCACCCCCTCTGCCTGTACCCGTTGGATCACCCCCTTGAATCATAAATCCCTTAATAACTCTGTGAAAAATCGTACCGTTATAATAACCTTTCTTTACAAGTCCCAAAAAGTTTTCTACCGCTAAAGGAGATTTATCCGGATAGAGTTTTACCTCTATGGTACCTGCATTGGTCTCAATCACTACAATGGGCGCTTTTGTTACATCTTTATGAAGACTCTTCTTGCTTGGTGTCTCTGCATGAAGGTAGAGTCCAAACACCAAAACCATAAATCCTGCAAATATCCGCTTCATTTCTTTGATCCTTTTATTAAAAATATGTCATTATAACACTATAAGCTTACTTCCTTATTTGGCATAACTTGTTGCTCTTAGTTCCCGTATCACACTTACTTTAATTGCTCCTGGATACTGTACGTTACGCTCTATCTCTTTGGCTATCTCTTTACTTACGAGTATCGTTTCATTATCTGAAAGTTTTTGTGCGTTGACTATCACACGTATCTCTCTTCCTGCATTAATAGCATATGCCTTGCGTACGGCAGGATTTGAGAGCGCTATTTGTTCTATCTCTTTGACGCGTTTTGTAAAACTCTCCAATACCTCTCTTCTAGCACCCGGTCGTGCAGCAGAGAGTGTATCGGCTGCACATACTGCTGCCGATTCTACAGAGTTTGGTGCTTCATGTCCATGGTGTGCCAATATAGCATTAATCACTGTGGGATGCTCACCATGCCTTTTACATAAATCTACACCGATTTCCACATGCGAACCACCCATCTCCTGCGTCAGTGCTTTACCTATATCATGCAATAACCCAGCACGCATAGCAAGCACTTCGTCCCCTCCCATCTCTGCTGCCATAACACGTGCTAGTTTTGCCACTTCCAAGGTATGCAGTAGTGCATTTTGTCCATAACTGGCTCTATACTTCATGCGTCCAAGAAGCATAACCAACTCTTCATCCATCGAAAAGATCCCCAAATCTATAAGAATATTCTGCCCCTCTTCATAAGTTTTCTGCTCAAATTCCGCCTCAACCTTTTTATGAGTCTTCTCTATACGTCCGGGATGTATACGTCCATCCTCCACAAGCAGCTCTATCACACGTGTAGCAATAGCCCTTCGATAAAGATTAAAAGAGCTTACCACGATCACGCCTGGTGTTTCATCAATCACGATATCCACACCCAAAAGCATTTCAAGTGCCTTAATATTACGCCCTTCTTTACCTATAATACGTCCCTTGTGTTCATCACTGGGCAGGTTGACTACATCTATCAGACGCTCTCCTGCAAACTCTCCTGCATAACGCGTGGTGGCTTGTGCCAAGATATAATTGGCCTTCTTCTCTCCCTGAATTTTTGCTTCCTGCTCATATTTTCGTACAATTGCAGCTACTTCGGCACGGCTTTGTGCTTCAACCTTTTCCAAAATATATGCTTTAGCCTCCTCTTTTGTAAAAGAGGCTATATCTTGCATTTTCTCTATTATTTTTTCTATCTCAAGCTGTTTTTGAGATTCAAGTTTTTCTAAAACCGCCTCTCTTTCCAATGCTCCTTGCTCTAACATTTTGAGTCTCTCTGCTTTACGCTCAAACTCCTTTTTTTGCAAAATCACACTTCTTTCTCGTTCATCTATCCGTGCAACTCTTTCTTGAAAGAGTTTTTCCTGTTCCAACTCTTTTTCTTTTATTTTTACATCTGCATTTTTTAGCGCAAGCTCTATCTCATTCTCAATCGCTTTTGCTTTGGCTTTAGCTTCAAGTTCATAATGGATAAACTTATTTTTACAAATATTTTTTAACCATACATAGCTTATTACTCCTCCGAAAATAACGCCTCCTGCTCCTACGGCTATCTCCAACATTTCCTATCCTTTGGTCTCTCTGCCGCGATAAAATCATGTCAGCTCTTACATCATGATTGTCTGTAACAAGCTCTTTAGTGTAACACAATTTACGCGTTACGAAAACTGTTTTTTTTATATATATACTATTTTTCTCAAAAAATCTATCATACATCCCTTTTCCAAATCCTACACGCCTTTGCGTATAATCGACTCCGACAATAGGAACAATAGCAAAATCGATACTTTTTTTTCTATACTTTTTTGAATCGTTTGGTTCTTTAATGCCAAACTTTTTTTCGCGAAGCGGCAATCTATATTCTACCAATCTAAAACTTTTACCTTCCATAAACGGCACGTACACTTTTCGTCTTTCTCTTCGCAAACGGATAATAAGTCCATCAATATTTACCTCCGTTTTTAAGGGAATATAAAGCATCACATCTCTTGCAAAATCTCTACGAATCAGCCGATATATTTTTTGAGAAATCTGCTTGTCAACAGTGTATGTTCCATGTTTCAAAAAAGATGCCAAACGCTTCAAACACCCATTTCTAAACTGCTTTTTCCTCTCTTCTTTTTTCATAATCTTCCATTTAATATTAATGCACTTTGGCTATAATCATATCTACTAATTAAAGCGAAAGGTTTTGTGTGCGTATTATCACTGCTCTTGTTTTCAGTACTCTTTTATCTACCTTGCCCGGATGTACAGAGACAAAAAAATCTTCAACACACACAGCAGAAAAAAACGACACACACATCATCGCACAAAAAGAGTTAAACAAACCTGCATCATCAAACAAGCATATCCAAGATCCTCAGAGTTTTACCCTTGAAAGTACCCAAAAGAAAACCTACAGGTTGTCTCTTCTTCTAAACGGAAATATCGAATCGAAGGATTCAGACAATAAAATCGTAATACTCAACCTTGCCTATCTTAATGATACGCTTTCTCTTGAACAGATGAAAACAGTATCAAAACTCCAAAGAAAATACCCCAAACAACTAAGAGTCGTTACTCTACTTCTTGATGAGACAGAGAAAATAGCCACACCAACAATATTTCTCAATAGACACCATATCGACCACTTTGTCTCCCTAGGCAAAGAAAATCAAAAAATTGCAAAGATCCTCTATAAATCACTCCATCTAAAAAAGGAAACGATACCCTTGTGTATTCTCTACAACAAATCAGAGATCTACAGCTATTTTGAAGGCATCACTCCTTTAGAGATGCTTAAAAGTGATATAGAACAGATAATAAAAAAGTAAAAGGACTTCTGATGTTTAATCTACTCAAAAAAGTTTTAGGTAAAACAAATGATGCCATCAAAGAGGTCGTACCGCAAAAGAGAAAAAACATCACCAAAGAGGAGTTTGAAGAGCTTCTGCTTGAAGCAGATGTCAACTATACGCTTATAGAAAAACTTTTAAAAGGCCTACCCAATACCATATCGAGAATTCAAGCTTTCAATTCTCTCATCTCTATCTTTCACTATGATATTCACGACAAAGAGAGTCATCCAAAGCCCTTTGTCGAAATGATTATTGGTGTAAACGGTGCAGGCAAAACAACTACCATAGCAAAACTGGCCTATCTCTATAAAGAAGAGAACAAAAAAGTCGTTTTGGGTGCTGCAGACACCTTTAGAGCAGCTGCAATAGAGCAGCTTAGTCGGTGGGCAAAGAGACTCTCGCTTCCTATTGTCGCCACTCAACAAGGGCATGATCCCTCTGCGGTTGTCTATGATACGATTGAGTCTGCAAAAGCAAAAGGTTATGATCATGTCATCATCGATACTGCCGGCAGGCTCCATACAGAAAAAAATCTCAATGAAGAGCTCAAAAAAATGTTACGTGTAGCAAAAAAATCACTTCCAAAGGCCCCCCATAGAAAAATATTGATACTTGATGGTACCCAAGGCAGCTCTTCAATCAACCAAGCAAAGGTATTTGACGAATATATAGGTATAGACGGTATCATCGTTACGAAGCTTGACGGGACGGCAAAAGGGGGTTCTATTTTAAGTATTGCTGATGAATTAAAGATGCCTATATTATATATCGGAACAGGAGAACAGCCTCAAGATCTCATCCCTTTCAGACCCAATGACTATATCAATACGATTTTAGATGAGATATTTCTCTAAAACCATGCAGACACCGCAAGAAAAAAAAGAAAAAAAGATGATTGTGCTGATGGATAGTGCAGTAGCCTATGAAGTCTCTTTACAGACTCTATATCAACGAAACAGAGGTGAAATTATTTACCAAAACAGACAAAAAGGATTAATCCTACTAAAAGATGGTTTCCAAGAGCTTAAAATAGACATTACTGCACCAACAAAACATACTGCTGAAATTCTTATCTCTACGACCATGGACAACGGTATTCTAAAAAAGATTATCTCATTTATCAAACATAAAGAGCATCGATTTTTACACTATTAAATACCAAAAGTTTTTCTATAGGCCTCTTCTAAATCCCCTTTTTGTCTATAATCAAGTATATCCCCTATTTCAATATCCACTTGCTGATTCAAACTTTTATCTTTTAAAGCATTTTTAAGTACCTTGTCTGCATTTGTACGAATATACAATGGCAAAATAGGCAGTCTATTTTTCATAGCGATAATACGAGAGCCCTCTTTAAACGTAACGAGCGGCATTTCTGTCTTATTGCGTGTTCCCTCCGGAAAGATAAATATCGAAGCACCCTGTTTGACACCGCTTTTGATCTCTGCAAAAAAACCGGACATTTTACCTTGGTCTCTATCTAACAGTATTGAGCCTGCATTTCTTACGAACAATCCAAAAAAAAATGAGTTATAAAGCTCTTTTTTTGAGACCCAGAGACCATAGATATTCGTATCTGCCAAAGCCGTCTCAATAAGAGGCGGATCGATAACACTCCTATGGTTACAGACCAAAAGATACTGCCCCTGCTTGGGTAATTTATGCTCATTTTCTATTTTTACGGTAATATTTAACGCTTCTAACTGCTTTGAAGAATAGACCTTGCGCAAACGTTTTTTTTCTATAGGATCTTTTGTCCTTGATAGACGCAATCCGTAACTATTGGTCAGGTATAAACCGTAAATGGCTTGTTTTACTGCATGAAATGTCACCATATGTCCTAAAAGTAAAGTAAAATGATTATATCAAAAACGAAATTTTCCTTTCTTTAGTGTCAGATATGAAATCCAAATGCTTCAAACTAAAAATAATTTCAATATGTCATATTTTGACATCTCTAACGAGATTTCTTATACAATAACACTGATATACAAAAAAAGGCTAGCAAATGGCAAAGAAAAAAACACTCTTTGAGTGTCAATCATGCGGTTTTCAAAGTCCACGTTGGATGGGAAAATGTACTTCATGCAATGAATGGGAAAGCATGATAGAGTTAAGTACGGAACAGATAAGGTATCTTAAAGAGACTTCTAGATCATCTACTCATTCCACACCCAAAGCAAAACCCATTACACAAATAAAAGAAGACGACATTATACGCTTTGCATCAGGTAGTAAAGAGTTGGATTTGGTGCTTGGCGGCGGCATCGTACCCGGTTCACTTACACTGATAGGGGGAAGTCCCGGTGTGGGAAAATCAACGCTTTTACTCAAAATTGCAGGAAATTTGGCAAAAAAGGAGAAAAAGATACTCTATGTTTCGGGAGAAGAGTCATCCGGGCAGATTAAACTCCGTGCCAATAGACTAGATGCCAATCATAACAGTCTTTACTTGCTTTCGGAAATCAATCTTTCCTCCGTACTCTCAGAAATAAATAACCAAAACTATGAGCTGATAGTCATAGATTCCATCCAGACACTCTACTCCGAAGAGACCCCCTCTGCCCCGGGATCAGTAACACAAGTACGTACGATTACGTTTGATCTCATGCGTATTGCAAAATCTCTACATATTCCTATTTTTATCATCGGTCATATCACAAAAGACGGTTCTATCGCAGGACCTCGCGTATTGGAGCATATGGTTGATACCGTACTCTACTTTGAGGGCGATACCAATTCCGACTTACGCCTACTACGTGGATTTAAAAACCGATTCGGTGCCACAAACGAAGTAGGAATATTCGAAATGAATAAAGAGGGTCTTAATGATGCTAAATCCATGGCGGGAAAATTTTTTAACAAAGAGAAACTCCAATCAGGCTCTGCACTTACAGTAATTATGGAGGGAAGCCGTCCGATTATCATAGAGGTACAAGCCTTGGTCTCCGAATCATATGGTCATGCCAAACGGAGTTCCACAGGCTTTGACAACAACCGTCTTGGCATGTTGCTTGCACTTTTAGAAAAAAAACTAGACTTGCCTCTGGGAACATACGATGTATTTATTAACATCTCCGGGGGAATTAAAATAAATGACCCCTCAGCCGACCTTGCCGTTATTGCCGCAATACTCAGCTCTTACAAAAACCGAGAATTAAGTGCTAAAACACTCTTTTTGGGAGAAGTGAGTCTAACCGGAGAGATCCGTGAAATCTCCTCACTTGCACAACGTTTAAAAGAGATACAGACCCAAGGATTTACCAAAGCAGTCATTCCCAATAAACCTATAGAAAAAACCACTGTCAAATGTTTTATTGCCGATGAAGTCTCCAAAGTAGTAGAATGGATGTGAGAACCCTTAAGCAAACAACAATAGTCTGTTGTTTATAGATTCAATACAATCTTACAAAAAAAAGAGAAGTAATCCACCTATTTGATACGCCATATAGGCTCAATATCCTATGGTATAATTATATCATGAAAATCGGAACCGACATTATTCAAGTAGAGCGTATTAGGCGATTGGTTGAGAGATATCATGAGAGATTTAAAAAACATTTTCTCTGTGATGAGGAAATCAAATCGCTCAAAAAAATAGAAAGTATCGCAGGATACTGGGCGGCAAAAGAGGCTATCTCCAAAGCATTGGGTTGTGGCATAGGATCAAAACTCTCTTTTCATGACATTATCATCTCCAAAAATACCCTTGGTACACCTATCTTTACACTGAGTCAAAAAGCACAATCTATCCACAAAATAAAAGAGAGTTCTCTTTCTATCTCACATGATGGGGGATTTGCTATTGCAGTGGCTATCATCCTCAAAGACAATACGGATAATTGATCGTAATTAATGGTATTTACTCTTGAATTATATTACAATACAACATAAAATAATATACTACTAAAAAGGATGACAAATGAAATTATGGATGACTTCCGCACTTGTACTCTTATTGTTATCAGGCTGTAATAGCACTCAAAAAATGATACAACTGCAAAATAAGAATGCACAGCAAGCCCTGCTGATACAACAGCAACAGGCAAAAATTGAAGCACTTACCAAACAACTGCAAAATAAATCAAAAACAAGAAGGTTTCATAGATCTTCAACTCTACCTCCACCGCCAAAACGTAATATTAAACTTAAAAAAGTAGAAGATACAAATTTTAATGCTGACTATATGTATCCACAAACAAAAACAAGAGTCAGCAAACCTCAATCAACAGATACGACAAAAACAGAAATTACAACAAATAGCACTATGACAAAAGAGGCATGTATTGCCATGATTGGTGAAGAGAAATTTAATAAATATACAGAGATGTTCGGGAGTGAGGCATCCTCTATTAAACGATGTAGTATGCTAAAGGCGATGAAGCATTAATCTTAACCCCCTTTTGAAAAATGTATCATCTTAAATCTATCACCCATCATTGTGGGTGAAATCAATGTTTTTACCTTGTCTGCTTCTCTTGCATATCTTGTCTGTGTGGTCTGCTTCATAAACTCTTCAAGGATCTCAATAATACCAAAACGTATCAAGGCTCTAGCTTGCGTTTCATAAAGTACTTCCCTAAAACCGGCACCTATAAAAGCTTCACTCACATGCCCAAAATTAACATCATACGTCATATCATCTCTTTGATATGCCTCTGATAAAATTAATGCTTGATCAAAAAGAGGAAAAGTTTCATGATTGCGATATACCCTTATGGAGAAATCATTACGTACGTACTTTTCTCCATAATCAAAGGTGATAAAATCACACTCCTTCGTTCCTTTAAACATTCTTTTGGCAAAAGACTCATAACCTACTGCTATCTCACCTTGATGCAAACGGTGTTTTTTTGCCCAATTGAGTATATCCTGATCTGCTTTTTCCCACCCGATGGTATGATTGTCTACCACAGCGATCTTCTCATCCTTTATCAAATCACAGGCAAATGCATCAAAAATTTCATTGGCGACTACAAATGCATAAGATGCATTAAGATCTGAAACATCGTCAAAGTGTGTAATATCTATATCATTGCCAAAACGCTCCTGGATATAAGCCGCCTGTACCTTTCGAACTTCTGCATGAGGCTCGACTATTCCAAATTTCAAACTCTTTATCAATGCCGGATCACAGGTATAAAGCCACTGTATCATATCGCATAAGAGATATCCTTTATGTGCACCTACCTCTATAAGCCATCCGCTTCTCTTGCGTTGATCCTCTTTTAGTAAGGTATAAAAATAGTTGGCAATGCTTGCCCCAAAAAAAGCACTGCTGCTGACAGCAGTATAAAAATCTCCACCCTTGCCTATCTCTTTAAAATTTCTATAATATCCCTTTTTACCATAAAGCCAAGCTTGCATATAGGTACTAAATTTCATTTTCTACCTTAGTGTATAATTCAAGCAAAATCATCTGTTTATCCAACGCAAATATCTCTCTATCTAGTTTTTTTATCTCTAAAGCATTATACATAACGGCTGTATCCAAAGAGGTCTTTTCTCCTGCCTTCTCTAAATCTTTCGTACTGATATAGAGTCTTTTATAAAGTTTTTCATCCTTTTTTGCCAAAGCTATTTTTTTGTCAATAATCTGTAGTTTATTTATGATAAGATTATACTCTTTCTCTATTGCTTTTTTACGTTCAATCAGCTCTGTGTGTGATTTAAGCTCTTCTACTTTGCTTGCTTCAACATCTGTAAACATATTAATATCAAGTGGCATAGATATACTAAACCCGTAACTATAGTACTGCTCTTTAATACCAGGTATTGTAAAAAGCGGGTTGGGATCCTCATCGGTATAGCGTGCCTGCACAGATACCGTAGGGAGATATTTTGCCCATGTTACTTTTGTATGATATTCTTTTTCTTTTACACGAAGTTTATCACGTACCAATTCAAGATGATTCCTCTTATATCGTGCAACGGGAATTATCTTGAGTCTTGGAAGCTTTAGACTCTTAGGGTTTTTATCGCTAAGAAGAGAAAAGTTCTGTTTGAGCGTTGCAAGGGTAGTCTCAAGTTCAAGCCGCTTAGCTTCATCCTGATTTTTTTTAATAATTGCCTGATCTAAAAAACTGCTCTCTAATAGACCCGCCTCATAGCTCTCTTGTTTTTGGCGAATATCAATAGTATCATTTTGAATAAGCAGTATTAATCTCTTCTGCTCCAACTCTACTTTTTTGATTTCAAAAAGCAGTTTGACTGCCTGTGCAATCGCTTCTCTTTTTTTAAGCTTGATCTCTGCTTTATTTGCACCTCTGAGTGCCTGTGCATATTTAATAGCAAAATAGATACCTCCTGAACGAAAGATAGGCTGATCTATACCCACGGTAAAACTTCCTACTTCCACTGTTTTATCCGTAAACTGTTTAGAGTAGCTTTTTTTATATTGCAACATTAAGGGATTAATCCATCCATTCTCAAGCTTATCACTTTGAGCATCGTTTGACTGAAACTGATAATCAAAAAGTCTATTTTTATTCTCAGAGAGAATGTTGCTTAACCCATCTGAAAAGCCCAGTCCCATACATACACTATAAAGTATCAAGTACTTTTTCAAAACGTTTAAACCCTTCATCTATTTCATCTTTGCTTATCGTAATACTCGGTAAAAAGCGGACCGTGTTACGTCCTGCCTTTAACACAACAAGCCCCTCATCCATAGATCTCTTAATGATCTCTCCTTGAATGTCCGTACTCTTCGCACGCAATCCACGCATCAAACCAATCCCTACCTCTTTTTCAAACAGCCTCTTATATCTCTGTGCAATCTCTTTTATTTTTGTAGAAAAATAGAATACTTTCTCTCTTATTTTACCCTCATCGTACAACCCTTCCAATACCTCTAAGACTGCTAAACCTGCCGCCATACTAAGGTAATTTCCACCAAAAGTACTTCCGTGATCACCCACTCCAAGCACCTCTTTATGGCGGGTCATCACTGCACCTATAGGTACCCCGCCGCCAAGTCCTTTTGCAAGGGTAATAATATCCGGCTCTATCCCATATAAATTTGAAGCTAAAAATTCACCTGTACGATAGATACCTGTTTGTACCTCATCTACTATCAACAAAATATCTTGACTAGCAAGAAAAGATGCCAATGCCCGTATCTCCTTCTTCTCAAAAGGCTGAACACCGCCCTCGCCTTGTACCAGCTCTATAAGTACTGCCACTGTTTCATCATCGATAGCTTGATAGAGATCCTCGATCCTCTTCACATAAGAAAACCCATCCGGATAAGGTGAAAAATGGGGCGTATGAAATTTTGCTTGTCCGGTAGCTTTTACCGTAGTGATAGTGCGTCCGTGAAAAGAGTGTTCTAAAGTAATCACTTTATAACGCTTGTAATGAAACTTTATCTCGCCATATTTACGTGCAATTTTAATTGCACCTTCATTCGCTTCTGCGCCCGAATTGGCAAAAAAGACACCCATATCATAACCGGAGAGTTCAACGATACGCTCTGCTAATTTCGCTTGTGGTGCAATTACCTGTAAATTTGAAATATGTATGATATTTTTTGCTTGTTCACATATCGCTTTGGTTAAGATATCATTTCCGTGCCCCACTGAGTTTACCCCTATTCCTGATGCAAAATCAATATACTCTCTTCCATGCTCATCATAAAGTACAGACCCTTTCCCTCTAACAAAATGTATATAATTTCTAGCATAGGTTTGAAGTACATAGGCTTTGTCTTGTTGTTCCAACGTCATGGCTTTTTCCATCTATTTTATCTCTACCTTAATTAATTTTGAAAATATATCTCGCGGTGCAGGAATAATGACCTCAGCCCTATATAAAGAGATAAATTTCTCATCTGCCACCTTCCATATCTTATCTATTTTATATGTACTCTTCTTTTCATCAATATAGATACTTTTCAACGCTATATTTTCCAATTCCTCTTCTCCCAGAAACAGTACCAACTTGGCACGACTAATATTATCTACTCTTGCCATAGGCGTACCCGGAGCTACAAAATCACCTTTTCTTACTAAAAGTTTATACAAATATCTATCTTTTAAAACAATAGACTTTTTGGCAACAGTGTCTTCTAATTTATCTATCTTTGACTGTATATCTATCATCTGTTTTTTTAAAGAGATAATCTTTTCTCTTGTGGAAAGATACTGTGATTTTGCACTACTAAATGCACTAAATGCATTATCTTTTTGTGTTTTTGATGCCGTAGCAAGTTTAGATATTCGCTTGAAGTAACTCTCTTGTCTATGCATACTATGTTTTAATGTTGTTGCAATCTCTTCATTTAAATCAAGCATCTCTTTTAGCAAAACAAGACTCTGCTTACTCTCTTTTAGACTAGAGATATCCAATGCATCATCAATATGTATAATTCTCTTTGATTTCACGACTTTTCCCTCTAAATCCAAATCGGCATCGATGACCAAACCGCTTACTGATGATTTTAAAGTTACTGTCTCATAAGGCTCCACCTTTGCATAATGCACTTTCGCAAAAAGAAAAAGCGGCATCACTAATACTGGAATTATTTTCATCTAAAATTTCTTTTTTGCCTGATTATAGCAGAATGTAGTTAATAATGCAGGTATCTGCATACTCACAAAAGGTGCAACGATAAGCCGGGTTTTGTCGTGGGTAGTTATTTATCTAGGCGTATGGTTGCCCATACGCTCAAGCGAAGTATGAATGCTGATTAAACAGCTTTGCAAAGCTTATTACCATATACTTCTTGCTGCGGGAAGGGTTTACCTAGCTAGCCATGTTACCACAGCTACTGGTGGGCTTTTACCCCACCGTTTCACCCTTTACCATAGGAAGGTCTCCTGCCAAAGAGACAAAGCCCCTTTGGCATTCCTCTCACTCAAGCTTCGCCTTAAGGCGAGAACTTAAGTTATGGTTTTCTACTCTCTGTTGCACTTGCCCTCAGATTACTCTGGCCATCTGTTAGATGGATCCCTGCTTTGCTTGCAGCCCGGACTTTCCTCTCGTAGCAAAATGCTACCAGCAACTACCTGTTGCACCTTAGCGTGTATTATACCATATCAAAAGATAGAGAGTCCCGTTTTTGTTGTAAATTTCTCCAATGCCAAAGTACCCGCATGTGAATTTCCATATTTATTAAGTGCAGGTGACCATACAGCTATAGACATCTCACCCGGTACAATTGCAGCTATTCCGCCACCCACCCCACTTTTAGCAGGCAAACCTACAAAAAAGGCAAATTCTCCACTTGCATCATAGTGTCCACAGGTAAGCATCACTGCATTAATACGTTTTGCCTTGCTGCGATCAATAAACTCTCGCTTTGAAATAGGATCCTTTCCTCCAAATGCCAAAAAAAGCATCGAACGAGATAACTCCTCGGTATTCATAGTAATCGCACAATGCTTAAAATAGGTCATCACCGTACCCTGCACATCATTTTCAAAATTACCAAAACTTTTCATGAGTCTTGCAAGTGCCAAATTCCTGTCCCCGTGTTCCATTTCAGAGTGTGCTACACGCTGGTCAAACGAGAGTTCTTTATTATTAGATATTTCACGAATAAAGTTCATAATCACTTCGAGTGTTTTATACTCATCTTCATAATGACTAATGAGTGCATCCGTAATCGCTATTGCCCCTGCATTAATAAAGGGATTTCTAGGAATCCCGTTCTCATACTCTAGTTGTACCAAAGAGTTAAAAGGATTACCTGAAGGTTCAATCCCTACACGCCTATAAAGCTTTTTAGAATAGATATCAAGTGCCAAAACAAAAGTATATACCTTAGAAATACTCTGAATAGAGAATCTCTTCTTACTCTCTCCTACCGAATAGACAGAACCATCTTCTAAAGTAAGACTCATAGCAAACTGACCTTTTTCTACTTCAGCCAATGCGGGGATATAGTCGGCTACCTTTCCACGTTTAAGTTCAGGTTGTATCTCATCATATATTTCATCGAGTATTTTTTGATAATCCATCAGCATACTTTTTTAAAAATATTATACTCTAAATTAGACAAAAGAAAAAACTATTATGTTCCTAGTAACTAATGAAATTAACAGATATTATGAAAAAAAGATTTAGGAATGATGAGTTTGGGTGTTATCGATATCTCTATTTTAATGAAGAGCATAGACAAAGTCTACACGACTAACTTCATTTTCTAAAGAAGAGAATAGAGTACTCTATGAGAGGACCTCTTTAACTGCTTTACCTATTTCAGCCGGAGAGACGACAACCTTCACTCCGGCTGCTTTTAGTGCATCCATCTTCTCTTTTGCAGTTCCGGCACTTCCGCTTACGATGGCACCTGCATGCCCCATCGTTTTTCCTTTAGGTGCTGTCTGCCCTGCTATAAATGCTACCACAGGTTTGGTAATCTTCTCTTTTATCAGTTTAGCAGCTTGTATCTCAAGATCACCGCCGATCTCACCTATCATTACAATACACTTTGTCTCAGGATCTGCCTCAAACATTGGTAAAAGCTGCTTATAAGAAAGTCCAATAATTGGATCTCCCCCAATCCCCACGGCCGTTGTAATTCCATACCCTTCATTGCATACCTGATTTGCCCCTTCATAGGTGAGTGTCCCTGATTTAGAGATAAGTCCGACACCGCCTTTTTTGAAAATCATACCCGGCATAATACCTATTTTGCACTCTTGAGCAGTAATGATGCCCGGGCAGTTTGGCCCAAGTGTTTTCATACCGTGTTTCGTTGCATATGCTTTTGCCATTTGCATATCTTTAACCGGTGCGCCCTCCGTAATAATAACAGCCAGTTCAATACCTGCTTCCGCT
The DNA here is from genome assembly GCA_026989435.1 of Sulfurovum sp. Lineage (GTDB taxonomy): Bacteria > Campylobacterota > Campylobacteria > Campylobacterales > Sulfurovaceae > Sulfurovum. The sequence goes on from JALSJI010000033.1 coordinate 60,905, forward strand.
GCTTCCATCACAGCATCACCTACAAATGCAGGTGGTACAAAGATCATAGATACCGTAGCACCTGTTGCTTTTACTGCCTCTGATACGGTGTTAAAAACCGGTTTTCCTAGGTGTGTTTGCCCCCCTTTGTTAGGAGTTACACCACCTACAATATTCGTACCGTACTCTATACACTGCTCTGCATGAAAAGAGCCCTCTTTCCCCGTAAAGCCTTGAACAATGACTTTTGTCTTTTTATTTACCAATATACTCATATTTACGCTCCCTTTGCCGCAGCCACTGATTTTGCAGCACCGTCGCCCAAATCACTGGCAACTATTAAATTTTGAATATTTGCATTTTTAAGTATCTCGGATGCCTCCGGAGCATTCGTACCGTCAAGTCTTACCACAACAGGCACATGCACATCTGTAAGTTTTGTTGCCTCAATAATGCCGTTTGCAATTCTGTCACAGCGTACAATCCCTCCAAAAATATTGACGAAAATTGCTTTTACTTTTGGATTTTTCAGAATAATTTCAAAACCTTTTGCAACGGTTTCGGCATTGGCTGAACCACCTACGTCTAGGAAATTTGCCGGTGTACCGCCCATATAATTAATCGTATCCATTGTACCCATTGCCAATCCTGCTCCGTTTACCATGCAACCAATTTCACCATCAAGTGCCACATAAGAAAGCCCATATTTTGCTGCTTCTACTTCATCGGGATCCTCTTCAGACAAATCTCTCATTGCAGCAATCTCAGGCTGTCTGTAGAGTGCAGAGTTGTCAAATCCCATTTTTCCGTCTAGTGCTAAAAATTCACCTGAGCCTGTACGTACAAGAGGGTTAATCTCTATTAATTCCGCATCATTTTCCATATAAAGCATAAAAAGTTTTTGAGCAAACGAGATGATATTTTTTTGTTCTGCTTTGTCTGTAATACCAAGACCAAATGCTAATTCACGTCCATGAAATCCCTGAAAACCGATAGCCGGATCAACAGGAACCGTAATGATTTTTTCCGGTGTTTTTTCTGCAACATCTTCAATATTCATACCCCCTTCGGTAGAAGCCATAATAAGAGGCATTTCCAATTTTCTGTCAAGTATCACGGAAAGATAAAACTCATCTTTAATATCTGCACCATCTTCGATATAAAGTTTCTGAACAAGTTTCCCTTCCGGTCCCGTTTGGTGTGTCACAAGTGTCATACCAAGAATCTCATCTGCCAATATTCTTACCTCATCAAGTGATTTGGCCAGTTTTACACCACCGCCCAAACCACGGCCTCCTGCGTGTATTTGCGCTTTAACCACCCATATTGGCCCACCTAACTCTTTGGCGGCTTCGACTGCGGCATCTACACTCTCTACCATAATACCTTTTGGTGTGGGTACACCATATTTTGCAAAAATCTGTTTTGCTTGATACTCATGAACGTTCACTACCTACTCCTTGTCAATAATGCGTGGATTATACCCTTTTTGTTACTAAATAATAATTAAATAAGAGAATTTAATAGAAGTTTAGGACTAATGTGCTATGTATTTACACAGCACTAAGAAAAACAGGACACTATTTAGGTGCGATCATCTCTTCAGGCTTGACATATTTATCAAACTCTTCAGCAGTCATAAATCCTAATGCCACCGCTTCTTCTTTTAATGTTGTACCCTTTGCATGAGCACTCTTTGCAATTTTAGCTGCATTCTCATACCCAATATGCGGATTCAGTGCAGTTACAAGCATAAGCGAATCATTTAAAAAACGATCAATATTGTCTCTAATTGGTTCTATACCTTGGGCACAGTTTTTATCAAATGAGCGCATTGCATCGCTTAGAAGCCTAATCGACTGAAGTACATTAAATGCAATCACAGGCTTATAGACATTGAGTTCAAAGTTACCTTGAGAGGCTGCAAAACCTACCGCAGTATCATTCCCCATCACCTGCACAGCAACCATAGTGATAGCTTCAGCCTGAGTGGGATTTACTTTACCCGGCATAATAGATGAACCCGGTTCATTGGCAGGAATTTCTATCTCTCCAAGACCGCATCTAGGGCCTGATGCTAGCCATCTAATATCATTGGCAATTTTCATAAGATTTGCAGCAAGTGCTTTGAGTGCACCTGAGAGTACTACTTCGGCATCATGACCTGTCAATGCATGAAACTTGTTTGGTTGAGAGACAAAACCGTAATTTTTAGGCATAAATGTATTGAGTTTCTCAGAGACCTTTTGAGAAAATTCCGGATGAGAATTCAGTCCCGTACCCACCGCAGTGCCGCCAATAGCAAGCTCTTTGCAATAAACGAGTGCATCATTGATCTGTCTTAGATTCGTCTCTAACATTGCTACATACCCAGAGAGTTCTTGTCCTAGGGTAAGAGGAGTTGCATCTTGCAAATGGGTTCTACCAATTTTGACCACATCCGAAAATGCTTCGGATTTAGCTTGAAGTGTGCTTTTAAGTTGCTTAAGTGCAGGAATAAGATTGTCTGTTACGGCAATCACTTCGGCAATACGCATACCTGTAGGGAATGTATCGTTGGAACTCTGTCCTTTGTTGACATCATCATTAGGGTGAACAAGATTTTCTTTGGTAAAATCCCCGCCTAAGATCTCTGTGGCTTTATTGGCAACAACTTCATTGATATTCATATTTGATTGTGTGCCTGATCCCGTTTGCCATACAACTAAAGGGAAGTTATCATCAAGCTCTCCGGCTAAAATAAGATCACACGCTTGCGCAATGGCACCACTCACCTCATCGGACATACGTTCTAAATCATTATTCACCAATGCACAGGCTTTTTTTAAATTAGCAAACCCATACACTACCTCTAATGGCATTGTCTCATTACCGATTTTAAAGTTTTGTATCGACCGCTGTGTCTGCGCAGCCCAATATTTATCAGCGGGAACCTTCATCTCCCCCATGGTATCTTTTTCTATTCTATAATCCATTTATCTATTCCTTGTCATTATCTACAATAAGATATTCTACATCACTTCAGATTAAGTATCTATGAAGTACCTAATATATACTAAGTAATCAACCTAATATAAAGATATTAAAATAATTTACTTGATATCAAAAAATTTAATTTTCTCTAATTTGTCAACCATCTCCTGTACCGCGGCAACAGAGTTTTTAAAACGTGTTATCTGTAACGGCTTCAGCGTCATCTGAATTACCTGTTCTGCTCCGCCTGCACCTATCATAACAGGCACGCCTGATACAATATCCGAATACCCGTAATTATTCTCAAGCATCACGGCACATGAATGTATCTGATTGGTATCTCTTAAAATAGCTTCTATCATAACTAAAGTAGATTTTGCCGGAGCATAATAAGCCGATCCATCCCCCAAAAGATTTACAATTTCTGCACCGCCGTTTCTTGTCTTTTGTACAATTTCACCAATCTCGTCTGAATCAAGCAAATCTTCAATCGGCACACCGGCAACCGTTGTAAACTTGGGAAGCGGCACCATGGTATCTCCATGTCCACCCATCACGGTGGCACGTATCTGTCCTGCACCGTACTCAAGTTTTTCAAAGATAAAATGAGCCATGCGGGCACTGTCAAGAATACCTGCCATACCTAAAACTCTCTCTCTTGGAAACCCTGTTACCTTCAGTACGACATAAGTCATTGCATCAAGCGGATTAGAGACGACAATAACAATCGAATCCGGGGCATATTTCTTGATTTCAAGAGCATATTTTTTAACTATTTCTGCATTTTTAAATAAAAGATCATCTCTACTCATACCCGGTGTTCTAGGGGCACCTGCAGTAATTACGACTACATCCGAATCTACCATAGACTCAGGACCTTTACCTGCTTTTACAACAGTATGTTGTCTGGCAGCATTGGCTGCTTGAGACATATCAAGTGCCTTTCCTTTTGCTACATTATAATTTCTGCCGCGTAGTATAATATTGTGACATACACCGTTCATTGCCAAAAGAAATGCCACCGTTGATCCAAAATTTCCAGTGCCGATAACGGTTACTTTTTTACCCTTTGCCATACTGATCCTTTATTAATTAATCCTTAAATATATAATACACATAGTTTTCAACACACTTTTTTGATAGAGACAAAGACCCTTTTTAACAAGACATCACTCATAACTTCTATTATCAATGATATTTTGCAAATTCACAAAAAGTACATGCTATAACAATAAAACAAAAAAAGAAGAATTATACAGGAACAATCCTGTATTTGAGTAGTCTATATAATCTATTTATATAGCATCTATAATAGCGTTAAGTGTAGCAGAAGGTCTCATAGCCTTAGCAGCCAACTCATCGTTTGGATGAAAATATCCTCCAATATCCTGTGCTTTACCCTCTACAGCCAAAAGTTCCTCAATAATTTTATCTTCATTCTCTTTCAGGGCTTTAGCAACCGGTGCAAACTTCTCCGCAAGTTCTGCATCCTCACCATTGGCAAGTGCCTCTGCCCAATACATAGCCAAATAGAAATGTGATGCCTTATTGTCTGGTTGTCCTACTTTTCTTCCGGGCGCTTTATTATTGTCAAGATAGCCTTCATTTGCTTTATCCAACGCTTTTGTCAGTGCTGCAAGTTTTATATCATCATGCTTTTGACCAATAAATCTAAGCGACTCGGCCAATGCCAAAAATTCACCCAATGAATCCCATCTTAAGTGCCCCTCTGCCAAAAATTGATCCACGTGTTTCGGTGCAGAACCTCCCGCACCCGTCTCATACAATCCACCGCCGGCTAATAGAGGTACGATGGAGAGCATTTTTGCAGATGTTCCAAGCTCTAAAATTGGGTACATATCTGTTAGGTGATCTCTAAGCACGTTACCTGTTACGGCAATAGTGCTCTCACCTTTTCTAATACGTTCATTTGTGAATCGCGTTGCATCTGTAACATTCATAATTTTAATATCAAGACCATCGGTATCTAATTCAGAAAGATATTTTTTTACTTTCTTAATCACTTGGGCATCATGTGCTCTATTCTCATCTAACCAGAATACAACGGGATAACCTTCAATTTTTCCTCTCTCAACTGCTAATCTTACCCAGTCTTTAACAGGAATATCTTTTGTCCTACTCATTCTCCAAATATCACCTTTTTCACACTCATGCGACATCAGTACGGTACCATCTTCCGTAGTCACCGTTACCGTACCCGACTCTTCCAATTCAAAGGTTGTCGGATGAGAGCCGTACTCTTCAGCTTTTTGTGCCATAAGACCAATATTTTGCATGGTTCCCATCGTTGCAACATCGAATTGGCCATTTTTCACACAATCGGCTACCATCTCCTCATGGAACATCGCATAGGTACTATCAGGAATGACTGCCACACATTCATCGGCCGCTCCTGTTCTATCCCATTGCTTACCGCCCTCGCGAACGACTACGGGCATAGATGCATCAATAATCACATCATTGGATGCATTAAAGTTTGTCTCTCCTTTATCTGAATCCACCATAGCAATTCTTGGAGCATCCGATTCAACAGCCGCAAGGAAGTCCGCTTTGATCTCTGCCTCTTTTGGATGACCCGCAATTTTTTTCTCTAAGTCGGACATACCCAAATTTGGATTTACACCCAACTCTTGAAATGTCTGAGCATGTTTTTTAAAGACATCTTCAAAGAAAATTTCAAATGCATGACCAAACATAATTGGATCAGAAATCTTCATCATTGTAGCCTTAAGATGTAGTGACCAAATAACACCCTTCTCTTTCGCCTCTTCAATAGTTTTTTTATAAAACGCTCTTAGGGCTTTTATAGACATATATGTAGCATCTAATATTTCACCTGCTACACCGTCAATTGTGGTTAATTCTTTACCGTTAAGCGCAATGGTAATTTTTTGATCCTTATCCAAGGTCACTGATTTTTCATACGAGAAGAAATCACCCTTTCCGCCCATATGTGCCACATAGGCTTGAGAGTTCTCGGAGAAATCTTTGAGTCTGTGTGGGTTTTTCTGTGCAAATTTCTTCACCGCCTTAGCTGCTCTTCTGTCTGAATTCCCCTCTCTAAGCACCGGATTTACCGCAGAACCTAGACACACTGCATATTTAGCTTGAATAGCTTCTTCTTCAGCATTGGCCGGACTCTCGGGATAATCGGGAATATCATACCCTTGACCCTGGAGCTCTGCAATACAATCTTTAAGCTGCCCAACGGATGCTGAAATATTTGGAAGTTTAATAATGTTTCCATCCGGTTGGAGGACCACTTCACCCAATTTAGAGAGTTCATCTTCTGCTAAACCTTGACTGGCAAGTACCCTACCCGCAAGTGATATATCTTTTTCAACAACCTCAACACCTGCTGCTTGTGTAAATGCATTCACTATCGGTAATAATGAATAGGTAGCAAGCGCCGGAGCCTCATCAATTTTTGACCAAATAATCTTCGGTAATTTTGACATGTTTATCCTTAAAATATAAATTTTGTACCAATATCCTAACATCTAGTTGTGTAGGTTAAATTAAAATTACATCATTAAAAAATATCAAATCCTTTTTTGTTTCTATCTTACACAACTGCACCATTACCACATACTTATGAAATGCCAAATGAAATATTTCTACATCAAGAAATCAAAAGAAAAAATAAGCTAAAACGGAAGAATATAAGGACTAGAATCAATCTTTATCAATAAAGATAGACAAAGGATTTTTAAAGCGAAGATTATCTAAAAAGTCTCAAGAAAAGGAGTCCTACTCCTCTTCAAGCGCTGCACCTTTATTCATAATAGCATACATGCCGTCTCTAACCTCGTTTGCCAGCTGAAGCAACTCATTCGGCAATGTATGTCCGCCATGAATCATCAATTCTAAGCCCATAGTATAGACATAAATATCACCGTTTGGCTCTTCTACAATACCTATTCTACATGGCATAAACCCTATAAACTCTCCGGAGTGTGCCAAAAATTTATCTGCTATATGAGGAGAACAGTAAGATCGGATATGCGTCAATAATCCCCCATCCTTAAAAAGCTTTCCTCCTCTTGGCATCGTCTTTGAATCTACCATGGCCAAGCCATACTCTTCAGCGACCTCATCCATAATCTCAATAGCATTCTCAAACGCCTCTTCCTTACTCATCCCCTCAGGTATATTCATCTTCACCCTATGAACCATCCCCTTGGCAGGATCACCGGTAGTCAATACTTTATCAAACATTTTCATATACTCCGGTAATGCCTGAGAGTCCAATTTTGCTATTTTTGATCCGAATAATACTGCCCCGACTATTCCAAGAACCACTACTATAAACCCAATAAGCGTGAGTAAACCTTTAATTAATTTCATTATACCTCCTTAATTTGATAAATTTATATTATAAGCTTTATAAATAAAATTAAGTTTAATTGATTATATCAAGCAATTTCAGACAAGCCCTCTTCCAAAAACACCCCTAACTCTTTTGCTTCTTCTAGTATCAATTCACTCACCTTAAACTTGCTCTCTATAATTACATCTGCTAATTTTGATTTAATATGAAGCTCTAACGGACGTTTCCCGGGATACCTCTCAACAAGACACATTAGCTCCTCGACTGTTCTGGCATCAGGCATTAAATTAAGAGCCAATATTAAAGGCGGCTGTTGCGGTTCTGGTGTATGTTTGATCTCTTTTTCCACTTTAACCTTCGTTCTTTTGGCATCTTTAAGAGAGGTCATTTTAAGAATATTCATTCGTGTAAAATCGCCATCTTTTGTAATTTTTACTTTAAAAGCGATAGGCTTTGTTAGGTCAAAACCCTCTTCTAACTCTTTAAGGCGACTTTCAAAAAGCATTAACTCTATGTTCCCGTGCAAATCCATAATATTGGCAATACCGAATTTATTTCCTTTTTTGGAAATCTTCTCTGTAATATTTTCTATCTTTCCTATAAACAAAGCTTGTGATCCGTCTGCTAGATCATCTATTTCAGAGCTCAACGTATAGTTGATACCCTCAAGTTGTTCACGATACTTGTCTAAAGGGTGTCCCGAAACATAAAAACCCAATGATTCCTTCTCCGTCTCCAAAACTTCCATCGCATCAAACTCCGGCAGATCTTTGATCTCCAGCTTCACACTTGTCATCTCTGCATCGTCACCCCAAAGAGAGTTAAGTGCTTGCTTTTTGGCATCGCCGGCTTTTTTGGCAGCTTCTATAATCTCTTCAATTTGCGTAAGCATCGCCTTTCTACTATACCCAAAACTATCCAAAGCACCCGCTTTAATCAATGATTCAATAACTTTCTTATTCACCTTGCTAGAGTCTATACGTGAGACAAAATCTGACAAATCTTTAAATGGCCCTTCGCTTCTGGCCTCAAGAATAGTGTTAATAGCAATGTCTCCCGCACCCTTGATTGCACCCATACCGAACATCACTACCTCTTCATCATCGATATTACTCGCTTCAAACACAAGCCCTGATCTATTAATATCCGGAGGAAGCAGTCTCATCCCTATACGCTTTACTTCATCGACATAACGTACCACTTTGTCTGTGTTGTTTTTTTCAAGTGTCAAAATAGCTGCCATAAACTCGGTAGGGTAATAATATTTCAAATAGGCAGTATAAAAAGTAATCATCGCATATGCAGCAGAGTGGGATTTATTAAAACCATATCCTGCAAACTTGACAATAAGGTCAAACAGTTCAAAAGCCTTTTGCCTATCAAAACCTTTTTTGACTGCACCATCGGCAAACTCACCTTGAAGTTTATCCATCTCTGATTTAATCTTTTTACCCATTGCCCTTCGCACCAAATCGGCACCACCAAGACTAAATCCCCCTATCGTCTGTACTATCTGCATGACCTGCTCTTGATAGACAATCACCCCATAGGTAGGTTTAAGTATAGGCTCTAATTCAGGAAAATCATAACTAATCTTAGAGCGTCCGTGTTTACGCTCAACAAAGTCATCCAGCATCCCCGATTCCATAGGACCTGGGCGATAGAGTGCCAGCATCGCAATCACATCTTCAAACCCTGTAGGCCTGAGTTTTTTAGCCAAATCCTGCATTCCTGCCGATTCTATCTGAAACAAACCTAATGTTTCACCTGTCGAAATATACTCATATACTTTGGGATCTTCTATATTCTCTTTTGAGAAATCGATACGTTTCCCATAACGACGCTCAATAAGCTGTAGTGCCTCTTCTATCACAGTAAGCGTCTTAAGTCCAAGAAAATCAAACTTAATCAAATCCACATCTTCTACATATTTACCTGAATATTGTGTTGCAAGCGTATCAAGTCCTGTAGGTTTAAAAAGCGGTGTCTTTTGCCAAAGCGGTTCATTGGAGATTACCACACCCGCGGCATGTGTTCCTGCATTACGATTCAGCCCCTCAAGTGCCAATGCATATTCCCAAGTACGTTTAGCCTGAGGATCACTCTTAAGCAACTCTTTGATCTTGGGCTCTTTCTCATAGGCACCCTTAAGATCAATACCTAGCTCATCGGGTATAAGTTTTGCCATAGCATCTGCTCTTGCATAAGGCATATCAAGTACACGTGCCACATCACGAATAACCCCCTTGGCAAGGAGCTTACCAAAGGTGATAATTTGTGCCACGTTCACACGCCCATACTTCTCTACCACATAGTCAAGAATCTCTTGACGGCGTGCCTGACAGAAATCCATATCGATATCCGGCATAGAGACACGTTCAGGGTTCAAAAACCTCTCAAAAAGCAGACCATAAGGCATAGGATCTATATCTGTAATACCAAGAGAGTATGCTACAAGAGAGCCTGCGGCAGAACCGCGTCCGGGTCCCACCGGTATCCCCATTTTTTTAGCAGCGTCTACAAAATCCCATACAATAAGCATATAGCCCGGAAATTTCATATTATTGATAATATCTATCTCTGTCTGAAGTCTCTTCCTATATTCATCATGCTTCTCTTTAGGAACGATTTTAAGACGTTTCTCCAGACCTCTTTTAGACTCTTCTATAAAAAGTACCTTGTCATTTTGTAGTGAATACTCTTTTTCGGGTTCAGGAAGATTGATACCCGAAGCTTTAGCACGTTCTCTAGCAAACTTGAAATTAGGTGGGGTTGGATCTCCCAGTTTTATCTCCAGATTACATTTATTTACAATCTCCTGTGTCGTCTCAAGAGCCTCAGGAATATCTGCAAAGAGTGTAGCCATCTCCTCAGGAGATTTGACATAAAACTCATGTACCGAGTGTCGCATACGTTTAGGATCGTCATAGAGCTTATTCATTGCTATACACATAAATGCCTCATGGGCATCTGCATCTTCTTTATCGGTATAGTGCGTATCGTTCGTAGCAATAATCTTAATACCTGTCTCTTGAGAAAGCCTGATAATTTGCTTGTCTATGCGGTGTTGGTCACCAATACCGTGACGCATCAGCTCCAAATAAAAATCATCCCCGAATACCTCTTGATAACGTAAAGCAACTCTCTTTGCCTCATCATAGCCCTTTGCTCCGAATTTGATATTACGCTCACTCAAATTAAGATGCCAATTGACTTCACCCTGTAAACAAGCCGATGAACAGATAAGCCCTCCACTCTTTTCTTTAAGCAATTTCCAATTGATACGGGGATAATAATAAAAACCTTTGATATAGGCTTGTGAGCTTAAGTACATTAAATTTTTATACCCTACTTCATTTTTTGCATACAAACAGAGATGAAATCGCTGTCGCATCGACTTATCACCAAGCTCTTCTTGGTTATGCACATACGCTTCCATCCCTATAATAGGTTTAATACCCTCACTACGCATGGTATTATAAAAATCGATACAACCGAAGAGATTACCGTGATCTGTCATAGCTACAGAATTCATGCCCAGTGTTTTTATTTTTTTAGCAAGTACTTTTATTTTGTTGGCTCCATCAAGCATTGAATATTCCGTATGAAGGTGCAGATGTGTAAATTGCGGTTTTGATTTTGGTTCTTCTGACATTGATTCCCTTTACATAGATTATTGTCTAATATAACAAAGCTTTGGTGAATCTGTGTTGAATCAAAAAAATACTATTGCAACTTTTTAAAACAGCAACGTTTATATTTCTCACCACTTCCGCAGACACATGGCTCATTACGCATAAATTTTACCTTATTTTCATAGACCTCTCCGTCTACGTACTTCCATAAATCATTCACTTTTATAAATCTAGATTTTTCATGATGCATATGCTGCTTACCCTCAAAAATGTAATACGCTTTAAACTCCACCGTATCCTCACTGCTTTGCAGTACATCTAAGTGCTGCCAGATACTATTGTCGGCCCAATCTTGTATAAACTTTAGCTCTTGATCACTCCATGTATGATCATGCGTAGTTACCTGCAAATAGTACACATCTCCTAAACAGTATGCAGTGTAACGCGACCTCATCAACTCTTCTGCCGTACTGGGTACTTTAAGTACTCGCAATAAAGGTTCACAACATTGAAAAAATGCTTTATTTGATTTACAGTAGCAGGGCTTATCCATAAAAATATCCTCATATTTTTTAGATAATAAAATAAAAGTTTCACTAACTAAAAAATATAAAACTAACCACTGCAGCGTCTATCATTTGAAAGATGATGATACCTTAAAAATAACGATCAATAACATCATCTTTGCGATAAATACCGACGGTATCTCTAACAGTAGTCTAAAAGCATCCCCTCTTTTACAGCCTGCATACTCTCTTTTCCTACCAAGCGCTCTACGATAGCAAGACCAAAACATACTGCCGTACCCGGTCCTTGTGAAGTCATCACATTCCCATCAATTACAACTTTTCTATCATCTCTATAACCCGGATGGTCTATCTCATCCTTGGCTCCAGGATAGCAGGTATAGACATTGCCAAGCACACCCGCTTTTTTCAGTACGTAAGGTGCTGCACACATTGCACCGACTACTTTCTTCTCCTTAAATGCCTGAAGTAACTCCAAAATACGCTTATCTTCTGCCAGAGCATAGGTACCGTCCCATCCGCCGGGGAGTACCATCATATCAAAATCGTCAAAGACAATATTCTCGATAGAGGTATCTGCCTTCACGCCTATACCGTTGGCTCCCGTAACCACTTTACCATGATCTAGTTTTTCATCAATATAAACAATTCGCACATCGATACCGCCTCTTCTCATCACATCAATAAGACCTACTGCCTCTACCTCTTCAAAGCCTTCTGCCAATGGTAATAATACTGTTGCCATCACTTCTCCTTTATGAAATTATAATTTTACAGGATTAAACGGAGTCGATTCAACCTCCTTAAAACCCATCTCTTTAAAAATTTCAACAATCTCTTTATCGAGTTTTTGATTATATGCTATACGTGCTTTATCTTTGATATCAAACATACTAAGCCAGTTTTGAAGCCTAGGCATTCCTACAACCAGTTTATTGCTCCCCTTCTGTATATACATATATATGGTACATGGTGCAAATACCGCCACGTCCGGTCTTGCCCCCTCATTATCAAAAAAGGCATATGAGTATTTGAAATGACAAAGCGAAAAGGTCCAAAATTCATCCATCTGAGGAAGAAGATTTGAACCGTCAAAAGTCTCTTTAAAATTAAAAAAACCTGCCATAATATAACCTTTTTCCTCAAAGGTATCTTCTACTTTTTCTTGAATTTCATCTACAAAATCCATGAGGTTTTCCGACCTTTTAAAGGTATATTCAAAGTTCATCATCGTATCTTTTGCTCTATGATGATAAGTTTTATACGATATCTCTGCATCAGGGAAGTTTTTCATTACCAATGCATCTATCTTCTCTATACTCTTTTTATATCCATCTTTTACCTCTTGATTACTTGTTCCCAACATATCAAATACCGCATCTGAAGTCAAATGAGAAATAACGGTCTCATTCTTATCTTTATGTTTATACATCAAAAGATTAAAAGGACTAAATGCTGCAATACTCGGGTCAATATTTAATAACGGCTTAATACCTTTTTTATCTACAATCGTCATAAACGAGAGACCGTCAAGCGTGGTTTTCCCATACTTTTTCTTATATACTCTATGAACACCGCTTCTTGGATCCGGGGCTATATAACCTATGGACTTTAGCTGTTCATTCATCATTGCGTTATATTTCTCTTCGGCATTACCCTTAACGGTATATACAACCACTGATTTTTTGATGCCGTCATCTATCTTGCTTTTATTAGCCGGTTCAACCGCAAAAATCTCCATGCTACATACTACAAAGAAAAGCGTAATTCCAAATATTTTTTTCATCTGTATTTCCTTTTTTAATTAAATAATAATGAAGTATAACATGAATTTAAAAGATAATCATAAACTATCTGTTGGCTGATCAAGAAAGAAAAAAAGTGCTACTTTTTAACGTATTTCAGAGGAGAGTTGCAAATACTGACTTGAAAGATTTTAGTCACTTAAATCTCTAAGACTATTTGATAATCACTTTTGCATACATCCCCGGAAAAATATTTTCATTCCCTCTCTTAAAATGTACACGCATTTTAATTTTATGAGTCATGGGATTGACATCGGGCACAATTGCATAGATAACACCCTCCGTATGATATTTTATAGACGGAATCTCAACATTGACTTTCTGACCTACGCGTACTTTGGAGATCAAGCTCTCAGAGATTGAAACATCAATCTCCAAACTCTCCATATCAACAAGTAATATCGTAAGCATACCGGGCATTACCATATCTCCTACTCTGATATTGCGCTGCACGACAATACCATCTGAAGGTGCTTTCATTTTAATATAGTTATAGGTACTTGCCATCTGCTTAGCACGTATATTTGCCTCTTTTACCATAATCTGCATCGACTCAAGCATTGTCTCGGCATTTGCTGCCTGTGCATCCAAATCTGCCAGGTCAAAAAAGTCTATTTTATTATTATGTTTATACTCAAAAGCCAAACGTCTTTTTTTATTATTGACTCTAGTAAGCTTATCACGCCAAAACTCGACCATTACCTTACTTTGCTCCAACATAAGGTCAGCTTGCATCTTCATCATATCAAACTCTGCCGACTCGATCTCGTAAAGATCATCTTCACGTTTCACCTTGTCACCAATTTTAACAAAGACTTTTTTCACATAACCCATAAATCTAGAACCGATCATCTGCTGTCCGTCGGAAACCACGGTTCCTGTCAACTTAATCACATCTGATTCACTTTTATTGTTTATCTCTCCTGCACTTAAAAAAGAACCTACGAGACAAATAAGCAAAAATTTTTTCATCATCTCTCCTACCATTTTCTTAGTGTCGTATGACATTTCAAACATTCTGCCGTGATTCTATTATATACATGTAACGCCTGGTTGACATCTCCATCCTCAAAACGCTCTAACATCGTATCTGCATACTTCCGTATTCTTTTTTGTGTTCTCCCTGTCATTGCACTTGCGTTATTCATCCACTTTTCATATACGTTTTTTGTACCTTTTTCCGCTTCAGTTGCCTGTATCTTAATGATAGTCTCCTTTAACTCCTCTGCTCCCGCCTTTACAATATCTATATTATTATAAAAAAATCCGGATTGTATATCTTGCATTGCATGTGCCATCTTTTGCATATCATGTATCCTCTCTGTCTGTGTATACTCAGATGCATATACAGTGTGGAAAAAAACGATACTTGTAACTAAAAAAAACTTCATGACTCTACCTTAATTAAATATTCTAGTACATAAATGTGTATAATGATATACAAAATAAATCAAAATAATGTCAAAATTACAATATAATTTATTATTATAGCAACACACTGTTACAAAATAACGCTCATTTCCTGCATTTTAAGCCTTGTTACTATATAATAAAATTATATTAGTATTTTTTATTATATTATACAATATCATTAATTTTAAGTGATATTTAATAAATTTTACTCTATGCTTTTTAATGAGAAGGAGAGATATCTTTCCTCTATTATAAAATTAATTAAAAAGGGTTTCATTATGAAAAAAATCATCACCACTTCATTGATTACGGCAACACTGCTTTCAGGGCTACAAGCAGAGTTTAGCTTCGGAGATATGTTTAAAGACATGAAAGAGGCTGCCATCAGCTTGAGTAAAGATGCAAAAGACTCTGTCGTCTCTATGAAAGAAGGTATGGTAGAGACTTCTAAATCAGCTGAACGCACAGTCACAAACGTGAGTGCCGATGCAAAAGACTCAACGGTCAAAATGTCCGATGACCTTAAAACTTCAGAGCTCTCTACCTCTAAAGATTCTAGAGATACTATCATCTCCGTATCGACAGATACAAAAGAGTCGCTAACCAATACAACAAAAGATATCAAAGATGCTGCAACAATGACCTCTAAAGATATGAAAGATACGGGAATCTCAGTATCCAAAAACCTTAATGATGCAACAAAGACAGTCTCTAGCGATGCAACCACTTCGGTAAAAACAGTCAGTGACAATGTAAATACCGTAGCCACTACGGTATCAAACGATACGGTCACTTCGGTAAAAACAGTAAGCGATAATGCAAATGATGCAGTAAAAACTATTTCTGCCGAAGATTATGCTGAGTATATGAGACTCAAAAATGCGGCAAAATAGTCATACAACTATATGATTACCGTCTATAAAAAGGAACAATTATGAAAAAAATTATCACTACTTCATTGATTACGGCTACACTACTTTCAGGGCTACAAGCAGAGTTTAGCTTTTCAGATATGTTTAAAGACATGAAAGAGGCTGCCATCAGCTTGAGTAAAGATGCAAAAGACTCTGTCATCTCTATGAAAGAAGGTATGGTAGAGACTTCTAAATCGGCTGAACGCACAGTCACAAACGTGAGTGCCGATGCAAAAGACTCAACGGTCAAAATGTCCGATGACCTTAAAACAATGGAAGTCAATACATCTGCTGATGCAAAAAATGTCGTTACCGAAGTCTCTTCAGACACGCAAGAAGCAATGAAAAGTACCACTACCGACTTAAAAGATTCAGCCAATATAGCAACCACAGAACTTAAAGAGTCGACAACTACCGTTTCAAAAGATATGACGGATACGACCAAAACACTCTCAAATAATGCAGCCTCATCTCTAAAAACAACAACCGATAGCACAGCAAACACGGTAAAAACCATCTCCGATGACACAACAATCTCAGTTAAAACAGTCACAGATGCAGCAACTGATTCAGTTAACACCGTCATACATGATGCACCTACGGTCACAAAAAGTGCAGATAAAACAATCTCCATTGAAGAGTATAATGAATATCTCAAACTAAAAGAAGCGGCATCTAAATAATATAGGGTCTAGATAACTTTAGCGGTACAAAAATATGCTAAAGTTACGGTATGGTCGTCAAAAACAAGTATGTAAAACGTTCACACATTTCAGAACAGAAATTTAGACAGATAGTGAAGCTGTTCTCCGA
>JALSJI010000034.1 GCA_026989435.1 Sulfurovum sp.
GTTAGTCAAATTTAGAGGACTAGACAAAGAACACTTCAATACTCACCTCAAAGAGTGTGAGTTCAGGTTTAATCACAGAGGTGAAGATTTATACAAAGTTTTGTTAAAAATCTTTAGAAAAGAACCCCTGAACTAGTCTAGACCCAATACAAATATACGATCTGCTCGATATCTTGGAAAGAGAGATGCTTGCATACTACCGCCCAACAAAAATTAATATTGCATCATTTGGAAACTATCTTCCTCATGTACACTGGCATATTATAGCACGTTTTCCAATGACGCCTACTTCCCCGAACCCGTATGGGGTGAAAAACAAAGAGAGTCTACCCTTGTTCTTCCATCCATAAAAGATTTTTGTATACGACTACAAGGAGTATTAAATGCATAAAGAGGAACTACTCAAACTCTATCTTGAAAAACTCAAACAGCTCGCTTTAACTAAACTGGAAGAAAAAGATATATCAGTTTTAGAAGCGCTGAAAGAGTCATTACTCTACCTAGAAGGAGAGATGAATGGCTATTGATTATCAGTAAAATATTATATTTTACAAATTTACATCAAAATATTTTATTTTTTAAGTCCTCATTAAGCCTACAAAATAGATAATACCTCTTCAATTATTTGATAAAATAATAAATAAAATATATTTATATTATACATAAAGGTAATAGATGAAAAGAAGAGATTTATTTAAAAAAACAATCACCCTAGCAGGTACCACAGCCCTTACAGGCACGATGCTCAAAGCAGAAAGAACCAAGCAGCCTATAGACAACAGAAAGGTCTCAGCTATTGCATTTCCGGAAAAACGTCCGCTCATCGTCTACTCTGACAGACCTCCTCTTTTAGAGACGCCACGATCCGTTTTTACTTCTGCACTCACTCCCAATGATCAATTTTTCGTACGATGGCATATGCCCGATATCCCTACACACATCAACCCCGACACCTTTACAATCTCTGTAAACGGCCTTGTAGAAAGAGAGCTTCAAATCTCTCTTCACGATATAAAAACTACATTTGAGCAGGTAGAAGTAACAGCCGTACTTCAATGTGGCGGAAATAGCCGTTCAGCCTTCAGACCTATAGCAGGAGGTATACAGTGGGGATCAGGGGCAATGGGATGTGCCACTTGGAAAGGTGTAAGACTTAGAGATATTTTAGATAAAGCAGGACTTAAAAAAGATGCTGCATGGATTGGTTTTAACGGAAGTGAGAAGGCTGCCTATTATGAAACACCAAATTTTGTACGTGAACTTGAACTTTCCGAACTTGATGATCATGTGATTCTCGCTTATGAGATGAACGGGGAAGATTTACCGTA
Organism: Sulfurovum sp.; assembly: GCA_026989435.1. Lineage (GTDB taxonomy): Bacteria > Campylobacterota > Campylobacteria > Campylobacterales > Sulfurovaceae > Sulfurovum. The sequence continues at coordinate 1,329 of JALSJI010000034.1, forward strand.
TCTTAACGGCTACCCTCTTAGACTCGTTATTCCAGGATACTATTCGGATTCCTGAGTAAAAATGCTCTCAAATATTACAGTCACGAACAAGTATAAAAAACTCTTTTTTATGGATGTTGCCTATCGTGTACCGGACAATGAATGTGAATGCGAAACACCCCAAAAACGTGCACCAAAAACAAAACCTATCAAAAAAATGAATGTAAAATCGATTATAGGGTATCCAACGAGAGAGGATAATATCAGCCATAAATCACATGTTGTGATTCGTGGTGTAGCATGGGATGATGGCCATGGGATTAAGGATGTGATGATATCTCTTGATGATGGAAAAACATGGGATAAAGCCCTTCTTGATGATGGAAAACTCGGACGATATGCCTATAGAACCTTTAGATATACCTTTAAACCTACTACCTTAGGAAAAATCACCATCATGTCAAAAGCTATCAATACTATCGGAGAGTCCCAACCCTTTTCAGAAGAGATCAAATGGAATCACGGTGGCTACAAATATAATGGTATAGACAAAGTAACAGTGGAGGTAGTATAATGAAAAAAGCCCTTATAATCACGTTAGTTTCAAGTACCTTTCTCTTTGCCCAGACAAAAGAGAAAGTAGAAGTACCCTATGTGGCATTCCCTATCAAAATGGGAAAAGGTTTTGAACTTATTCAGGCAAACTGTCTAATGTGCCACTCCTTTGGCTATATCATTAACCAAGGCAGACAATCAAGAAAATTTTGGCGCGAAAAAGTAGACAAGATGATCATTCATTTTAAAGCGCCTATGGATGAAGCATCTGCCAAAGCAAGTACGGATTATCTCTTTGAGCATTACGGAAACGGAAAAGAAGAATAGTGTCACCCAACCCCTAGGCACTATCTTACCGGTCTGCTTCTCTTTCGAACTCCCATTGTCCCTCTTGATACCCTATTCATGCCTATACTGCTTCTAGCAGACCGATGACCTTCATATGATACTCTATGTCCCTGCAATAGACGGGTCGATCTTCTCCCTCTCTCTCTAATGCCTACGCTACTTCTGTGTCTCTTATTCTTATGGTTCCTAAATCTGTCATATCTGTTTGTACGCTCTCTTTGATAGGCTCTACCTCTGACATAAGCGCCTCTTCCTGAAAAAGAGGATCTTGCACGTTTATAATGGTCTTTGCTACTATAATATCCATATGCACCGTTATATGCACGATATCGTCTGCCATTATAGTATCTATAACCTCCACGATAATAGTGCCCGTGTCTAAAACGTCTGTTTCCATAGTGATACAAACCATTCCTGTAATAACCGCCATAATAGTAGAGCCCATTGAAAAAATAAAAGGGTCTGTCAAAATAGTAGGGGTATGAGTATGCACGTAAAGAGAGATGTACACCTGATAGACTCGTTTGCGTATATCCATACCGGTTTGGAAATGTATCCTGATTTTGAATACATCCGGAAAAGAGAAAAGCTGTTGATACTATAGCAACCATACCTAAATACTTTGTTCGAAACATTGCATCTCCTTATTGATTCATAGCTCTATCTTAGAATGAAAACGTGTATGGATTGTGAATGCTATACTATCTCAAACAACTCGTACAAAAAAATATCAATCAGGATAAAAAATTATCTTCGGATGCAATATAACTACGTTATAATCTCTATTATGATAGATTTTTTATCCCGTAAATATAAGCCTTATAAGTTCTATATTCAGATCTCCTTGATAACTGTGCTTCTATTCCTTCTTTACTTTTTTCTGCCTGTAAACACAAAATCAGAAACATTTTATCTTCATACATCTAAGCCAAGTGAAATCATTGAAACGCTTAAAAAGCACAACTATCCTGTCACTGCATTGGATAAAATCCTCTTATCTCTACTAAAAATACCCCAAAAAGGCTGGTATACAACAAACACAAAATACAAAAGCAGATTGTCATTCTTTTCACATCTACATCAAATGAAAACCGATGCACTCATGCATATAGTGATCTATGCGGGTGAAACCAAAGAGGAGATCGGAAAGAGACTTGCAAATGATACAAAACTCTCCAAAGAGAAACTGCTTGAGCACTACAATAGACTCTCTAGATTCAAGGAGGGAGATATATTGGCCGATAGATACAAAATTGCCCGTAAAGCAAAGGAGTATGCAGTCATACAATATCTTTTTGATATCTCCTCTAAACGTATGAAACCCTATGAGAAGATTGATATTTCAATAGGACATAAAAAAAGAGATCTCAGAGAGTTACTTATTATTGCATCTATTATCCAAAAAGAGAGCAACTCTGTATCGGAAATGCCACTAATCTCTGCAGTGATTCATAACAGACTCAATAAAAATATGTATCTTCAAATGGATGCCACACTCAATTACGGTCCCTACGCACATAGTGTAGTCGACACATCTCGTATCAAATACGATACCAGTGCCTACAATACATACAAACACAAAGGCATCCCTCCCCACCCTCTTTGTGCAGTCACGCTACAAGCTCTTCATGCAACCATACACCCTGCAGATAAACCCTATCTCTTTTTTATGCTCACACCTACAGGTACTCACTCCTTTAGCCAAACCTATAAAGAGCATTTACAAAAAATTGCTCTATTTAGAGAATACCGGGCTAAACAAAAACAGATAAAATTATTAGAAAACAATGAAAGTAATATCTCTAACGAGCCTATTGATACAGATACCTTTAAGAGTCCCAAACCTTAAAAAACGTAAAAAACCTTTTCCACCCTGAAGATTGCATAAAAATCTTTTTTTTGTATCTTTCATTCATTTTGGCATATGATTTGGCAGTTCGAATATATCTATTTAATACCATTGTTGCCCTTTTGATCTCTTTTGCTTCAAAATTACGCTTCATCCAAAACCTTCTCTATCTCCTCCATGGCATCTTCATTTTTAAGTCTAAACTTTATCTCAATACGCCTTGATGCCTCTTTATCCTCTTTGCCGTTACGTATAATCAAATCCAAATATGATCTCCCCGAAGCTACCATCAGCGATTTAATATGATGTTTTTTCGAAAAATCCAAGCTTAAAAGATACTCCATCACAGCAAGTGCTCTCTCTTGAGAGAGCTTTAAATTATAAATATATTCACCGTCACTATCCGTATGCCCTTCTATAATAATTTTATCCAAAAAAGGCCGTATCCCGTCATCTGCCAACAAGGCACCTATATACTCTTCAAAGGCCTCTTTCAGTTCTGCTTTGGCCCCCTCTTTTAGTGTCGATTTTCCTACCTCAAAAAGAATATTCGAAGCCAATTTCAATGAACCTGTCTTTTTATCGATAGCTATCTTTTCGCCCAATGCCTTCTTCAGTGCAGCAATAGCCTGAAACTTTATTCCCGTAAGTCTTTTAATTTTTTGTTTCTGTTTTTGCAAATTTTCGACAAGTTTGTTATATTTTACCTTCTCCTCATCTATAGCAGACCTCAGTGCCAAAAGTCTATCATCTTTTGTTTTTGCCTGCTCCTTTTGCCTATTTAAACTCTCAGACAAAGAAAGGATTTTCTCTTCATATGATTTAAGTTTTTCACTTGTATTGGCCTCTTTTTGCATACTGCTGTCTAATAGTCTCCGTGCTTCATCAACCTGTTTATCAAGGCTTTCTATCTTGGTATTTGCAAGTAGAAGTTTTTCATTTAGTGCAGAAATTTCAGAGCGTTTTAACGCAACTATTTTCTCATTTTCCACTAACATTGATTGATACTTTTCTAAGTCACTATTTCTCTTTTGTAAAGCCTCTTCACTTTGCCGTAGCGATACTCTACTCCTGTTTAAATCAGCCCTTAAGGTCGCAATCACTCTCTCTTTTATCAAGATATCACGTTCTTTTTCATCCAGCATCAATAAACTCTTTTCTAAAAAGTCCTCTTTTTCGTGCAGTTTGGACTTTACGATATATGCTTTTGAGATAATTGCACCAATAAGCAGAATAAAAACAAACAAAAGTCCTGCCATTAAATCGGCATACGATATCCAAAAATTACTCTCTGAATCGCGATAGTCTCTTTCAAACATTATAGATTATCTCTCATCTTTTTCTTGCTGTTTGAGTATTGCCATATTATTCAATATTAATTGATTTTGTTCAGATACTATGCTTGCAAAGGTGGCAAGTTTCTCCACTGCCGCGGCAAGCTCTTGGTCAATCTTGTCAAAGGTATGCTCCACCGAATTATCAAAACGATCCATACTTTTTTGTAGGTTTCTGGCATTTTGATTAAAGCCCTCTATACTCTCTTGCATCGTCGCTACTGCTTCTACGGTATTTTCTCGATCTTGTATCATCTCCAACGTTTGACGTAATTGTGCCGAAGCCTCCTGTATATGTAGCGTTAATTTTGCAAAATTTGTACTTGCCTCTTCCATAATTTTGGTAAAAGCTGTAAGATTCTGGTCGTTCAACTCTTTGATAAACTCTATATTAAATGTCTTTTTAAGTGTCTGTACGATTTGCTGATCTTTGAGTTCGCTCAACATATGTTCATGCTTGATAAGTTCAAACTTTTTCCATACACGTGCACCATATAACTTTTCCAAATCCAAAATTTGTTTGTCAATTTTTGCTATGCCTCTTTTCTCGTAAAAGGTCCATAATAACGAGAGTAAAATACCGTAAATAGATGCATAAAACGCCGTACCGATTCCTGAAAGCAATAGAGATATCTCATGGTCCAAGGCTTCAGAGTTTTCTACGGTAAAATCCGGCATAGAAAGAGCGATAGCAATAAATGTACCCAAAATACCGAGCATCGGAAAGACAGAAGGAGCCACACGGGCAAAATTATCATTACGTATATCTCGATAGTATTCGGAAATAAACTCTTTGATAGGTAGCGTTGATTTTGTTTTACCCATGATAGTCAAAGCATTCAATCTCAAAGCTTCGTCAAGATCCTCTTCCATCTGTGCAAACGTACCTCTCATACGACAGACACTATAGCTTGCATTATGTTTAACAAACAACGAAAAAACAATAAAAATAAAAGCCACAATCAATAGCGTATGAAACTCTATTTTTAAAGGGAAAAAGCCTAAATATGCCAACACCAATCCCGTTAAGAAAAGTAGAGGAATGAACAATATGGCGAAAAAACGTACAATACACGAAAAACGATTTTTTTTATCTACAGATGAAAACATGGTGCATCCTAATATTATTTAGTATACAATACTACATATAAATATTTAAAAAGAATCAAAAAATTATAAACCTTTAAAATAGCTAATTTCTTCTTCTTTTGGCGTATCCTCTTCATTCATATAAGCAATATGAACTTGATTGACTCTCCCCTCCTGTTTCACGGTGATATATCTCTCAACCATTTTAAATATCACTTTCTGAATCGTATGTTCCGTAGAGTCTATATCGGTCTCAATACAATATGCACCCTCTCCCCCGTTCATCTCTATATTTGAAAGTAAAATCTCTGCAAAACGTTTACCGCCCTCGGCATCGGTAGACTGGGAGATAATCACATAGACATTCAGTACGGGATCAATCTCTATAAGAACATCTGATTGTCTTTTCCACTTTTTAAGAGGCACCTTCAGTAACAAGTTTTCGGCAGATATCATAATCATCGTAAAAGAATCTTTATCTCTATATTCCATAAGATAATAAAAAAACTCTATAGTCGTTCTTAGCTTATCCATCGCTGTTTTGGCCAATTTTACTTCATTTTCATGAAACGATATCGTTTCACTCTTTCTCCGATTAAACTGGATCATGCTTTTATGCCTTTTATTGGGGTTATCTTCGATTTTGATTGTATAACAAACTATCTTATAGAGAGATATCAAACTATGTTTTGGTATAATCTACTTATGTATAGAGTATTTCTTATGTTTGCCTTTTTTCATATATCCCTGTATGCTAAGCTCAATGTCGTTGTAAGTATCCTTCCGCAACAAACCTTTCTTAAGGCTATAGGCAAAGAGAAAGTAGAGAGTACCCTGATGGTACGACCGGGCAACTCTCCACATACCTATGAGCCGAAAGCTTCACAGATGAGAGCCCTCTCCACGGCAGATCTCTATTTGGCAATTGGTGTGGAATTTGAAAAAGTATGGCTGCCAAAATTTCAAGATTTAAACAACAAAATGCCTATCGTCGATATCACGAAAGATATTCAAAAAATAGCTATAAAGCAAAAACATCACTCGCATAAATCCCATACTTTAAATGATAGACACCGTCACGGAGATTACGATCCGCATGTCTGGATCTCACCTGAAAATGTCAAAATCCTTGCACGCAATATCTATAAAGCCCTTATCAAATTAGATAAAAAAAACAAAGCGTATTATCTGCGCAACCTGAAGACTTTTTTAGCCCATGTAACACAAACCGATGCTACAATCAAAAAAATACTCTCCTCACTCAAATCTCGCACCTTTATGGTCTTTCACCCCTCATGGAGTTATTTTGCTCACGCTTATCGCCTCAGGCAGATTGCCGTAGAGATAGAAGGAAAAACACCTAAACCCAAAGAACTCGTCACCCTTATCAAAGTAGCAAAGGAAAAGAAGATCACTGCTATTTTCACACAACCGGAGTTTAGCGATACCGCTGTGCAGATACTTGCAAAAGAGCTTCAGATACCCGTGATCAAAGTAAGCCCCCTTGCATCTAACTGGTCTGAGAACCTCATGAAGATTGCCAAAACCATAGCGGGAGAAGAATAGATGCCTGCCATAGAGATCAAAAATCTTAGCTATACATACGAAAAAGAAGCTGTACTTGAAAATATCAACCTAACTGTAGAAGAGAAAGACTTTTTAGCTATCATAGGACCAAACGGCGGAGGCAAATCTACCCTACTGCAACTCGTCCTTGGTATCAATCCGCTCCAACAAGGTTCAATCCTTATCTTTGGCAAACCCTCTAAAGAGAGCCTCTATAAACTAGGATACGTACCCCAAAATACCAATGTTAACATAGATTTTCCTATCAAAGCGATAGAGGTTGTAATGATGGGACATATTAGCAAGAAACGTCCGCTCTTTGGCTATGGGAAAGATGAAATACTCTGTGCCATGGGTGCATTAAAACAGGTGGGTATGACAGACTTCGCAGATCATAAAATAGGCTCGCTCTCAGGGGGACAACGTCAACGCGTCATGATAGCACGTGCACTCTGTAATCATCCCCAAATACTCATATTGGATGAACCGACATCGAGTATAGACATCACCGGACAAAGAGATATTTACGAACTCCTCAAAACACTCAATGCCCATATGACTATCATTGTCGTAAGCCATGATATCTCAGTCATCCTTGAGTATGCCAATAAAGCTGCACATATAAACAAAACCCTCTCTTTCCACGATATCTCAGACAAACATTCAACCTTCCATACCCATGGAAATGATGCCCATTTCTGTGAAATAGAGCTTTTACAAATGCTTGGAACTGAACATTGCGATACCTGTAAGTAGTAAGGAGTAAGAACATAGGAGACAAAAAATGATAGAAGCCTTGGCATTTGAATTTATACAACATGCACTCATTGCCGGTATACTCGTAAGCTTTGCCACAGGTATTATAGGCTCTCTTATCGTCGTAAACCGTATGGTTTTTTTAGCAGGCGGCATTGCCCACTCTACCTATGGAGGAATTGGTCTGGCTGTCTATTTTGGTCTGCCTATTTTTTTAGGAGCTTCACTTTTTGCCATAGGTGCTGCCTTGCTCATAGCCATACTCACACTCAAAAAGCGTGATCGTATGGATACTTTTATAGGGCTTATATGGGCCGTAGGTATGGCCATTGGAGTAATTCTTGTCGATCTCACCCCAGGATATCATGTAGATTTAATGAGCTATCTGTTTGGCTCTATCTTAGCAGTGAGTACAAAAGATTTATATTTTATGGCAGCTCTTTTGCTCCTTATTATCTCAGTCGTGACCTTATATTACCGTGATATTCTAGCCGTCTCTTACGACTCTGAGTATGCAAGATTACGCGGTGTCAATGTACGCTTTTTCTATACGTTTATCCTTATACTCTCTGCACTTACTGTCGTAATTGCTATGAAAGTAGTAGGACTAATCTTAGTCATAGCCATGCTTACTATCCCTGTCTATATTGCAGAGAGACTCTCTTCTAGTCTATTTGCTATGATGTTTCTCTCAGGTACCATTGCAACACTCTTTACCCTTACTGGTTTATGGTTCTCTTATGCTTACGATCTTAGCTCGGGAGCAACGATAATTATGGTGTCTGCCCTATCACTAGGACTCTTTTTACTCTTTCCGTACAAAAAAACATGATACTCTTTGTACTCTTGTTTTATCTACTGCTTTTCGCCCTAGTGCTTGATAGTAGAGTGCATTATATGCTGCTATTGTACTATGTCATACTAGGTCTTATCACACTGATACTCTTTGCAAAAGACAAATATGCTTCTAAAAATGGTGTATGGCGTATACCCGAAGTTACTTTATATATCTTCTCACTCTTTGGCGGCTGGACCGGTGGAGTAATAGGACAAAAAGCCTTTCGACACAAGACACAAAAACAGCCTTTTAAGACCTTCTATCTTATAACTATAGGGTTCAATCTTCTCATGCTTACTCTTCTTCTCTATCTTATACCAAAGAATCACTAAAGATAAGAGAAGTATGATCTTTTTTAAACAGATATATTATTCTCGTATAGACCATAGAGACTTTATAGATATGTTAGGATATCTTGTAATAATTACATACTTCAACAAAAAGAGAGACAATGAACACATTTCAAATAGCAGCTCCTGCATTGCAAGGTTATAAAAACACCAAACTCAGTGATGAGAGAATCGAGATCTTAATAAAACAGGCTAATGAACAAATAGAAGAGATAGCTCAAGATAAAGAGTTATATAATGATTTTCTAAAACAAATCAATGCCCCTCAAGATGTAGACAATATCATACTTTGGGTGCTTTTTATGAGCAATGAAAATATACGTGATGCATACATAGAAACCTTTGATAAAGCATTTCGTGACGATATGCCCATTAGTGATTTGGCTGATTTACTCATTTATATTGTCTATTTAAAAAAAGTCAAAAATAAAGAACTAGACGGCTATGCCTTTTTGGATGAATATGAAGAAGGGGAGATTGAAGAGGTAGATCAGTTTGCACTTACCAATGCAGTGATATATATACAAAAAACAAAAGAAGCACAAATAGACTTTTAATAAACACGCTATATCAAGATGAACAGCTTAGGTGCGAGATGCCACCTATATTAAAAAGCTCCGTCGGCTTACGTCTGTAGTACTGCCGTTCTACCTCTTTAGAGTGTTCTGCATACGGCTCATCCATGACCTCTTGCAAAGTCTTGATAAGCGTATAATCACCCGTCTTTGCCGCTTGATAAGCAAATACCAAATGCCACTCTCTTAAAATATATTTTGGGTTGAGGGCTTTCATTTTCCGTGAAAGTGCTTCACGCGCACTATCAGAGGTGATATCTATAAGCGATCTCCATTTCTCTAACCACTTAGCCCACTCGTTTAACAAGCGCTTATCCTCACTTGTACTGCCGTAAAAACTTTTTTGAAGCGGTTCTATCGTCTCCGGGACTTGTGAAAGTTCGCGAAAAAAAATCGTATAATCTACATAACTGCTCATCATCAACTCAAAAAGTTCTTTTAACAACGCAGCATCAAAATGCTCTATACCCAACTTAGAAGCCCACATTTTTTCCATCTGCTTCTGCATCATAAGAGGAAAAACCCTTTGTATCTCCCCAAGTTGTATCAATGCCTTCTTATTAGATACAAGCAGAGGCTCCAAGGCACTGCAAAATGATTTGAAATTCTCATAGGCGGCACGAGGCTGATTAAAAAATGAAAAATGTTTACCTCCCCCTGTCCATGGCTGATACTCGGGATTAAAAAGTTCCATAAATCCAAAAGGTCCATAATCAAGAGTAAACCCTCCTGCTGCACAGTTATCAGAGTTAAAATTTCCTTGACAATAACCCACCCGTATCCAGTCGGCCACGAGAGCAGTAAGACGTTTAGAAAACTCCTCTGCCAAAGATACAATTTTTTCCGACAAAGCCAAGTTCTTCTCTATCTGCTCACTATACTCACGCTCTATGAGGTGCAAGAGTATCGCTTCTAACTCCTGCATAGCTTGAGGGTGTTCTTTTTTTCTAGCTCTACGTCCAAAAAGCTCTATCTGCCCTACTCTTAAAAACGAAGGAGCTACACGTGTTGAGATCGCAACATACTCAGAGACCATCATGTCCGGATCTTTAGAACGTGAATCATCGGAATACCACGGACGCTGAACCTGCTCACTTGCAGAGACAAATAGGCTCAAAGACCTAGAGGTTGGCACACCAAGAGCATACATATGCTCTTGGGCTAAAAACTCACGAATGCTAGAACGCAACACCGCACGTCCATCTGCCCCGCGACAAAACGGTGTACGTCCTGCCCCTTTAAGCTGCATCTCCCGGCGTTTGCCTTTAAATACTCCCTCTAACACAGAGATGGCTCTGCCGTCCCCGTAACCGTTACCTGTACCAAAGGGGCATTGCCGATAATACTCCGTACCGTAAATAGAGAGTGCATACCCGGTAGCCCATCCCACCTTGCTCATAGGTTCCGGCAGACTAGACAAATCACCGGAAAACATACGCATGAACGCATCTGATTCTGCTAAAGCATCTGAAAAGCCAAGCTCAGCAAATAACCTCTTGCTATGTGTAATATACTGCGGATCTCGTATAGGTGTCGGTTTCACCGGTACATAGTGTCCCGAAAAAACTTCTCGCGGATAGTAATCTTCACCATCCTCTGTTGCCTGAGGATCAGGACTAAGCCTCTTCATCAATGAATAATCAGCCAACGATGCTAAATCGTCGAATCTCTCTATCAACACACTATCTTCTTTTCCCATGCAATTATCCTTTAATCTCAAATCATCTCTACCGCTTTGCAATACTACGGTAAGATAGCACAAGATTATTAAACTTCTCTAACGGATTTCAATGCGATAAATCTCTTTTGCTATATGAATATACACTTTTTCTATAGATATATTACGCTAAAATATATCCAATAAAACCAAAAGAGACCCATGCGATTTAAATCTATCTTCACCAACGGTTTTGGCATACTCATCTCACGTATCACGGGATTGGGACGCGATATATTGATGGCTTCGGCTCTTGGAGCCTCCCTATGGTCAGATATGTTTTTTATAGCCTTTAAACTGCCGAATCTTTTTCGACGTATCTTTGCTGAAGGTGCTTTTACACAAGCCTTTATGCCCTCTTTTATAGCCAGTAGACATAAAGGTGTCTTTGCTACGGCCGTTTTTTTACGTTTTTTCCTCTTTCTTATGGCTTTTTCTCTCATTATTACTCTCTTTCCCGAACCCGTAACCAAACTTCTGGCATGGGGATGGGATAGTACGCTTATTCAAAGTACTTCGCCTTTGGTTGCCATTAATTTCTGGTACCTTGATTTGATCTTTATTGTCACCTTTTTCGCTACCCTGCTTCAGTACAAAGAGCACTTCGCCACCACTGCTATCTCTACCTCTTTACTCAATATTTCGATGATACTCTCCCTCTGGCTCTATATGAAAGAGGATCCAAAAACGGTAGCCTATGCACTAAGTTTTGCCGTTTTAATAGGTGGAGTATTTCAAGTATGCGTACATCTTTTGGCTATCAAAAAACTTCATCTACACACTCTGCTTCTCGGTGGCTGGAAATACCGAAAACACAAAGAGATCACAAAAGAGAAAAGACACTTCAACACACTTTTTATGCCGGGTATTTTGGGAAATTCAACACCGCAAATCTCTGCTTTCATCGATACGATGCTTGCTTCTTTTCTTGCAAGCGGTTCTATCTCTTATCTCTTTTATGCCAACCGTGTGTTTCAGCTTCCCCTAGCCATTATAGCCATAGCCACGGCAACAGCACTCTTTCCCGCCATCTCCAAAGCACTTAAAAACAGTGATGAAAAACGTGCTTATGAGAATCTCGACAAAGCATTTTGGATCTTATGCTTTTTATTGGGTGCCTCTATGATAGGCGGTATTGTCTTAGCCGAACCTATTGTCTGGCTACTTTTTGAGAGAGGAAAATTTGGCCTGTCTCAGACTATCGAGACGGTCGATGTGCTACGAATGTATATGGTAGGACTCCTTCCCTTTGGACTGGCAAAACTCTTTTCACTCTTCCTATATGCCTCCTATAGACATCTTAAAGCTGCAAAAATTGCTCTATATTCCTTGATAACTTCTGTAAGTGCTTCACTCCTTCTTATGCATCCTATGGGAGCATCAGGCTTGGCACTAGCTGGAAGTCTAGGAGGTTTTGTACTGCTCTTTTTTACAATTAAAGAGGTAGGCATAGATAAATTCATTACGATAATTCAAAATAAAAAATCTCTCTATTTTATCATATTCATGCTACTCTTTTACCTAGTTATTGACCTGCTTAATAGATGGCTTCTAACACTCATCAGATAAATTTGCTATAATCACGGTACTTCAAAAACAGGGACGAGCCGGATATGTATATATATGACAGCGTACAGAAAAAGAAACTGCCTTTTGAACCTATAGAGGAAAACAGAGTCTCTCTTTATGTCTGCGGCCCTACCGTTTATGATGATGCACACTTAGGTCATGCACGCGCATCTTTGACCTTCGATTTGCTTTCTCGTACACTCAAAGCACACGGGTACGAGGTGACCATGGCAAAAAATTTTACCGATATCGATGACAAGATTATCAAAAAAGTAAAAACAACAGGTAAAAGTATGGAAGAGATTACCTCATACTACATAGAACGCTATCTTGCAGAGATGGAAGCATTAGGTATCCAAAGAGCCGATATAGAACCTAAGGCTACCGAATCTCTCGATGCTATCGAAACGATGATACAAGAGCTTCTAGACAAAGAGATTGCCTATATGATCTCTACAGGAGATATCTACTTTGATACCTCCAAGGATACCAAATACGGAACTATCTCTAACCGTATAGCAAATGATGAAGAGAGTATCAACCGTGTAGAACACAATATAGAAAAGAGAAACCCTAAAGATTTTGCACTATGGAAAGCATGCAAAAAAGAGGATAATAACTGTTTTGATACAGCCTTCTGCCGCGGTCGTCCGGGCTGGCATATAGAGTGCTCTGCTATGATAGAAAAATATTTTCAAGGCAATGCTGACTATACGATAGATATCCATGGAGGCGGGGCTGATTTGCTCTTTCCTCACCATGAAAACGAAGCGGCACAATCTCGCTGTGCTACAGGACATGAGCTTGCCAAATACTGGATGCACAACGGTTTTGTACAGATAGACGGAGAGAAAATGTCCAAATCCCTTGGAAACAGCTTTTTTCTCAAAGACGCCCTTAAACATTATGATGGAGAAGTACTACGCTACTACCTTAACTCCGTACACTACAGGAATAACTTTAACTTTTCCGAAGAGGATCTCCGACAAAGCAAAAAACGCCTAGACAAACTATACCGTCTAAAAAAACGTATCTGGCCACAAAAAGCATCTCTGCCAAACAGACTCTTCAAGCAATCCTTGCTTGATGCTATGGCAGATGATCTAAATATCTCCAAAGCTTTAGCCGCCATAGATGAGATGGTAGCACATACCAATGAACTCCTTGATACTAACCCCAAAGACAAAGGACTTAAAAAAGAGACACTTGCCAATATCCTGTTTATAGAAGAGTTGCTAGGCTTTGGAGGCAAAGATCCCTTCTTCTATTTTCAAATCGGTATAGATCACACACTGAAAACAAAAATAGAGATACTCATAAAAGAGCGTATTGAGGCCAAAGAGAACAAAGACTTTGCACGTTCGGATGCAATTCGCAATGAACTGACTGCTCTAGGTATTCATATCATGGATACACCAGATGGCACACTTTGGGAAAAAGTATAACAGATGAAAGAACTTGTCAAACAGTACATCCCCTATCTTCTAGACTACAAAAAATCTTTTTTGCTTGCCCTATTGGGAATGGTGGCAGTGGCCGTAGGTACGGCAGGCACGGCACAACTTATTAAGCCTCTGCTTGATGATATCTTTATCAACAAAGATATACAGATGCTTAAACTAATGCCCTTCCTACTCATCGGTGTTTTTGCACTCAAAGGTATAGGCGGATATATACAAACATACTATACTTCATATATCGGTCAAGATGTTGTAAGAAAACTAAGAGATAGACTTGTTTCTCATTTAACTAGCTTAGATATGGCCTTTTTTAAAACCGTACATTCAGGAGAACTGCTCTCGCGTGTCACTAACGATATCGCACGTATCCAAACTGTCGTTGCCAATATTATTCCGGACTTGATTCGTGAATCTTTAACGATTATTGCACTGACCGGCTATGTCATTTATGAGAGTCCAAAACTTGCATTTTACTTTCTTTTTATTATGCCTCTTGCACTTTTTCCTCTAACGAAACTGGCAAAACGTATGCGCACATACTCCAGACTTTCTCAAGAGAGTACTGCCGATATGACAACAAGGCTAGGAGAGATACTGAATAATATTGAAGTCATTAAATCCTACTCTTCACAAGCATATGAACAAAAACGTTTTAGCAAAGAGAACCGAAATCTCTTTAGATTCATTATGAAACAGATTAAAACCAATGCACTCATCTCCCCTATCATGGAAATACTAGGCGCCCTAGCCATTGGACTTGTCATCTATATCGGAGGCAAGGAGGTTATTGAAGGGAGAATGAGCGTGGGAGCATTTTTTGCATTTGCTACTGCCCTTTTTATGCTCTACACTCCCATAAAACGTCTCTCCACACTCTATAATAAAGCCCAAGATGCCATCATGGCAAACAAGCGTATGCATGAACTGCTTAAGATAGAACCCTCCATACACTCCGGGAAAAAGAATTTGTCTCAGAGTATCGACTCTATCAAATTTGAACATATCTTTTTAGAGTATAAGCAGACACCTGCACTCCGTAATATCTCTTTTGAAGTTCAAAAAGGGCAATCGATTGCCCTTGTAGGAGACTCTGGTGCAGGAAAAAGTTCACTGGTTAACCTACTAGTACGCTTTTATAACCCAAGTAAAGGAAAGATCTATATTAACCACAAAGACTACAGAGACTTTACCCTGCACTCTCTACATCAAAAGATAGCTTTTGTTACACAACGTATCTATATCTTTAACGACACCATTGCCGCCAACGTAGCCTATGCAGAAGAGATTGACCCTAAACGTGTTACTGCGGCCTTGCAAAAAGCCTATGCGATGGAATTTATAGACAAACTTGAAGATGGGATCTTTACAAAGCTCTCAGAAAACGGTAACAATCTCTCAGGCGGGCAAAGACAACGTATTGCTCTTGCACGTGCACTTTACAAAAATCCTGATGTATTGATTTTAGATGAAGCAACCTCCGCACTAGACAATAAAAGCGAAGCACTTATACAAAAAGCCCTCCGTGCTCTCAAAGGAAAAATAATCACGTTTACCGTTGCACATAGACTCAGTACAATAGAAGATGCCGATACTATTTTGGTTTTTGAAAACGGAAAAATCATAGAGAGAGGAACGCATCACTATCTACTCCAACACTCTCCTGTCTATCAAGCACTCGCCTCCCATATCATATAATATTAATAGTCTTTTAACATAAGTATGGTATGATATCAAATAGTCACTATGAATTTAAATATTTTTTGGAGAACTCCTATGTTAAGAACCTCTGTGCTATTGACACTATTTCTTACAGCACTTTTTTCAAACCAGTTGCCTGAAAGTTTCTCTTTTACCGGTCTCAGTACTGCAAAAAACCAAACTGACTTCGGCTCTCTCTCCAAAATACAAAGCCAAAAAGAGACCCTCATAGGAGTTCGTTATGGCCAACAGACTTTAGATTGGCGTACTATGTTCACACTCACGGGAGGAGAAAAAATCGGAGAATTTACCTTAGAGATTGACAAAATCCTGCTAGACGACCTCTTTGGTTATCCTGAAATAAGACCCTATCTAGGCGGTATGCTAGGGTATCTCCATTATGATGACAATCAATTGACAAATCAAGACGGATACTACTACGGCGGTGCATTTGGATTTCTCTTTTACCTTACGGATAGAATCGATTTAGATCTCTCTTACCAGTACAAAAAAGTCAAAGATATTGACCCTCTCAATACAATCAAAGGTCCATCTATGAGCATACACTACTTTTATTGATCTTTAGCTATAATCAGTCTATATTGTACACAGAGGAGATGATTGTGTCGTTTTTTTCTTATGCTACACTCAAAAAAGCACTCTTTACGCTGCAACCGGAGACGGCACATACGGTAGTGGGTTTTGGACTAAGAGTGCTCTCTTATTCTCCTCTGCTTTTGCGTTTATTGGCTAAAAACTATTTTATTACCCATAGTAGCCTAAAACAGCACATTTTCGGAAAAACCTTTCAAAACCCGGTAGGGCTTGCCGCCGGCTTTGATAAAAACGGACAGTATATCACTGCTATACCTGCCTTGGGGTTTGGATTTGCAGAAATTGGTACCGTCACACCGCAAGCCCAAAAAGGCAATCCAAAACCAAGACTCTTTAGACTTCTTAAAGAGCAAAGTATCCAAAATGCCATGGGTTTTAACAACAAGGGGGCATACTATATGCTCCGGCAACTCAAAAAACGCTATTTTTTAGATTTTCCAATAGGTATTAATATCGGAAAAAATAAAACAACCCCCCACAATAGTGCACTTGATGATTATGAACTGCTCTTTAAGACTTTTAAAGACAAGGGTAACTATCTTGTCATTAATATCTCCTCTCCCAATACTCCGGGATTAAGGGATTTGCAAAATGAAGATTTTATCAAAGCCGTTTTTCACATAGGTAAAACAGTTACCGCACAACCCATACTGCTTAAAATTGCACCGGATATGGAAATAGAGGATGCAATCAGACTCTGTAAGATTGCGGTAGATGCCGGTGCAGACGGTATCATTGCCACCAATACAACCACGGATTACTCGCTAAGTACCGATGCCAAAAATTTTGGCGGCATCTCCGGTGCTCTACTTACAGAAAAATCATACCGACTCTTTCGCGCTATAGGGAGAGAGCTTTACGGAAAAACACTGCTCATTTCCGTAGGCGGGATAGACTCTGCACAAGATGCCTACAGACGCATCAAAGCAGGAGCCTCACTGATACAAATCTACTCTATGTTTATCTACAAAGGACCACGCTTCATTAAAGAGATCAATGAAGGACTTATTGCACTGTTAAAAAAAGATGGGTATACTCATATCAGTGAAGCAGTTGGAGCAGATTGGAAATGATCATATTCAGACAAGTAACTAAAACACTCTTTGCACTATTTATATCTACAGGAATCTCAATGGCTAACTCTTTACCAAAACATTTTACAAAAACACTGGACAACGGTATGCAAATTGTTGTAATACCCATGCACAACGACTCGGGTGTAATTACTTCGGATATCTACTACAAAGTAGGAAGCCGTAATGAGGTTATGGGTAAAACAGGGATTGCTCATATGCTTGAGCATTTGGCTTTTAAATCTACAGAAAAACTGAAAGAGGGAGAGTTTGACCGTATTGTCAAGAGCCATGGGGGCGTAAACAATGCCTCCACCGGTTTTGACAAAACGCACTACTATATCAAAACTGCAAGCAAAAACCTGGAAATGACGCTGGAACTTTTTGCAGAGTTAATGCACAACCTGAAACTTACAGATAAAGAGTTTCAAAAAGAGCGTGATGTTGTTGCAGAAGAGAGGCGATTAAGAACAGACAATAATCCAATGGGATATCTCTACTTCAGACTCTTTAATACACACTACGTCTACCATCCATACCATTGGCTCCCTATAGGATTTATGGAAGATATTCTTACATGGAAGATAGAAGATATCAGAGACTTTTATACACGATACTATCAGCCAAACAATGCTATTTTGGTTGTAGCCGGAGACATTGATAAAGAGAGGGTATTCAAAAGTGCCCAAAAATATTTCGGAAAAATTAAAAATCGATACGATATTCCCAAAGTAGTTACTAAAGAGCCAAAGATTGACGGCGCCAAAAGAGCGATTTTACACAAAGAGAGTAACAGGGTAGATACTCTGGCTATTGCATACAGCATACCCAACTATGCACATGATGACCAGGTGGCACTCTCGGCAATTTCCCATATTCTTAGTTCAGGAAAAAGTTCCTGGTTTCAAAAGGTCATTATCAATGAAAAGCAACTTGCAAACCAAATCTATGGGTACAATATGGAACTTATTGACGAGGGCGTATTTCTTATTATGGCTATGTGTGCTCCCGATGCAGATATAGCAGAGCTCGAAAAAGAGATACTCGAACAACTAAACAACCTTAAAACAGGTAAAATAACACAAACAGAACTTGAGAAAGTAAAAATCAATACCAAAGCAGAATTTATCTACTCTCTAGAGAGCTCCTCATCCTTAGCGAGACTTTACGGTGACTATTATGTCAAAGGAAATATTCAACCTTTACTTGAATATGAAGAGAAATTGGATAAAATAACACGCAAAGATATCCAAGAGGTAGCAAAAAAATATTTTAACCATGCCCTTAGTACCACCGTCATCTTGAAAAAAAATGAGGATACAAAATAATGCAAACCTATATCACCGGTGCAACCACTGCACTGATTACACCGTTTAAAAATGGCAGCTTGGATGAAGCTGGATATGCAAAACTCATCCAAAGACAGATTCGTAACGATATAGATGCCGTATGTCCTGTAGGGACCACGGGAGAATCCGCAACACTAAGTCACGATGAACACAAAAGGTGTATAGAGATAGCTGTAGAGGTATGTAAAGGTACAAATACCAAAGTACTAGCAGGTGCAGGCTCAAATGCAACGCATGAGGCTATCGATATAGCAAAGCATGCAGAATTTTGTGGAGCAGATGCCATTTTTTCAGTCAGTCCCTACTACAATAAACCGAGCCAAGAGGGACTCTACCAACACTACAAAGCTATAGCAAATGCCGTAAAAGTACCGTTTATGCTCTACAATGTCCCCGGACGCACAGGTGTCGATATTCTCCCAAATACGGTCAAAAGACTCTTTGATGAAGTAGACAATATTATAGGTATCAAAGAGGCAACAGGCTCTATAGAACGTACGGTTGAACTGCTTGCAAAAGTACCTGAACTTTTTGTATTTTCCGGAGACGACACTATAGATTTTCCCATTCTTGCCAGTGGAGGCAAAGGAATCACCTCGGTTACTGCGAATCTTTTACCGGATATGAAAGCATCGCTTACGCATGCGGCACTTAAAGGAGATTTAGCAACATCAAAATCCATCAATGACAAGCTTTTTGAAATTAATAAAGCACTTTTTTGCGAAAGTAATCCTATACCTATCAAAGCGGCTATGTATATCGCCGGACTTACAGATACCTTAGAGTACAGATTGCCTCTGGTAAAACCCTCTTTGGAAAATATGAAAAAAATTGAAAAAACGATGAAAGATTATCACATTGTAGGAGTTGATTGATGTCACAAATGAGAAACAAAACCCTAGTAATTACAGGAGCTACCAAAGGTATCGGAAAAGCCGTAGCAGAAAAATTTGCACAAAACGGTGTTAATATCGCATTCACCTATAACTCTAACAAAGAACTTTCCGATACTATTGCCAAAGATTTAATGGACAAATATGGAATAAAGGCCAAAGCCTATCCTCTTAATATATTAGAACTTGATGAGTTTAAACCACTCTTTGAAGAGATAGATAAAGATTTTGAGCGGGTTGACTTTTTTGTAAGCAATGCTATGATTTATGGACGCCCCGTAGTAGGCGGATATGGAAAGTTTATGAAAATAAGACCCCAAAAAGGCTTAACCAATATCTTTACTGCCACGGTAGGTGCTTTTGTTCGCGGTAGCCAAGAAGCTGCAGTACGTATGGAAAAAGTAGGTGGCGGTGCCATTATTACCCTCTCTTCAACAGGAAATCTCATATACATAGAAAATTATGCAGGCCATGGCACCAACAAGGCAGCAGTTGAAGCAATGAGTCGTTATGCTGCCGTAGAGTTGGGAGATATGGGGATTAGGGTCAATGCCGTCTCCGGTGGGCCTATCGACACTGATGCACTCAAAGCCTTTACCAATTATGAAGAGGTTAAAGCAGAGACGATCAAACGTTCGGCTGTCAACAGGATGGGAAGTCCCGAGGATTTGGCAGGAGCCGTATACTTTCTATGTACTCCTGAAGCATCTTGGATTACGGGACAGACACTTGTGGTTGATGGCGGGACAACTTTTCGATAACTCCAAAATCAATCAAAAAACAAAGAAAACCTCATGCCACACTCTTGCATCTATAATATCCCCAATATCCTGGCATTAATCCGCCTGCTTTTAGCACCGCTGATGTTTCTTTTGCTTATCAATCAGGATCTTACTCTCTTTGAAAACATTCATCCTTCATGGCTAAACTACTTTGCTGCTTTTATCTTTGTAATAGCGTCTGTTACAGATTTTTTTGATGGCTATATAGCCCGTACCTTTCATCAGGTAACCACCTTGGGTAAGATACTGGATCCTCTAGCAGATAAAATGCTGACACTTTCAGGTTTTTTAGGATTAATGATGAGCGGTGCCGCATCACCTTGGGCTGTATTTTTAATACTTACTAGAGAACTTTTTATTACAGGTTTACGTGTATCTGCTGTGACTGAGGGGATAGATATTGCCGTATCATGGATGGGAAAAACAAAAACTGTTATACAGATGATAGCCATAGGCTTTCTACTTATGGGGTGGAGAGGCGGAGAACTTTTATTATGGTTTGCTGTAGTTTTAACACTCTACTCCGGATATGAATATGTACGAGATTTTCTAAAAACCGTTTAGATGATATATTTTTAGGGTCATGATAACTTTAGAGGCTTTTTTCTAAAGATCTGTAACAATAATTTATACAGATCTTCACCTCTGTGATTGAACCTGAACTCACACTCTTTGAGATGCAAGTTAAAGTTCTTTTTATCAAT
>JALSJI010000035.1 GCA_026989435.1 Sulfurovum sp.
CAATGATAAAGACAATTTTCTCCAAGCTACTCTCTATAAACTGTGGCATGATTTTTTGTAGTAACCACACAGTATCAGCCTCCTCATTTTCAAAGCCATTTGTGGTGTCGGTTATCCATGTGCTAATGTTGTGCTTTTTGATAAGTTCTAGCCCATAACGAAATGGTTCTTGGTACTCTTCGCCTTTGCAAAATTGTTTCCATTCTAAGAGAATAGCGTTTTTTTCTTTCAGTTGTTGGAGGGTATAGTATGGAGTATTATACATATTTTTCATCGCATATACGACCCATTATTCACATCAATCGTCGTCCCATTGATATATTCAGGCGACTCAGTCGCCAACCAAAGCATCGCCTTGGCTACTTCATTAGGTGTGGCAAATCTACCCGTTACCACTGTTTTTAAAAATGCCTCTCTTCTAGCCAAAGGAATAGTTTCTAGCATATTTGTCTCTACTGGACTAGCAGCAACAGCATTGATGACTACGCTACCCTCAAAAATCTTGGTAAAGCTCTTTGTAGCGTTAATCAGTCCTGCTTTGGTTACACCATACCAAACATCGGGATGTCCTATCTGCCCTGCTATTGAAGCATTGTTTACAACACGCGTTGCACCTGCTTTTACACATTCTTCTATCAGCTTGATAGGTGCTTCTAGGTTGAGCTTTAGCATAGTGTTTACTTTTTCTTGTGGATAGGCATCATAAGGGAGAGAGTACATAACCCCTGCATTGTTGATAAGACTATCTATCTTCCCCAGTGACTCCACAAGTGCAGGTATGCCCTCCACATTGGTCAAGTCATACGTTATACACTCCACTTTATCTGCATAGGCAAAGTCTTTAAAGTCGCGTGCTATGGCTATGACTTTGTAGTCTAATTCTAAAAAAGCTTTGGTGAGTGCCAATCCTATACCTTTGTTTCCACCTGTGATTAGTACTGTTTTCATGATAAATCCTTTTGCAAAAGCTTAGCAGATTTTATTTAAAACCTCATCCACCACAGCAAACACCGTCGTCAAATGCCCCTCTCCATCTACTTCATGAAGCACAGCCCCATCTATCTCTTTTACAAACTCCCTAGTCATAGAGAGTGGGCAACCCAAATCTTTGCTACCATGATAAAACTCGATATGAGGAAACTTGATATCTTTTGCGTCAAATCCCCAGGCTTTTTTAAGTATGTCAAACCTAGCATCATAGGCATTACCTCTCACTCCTTGGGCATAAGACTCTTGGCATTGTCGTAAGAATGGCTCTTTTATATCGCTGTTGTTGAATAGAAAATTTTTGTCTAGGGCATCCAGCGGATAGATGATGTTGCCCAAAAATATATCTGCATCTTTGTCTTTCTTGGCTAACCTCGCATAAGAGAGCCAAAACAGTGGCTTGATGAGAGAGGGAAATCTTTGCAATACTTTTAGAGCAATACGACTTGACTTTGGCATGTCATCATTGACAAATTCAGTAGGCACACCTGATGATAAGCAAAAGACTTTTTCTAATTTATCAGGGATTTTGTAGGCACAAGCAAGGGCATATTTTGCACCGGATGAAGTGCCGATAACTGAAAACTTCTCGATACCCAAATGTTCTGCCAAAGCAAGGGTGTCATCAACCGTGTCAAAAAGTGTTCGCCTATCATGATAGCTAGACCGCCCTATACCTGCACGGTCAAAGACGATGAGTCGGATGTGGTTTTGCTCCATTTTTTTAGAGACGATAACACCCTCTAGCTTAGAAGAGTGTAAGCCATGAAAAAGAAAAACAGGTTTTCCCTTGCTATCTCCGTATTGGGCAAAGGATAGGGTTCTATTGTCTTTGAGTTTGATAGTGTTAGTTTGCATCTTTTTTCAACCTAAATTTTACATCGCCAATCATAATCTCCTTATCATTATAATCCCTCGTAGTGTTTAAAACGATATGTTTTAGTCGATTTTCTATAGATGCTGTAAATTCTAAAGATACAGAAGTTTTATCTGTTGGTTTTCCTAATATTTCCCAAGTGTTGTTATCTTCTTTTTTTTCTATCATGATAGAGGCTACGCCTGTTATGCCGTATGGATTTTCGTCCTCTTTTAAACTGCGTGATTCTATTTTCGGTATATCATGATACTCACAAAAAAAGACACTACTTTTTCCGATATCTTTAACCATACTTTGTGCGATAAATTTTACTTCCATTAATTTAGAAAAAAACTTAGCCATCATATGTGTCAAAAAATTGTTGCCAAATGCTCCTTTGTTCCCGTATGGTATTGGGGCTGGATTATCCAGTAGTCCACTCATGGAGATTGTTGTCCAAGATAAGTTGTTATCTGCTTTTGCCAAGAGAGGCAAAGTATGTGGTATAGATTTTTTATCAAGCTTATCAATGGTTTCCCACGATGAAACTTCAGGTTCAAATGCGACACCATACAGACAAGGTTCAAAATCTTTTTTTTCACCCATTTGTAGAATTTCGATAGTAACATTACCAAAATCAAACATCCCAGAGCTAAAGTAACTGTAATGCTTCAATGGCACTACAGCCTCGATGCCAAATACTTTTTCAAACTCCTTAATCGTCTTTTGTGCTGTTGGTGTGTGTATCAGTATATGGTCGATGCGTTTTATCATGATAGCCCCTATATTTTTTCACCATTATAATCATTTTTAATCTTTTTGTCATTCACATATGGTAAGATGGGCGTATGAAATTTTTAAGAGACTACATAGAAGATAAAATAGAGATAAACGACACTGAGTGGCAAACAATCACCTCCTATTTTTGTAAAACCACTTATAAAAAAGGTGTAGAGATTTATAGTGGTGGCGTATGCACCAAGCTTTATTATCTCTCAGAGGGAGTCGCTAGAAGTTACATGCTTACAACAGAGGGCAAAGAGATCACTTTGTGTGTGCATTATAGGAAAGAAGATGAGACGATTGACCCTTTTATTGGGGATTATATCTCTTATCTTGATGGTAGTGAGAGTGCAATATTTTGTGAAGCATTAAGCGATTGTGTGGTTTATGAGGCTGATTTTTCTAAGTTAGAGCTTTTTTATGAAAGTAACATCAAATACATGAAACTCGCACGAAAGATTTCAGATACCTTGCTTGTCACCATAGCCAAACGCATTCGTGAAACTATGCGATACTCGGCAAAAGAGAAATACTCCTTTGTGCAAAGTCTATCACCTATTTATGAGAACTTTTTAACAGATTATCAACTAGCATCAATGATAGGTATTACACCACAGAGTTTTAGTCGGCTAAAAAATCAAGTATAGATAGTATATTTAGTAAAAATAACCTTATTTATCTTCTAGCCCGAGGAAACATCATCTCCCACTGTGTTCGGTAGAGTATAAATGCTACCTGTCCTACGAGTGTAATAGCATAGGTGGCTAGACCATAAGCAAAATAGAGTTTTGTTCTCATATTTTTACCTTCATTTTAAATTTTTGTTTTTTAATCTAACTTGACCACTTTCAACATCACGAATATAAATCTTTCCTATGTTGTGTGGGTATTTTTTAGCCAATGCAAAATAGACCTCTTTGTCTTTTTCTCCACTATCGCCATAGCAGTCCCAAACGATATGAGGAAAGAGTTCAATAAGCTTTTCTATGTATGAAAATTTGTAAGAGAGTTGGTCAAATAGAGGGTCGGCATTGTCTCCATGGG
>JALSJI010000036.1 GCA_026989435.1 Sulfurovum sp.
CTAGACAAAGAACACTTCAATACTCACCTCAAAGAGTGTGAGTTCAGGTTTAATCACAGAGGTGAAGATTTATACAAAGTTTTGTTAAAAATCTTTAGAAAAGAACCCATGAACTAGTCTAGACCCTTATGTATATCAGATTGGGCATCATCTGCAAGATGCAAGGCATAAGTTTTCATCTATCGCTGTTTTTTAAACTCTTCTAGTGAAATAGTCTTTACCTCACCATTTTCATAACGCTTTCGTCTTTCATCTAAAACCTCTTTATGCCAATCTGGAGAGACAATATCTGTATCATCTAGCCTATCCCAAAGTTGCTCAATGAGATGAAGTTTTTCTGAGGCTGGAAGGTTATATATATCATTTAGCGACATGAAAAATCCTTTGCATTTTGAAATTATATTTAGTATCACATATTTCAAGACAAATTCAATTAAGCCCAAAACAACTTTTAGCTATAATCACGACAATATACATTTTCTAGGAAATCACAGTGATAACACTAAAAGAAGCACTAACAAAATCTAAGGAAGAGATGATAGCACTCTGTGCTGAGTTAGAGAAAAAAGCTAAAGATTCAGGGCTTAATGCCTATGTAGGCTTTGAGCGTTCAGGCGTGGGTGTGCCGATACTCATAAAAGACAATATTCAAGTCAAGGGTTGGTCGGTGACATCTGGCTCTAAGATACTGCAAGGGTATATCGCTCCTTATGAAGCAACAGTTATTACAAAACTAAAGTCCAACGGTATGATGGCCTTTGGGCGTGCGAATATGGATGAGTTTGCCATGGGAAGTACGACTGAGAGCTCTTTTTATGGCGCGACGGTAAATCCTCACGGAGAGGGAAGAGTACCGGGAGGAAGCTCCGGTGGTTCTGCTGCGGCTGTAGCAGGGGGCATTGCCATTGCTGCGCTTGGTTCTGATACGGGTGGGTCTATTAGACAGCCTGCTGCGTATTGTGGTGTGGTGGGGATGAAGCCTACGTATGGACGTGTATCTCGTTATGGTTTGGCATCGTATGCTTCTAGTTTTGATCAGATAGGTCCAATTACACAAAACGTAGAAGATGCGGCTATACTCTATGATGCGATTAAAGGGCATGATGAGAAAGACTCTACCTCTGCTGGCTATGATGGGAAGAACTTGGAGATAGAAGAGATTGCTAACAACCTTAACCCGGAGGTGAAACTCACTATCGCTGTTATAGACTCTTATGTAGAGGCAGCAGATACGGACATACAAAAAGCCTTTCATGAAACCGTAGACAAGCTGGAAGCTGTCGGACATACCGTCATAAGAAAAGAGATCTCTAACACAAAGTATGACATTGCCGCATACTATGTGTTGGCTACCGCTGAAGCAGCGACTAACCTGGCACGTTATGATGGTGTACGATATGGTACACGTGCATCGTCTAAAAGTACCCAAGAGCTTTTTTTCAATACACGAAGTGAAGGTTTTGGTGATGAGGTAAAAAGACGTATTATGTTAGGTAATTTTGTACTCTCTAGCGGCTATTATGATGCCTATTATGTGAAAGCACAGAAAGTAAGACATCTCATACGTGATGCATTTAATACCGTCTTTGAAGAGGCAGATCTCATACTCTCCCCTGTAGCACCCTCGGTTGCACCTGAGATTGGAGCAAGCCAAGACCCTCTTGAGATGTACAAATCAGATATGTATACGTTGGGGGTGAATCTGGCCGGACTTCCTGCCGTCTCTATTCCTGTGGCTAAAAATAGTGAAGGGATGCCTATAGGGCTTCAACTCATTGCCAAAGCATTTAACGAAAAAGTACTTTTTGATGGCGCTTCAAGCCTTGAAAAAGTTGTGAAATATACAAAAAATAGTTAGAAGGATAATCTTATGAATATTAAAAAAAGAGCATTGACGTTTGAAGATGTATTATTAGTCCCGCAACACTCTTCTATCCTTCCAAAAGAGGTTGATATTACGACACAATTGACAAAGAGGGTAACTCTTAATATTCCTATTGTCTCTGCTGCGATGGATACCGTTACGGAATTTAAAGCAGCCATTGCCATGGCGAGATTGGGCGGTATCGGCGTGATTCATAAAAATATGGATATCGATACACAGGCACAGCAGGTAAATAAAGTGAAAAAGTCCACTTCAGGGGTGATTGTAGACCCTGTTTTTATCGGTCCAAATGCCACCGTCGGTGAAGCTGATGTCGTAATGGCAGAGTATAAAATATCGGGTATTCCTGTGGTTGATAAGAAGCAGGAACTCATAGGTATTCTCACCAATAGAGATATGCGTTTTATTACGGATATGAGTAAAAAGGTGTCTGCTGTAATGACGCCTGTACCTTTAGTGACTGCCAAAGAGGGAACAACGCTTGAAGAAGCGGCTAAGATTTTGCAAAAGCACAAAATAGAAAAACTGCCTATTGTAGATGCAAAGGGTATGTTAAAGGGGCTCATTACCATTAAAGATATCAAAAAGAAGATTCAGTATCCGTTTGCTAACAAAGATGAACTGGGTCGTTTGAGGGTTGCTGCTGCAATAGGCGTAGGTCAACTTGATCGTGCTAAAGCACTGGTAGATGCCGGAGTAGATGTGATAGTGCTTGATTCAGCGCATGGACACTCGCAAGGTATCATTGATACGGTAAAGCTTATTAAAAAAGAGTTAGATATTGATGTCATAGCAGGAAATATTGCTACAGCCAAAGCAGCACGTGATTTGATAGATGCAGGGGCAGATGGTCTAAAAGTAGGTATCGGACCCGGCTCTATTTGTACCACACGCATAGTTGCAGGCGTGGGCGTACCACAAATTTCAGCAGTCGATGAGGTGGCACAGGTGGCACAAAAAGCAGGCATTCCGGTGATTGCAGATGGCGGGATTAAGTATTCCGGTGATATAGCTAAAGCTTTGGCTGTGGGTGCTAGTTCGGTGATGCTAGGAAGTGCTTTAGCAGGTACTTATGAAGCACCGGGAGAGATGATACTTTTTAACGGACGTCAGTTCAAAGAGTACAGAGGCATGGGAAGTATCGGTGCCATGAGTAAGGGAAGTACAGATCGTTACTTCCAAGAAGGAACTGCTGCAGATAAACTCGTACCCGAAGGCATAGAAGGTCGCGTACCCTACCGTGGGAAAATAGCAGACGTCGTACACCAAATGATAGGCGGACTACGTTCATCTATGGGGTACTGTGGTTCAGAGAGCATCACAATGTTTTGGGAAAAGGCAGAATTTGTGGAGATTACCTCTGCTGGACTGAAAGAGTCTCATGTGCATGATGTTACGATTACTAAGGAAAGTCCGAATTATCATGGATAATCCGTAGGGTGTTGTCCCCTGACAACACCTTTTATGGCTGTATTACTTTTTCTACAGTATCTCTTTGAAAAATTCACAAATATCTATATTTAATATCTTTG
>JALSJI010000037.1 GCA_026989435.1 Sulfurovum sp.
ATATGATCTAGCACTATCATATTCGCGTGGCTCTCCAAAATAGATACCGCCGGTTAACTCACGCACAACCATTATATCCACACCTTCAACCACTTCAGATTTGAGACTGGATGCATTGAGCAATTCGTCATAGACGATTGCAGGACGCAAATTAGCAAAAGTACCCATCTCTTTACGTAAACGGAGCAATCCCCTCTCCGGTCTTAGATCTCTCTCAAGTTTATCCCATTTTGGTCCACCTATTGCTCCAAAAAGAACTGCATCGCACTTTTTGACACCCTGTATGGTCTCTTCCGGCAGAGGCACCCCCGTCTCATCTATCGCGGCACCTCCTAACAACATCTCTTCATATTTGAGATTTATTCCCTCATTGATACAAACTGCATCTAAAACCTTCATCGCCTCATCGATGATTTCAGGACCAATGCCATCACCTTTGATGATACCTATTCTATAATTTTTCATAGACCTATTTTCCCTTTTTGTGCCATCTCTTTTTTTGCATACGCTATTAATCCGCCTGCATCTACCAACTCCTGCATAAACTCCGGAATAGGCGTAAACTTATAGGTTTTTGCCTGAGAAACGTTAATAATCTCTCCGGCTGCCATATCGACTCTTACGGTATCACCCTCTGCTATCTCGGATGCTCCGGGAAGCTCAAAAATAGGCAAGCCCATATTAAATGCATTTCTATAAAAAATTCTTGCAAACGAAGGTGCTATAATTGCTGAAATACCGGCTTGTCTGAGTGCAATAGGGGCATGTTCCCTACTCGATCCGCATCCAAAATTTTCACCTGCAACGATAATATCACCAGCTTGCATCTTATTCACAAACTCGGGATCTTCATCCTCCATGACATGTTTTGCCAGTTCAGAAGCGTCAGAAGTATTCAAGTACCTTGCTGCGATAATAAGATCCGTATCAATATTGTCACCAAATTTCCAAACTTTTCCCTGCAAATGTTTTTCCTTCTTTATTTTAAAGTCATATCCTATGAAATTGTACGCGGATTATAGCCAAATATTTAAAAGATATCAAACAACATACTTTTTTATAATAGAATTTCGCTATAATCCACCTTAAATAATCTGAGGTATCTGCCCTCACTTTTCAAGGATTTATATGGCAACAAATGAGAGCATGAAAAATGTAGAAGCGTTATTTAAATCTAAGAAAAAAAATAATATCGTCACGCTAGAGAATATTGCAAAAGAGTTCACTAAACAACCTACATCTGCACAAGCAAAAAAAATCCATACGTTAGCAGAAGAGACCAAAACAAAAATCATTTCGGCATCAGATTACGCACAGTATCTAACAGATAAAGAGAAGAAACGCTTGGCAGATGCCAGAAAGAAGTTACATGCAAACAGTGAAGATCAGTTTGAACTCTATAAAGAGAAGGAACTCCTTGAGTGGAGTCGCTCTGATTCTCCTGTTCGTATGTACCTTCGTGAAATGGGGAAAATCCCGCTTCTTACCAAAGAGGAGGAGATTGAACTCTCCCAGACAATTGAAGAGGGAGAAGATATTATCATTGACGCTATCTGTTCAGTACCTTATCTTATAGGATATATTCTTAACTATAAAGAGCCTCTCCTTAATAGAGAAAGACGTGTCAAAGAGCTTTTTAAAAGTTTTGAAGATGAAAAAATAACATCAGATGATACGACTGAAGAGAGCTCGGAAGAGAGTGAAACTACCAAAAGCCCAAAAGACGACAAACGAGTCAAACAGGTTGTAGAGAGCTTTAAGAGCCTTGAAAAGGCTAAAAAAGAGTGGATGAAAGCACGGGAAGATTTGAATAACATTTTAGAAAAAGAGAAAAACCCTGTTTCTGTTTTACATGAACGTCTTAAAGTGGCTTTTAAAAAAGAGTTGCTTAAAAAAGCCCTGCTCAATCTAGGACCCACCTCTAAACTTATTAATGAGCTTGTTAAAGCAATGGAGACGGCTCTTACCTCTGACGATAGCTTCGAAAAAGAGCTAAAGCGTCTTGAATATAAGTTGCCTCTTTTTAACGACACACTCAAAAAGAACCATCAAAAAATTCTCGATAATATTATCAATATGGATAAAGACGATATCATCGCAGCAGTACCAGAGACTACTATGGTAAGTACCTATGTAGAGATAAAAAAACTTTTTGAGACCAAAGAGGCCTCTAAAGGCGGGTTTGATTTAAGCGAAGAAAAACTACAAGCAATTCTAGGTCAAATTCGCCATGGAAAAGCTAAATCAGAAGCTGCCAAAACACGTATGGCAAAATCCAATCTCAGACTGGTTGTAAGCATTGCAAAACGCTATACCAATCGCGGACTTCCTTTTCTTGATCTTATACAAGAGGGAAATATCGGCTTAATGAAAGCCGTAGATAAATTCGAGTATGAAAAGGGGTATAAATTTTCTACTTATGCCACTTGGTGGATACGCCAAGCTATCAGCCGTGCCATAGCAGATCAGGCAAGAACTATTCGTATTCCTATCCATATGATAGAGACTATCAACCGCATCAATAAAATTATCCGAAAACATCTGCAAGAGGAGGGAAAAGATCCTGATTTAGAGACCATTTCCAAAGAAGTCGGCCTCTCGGTAGACAAAGTCAAAAACGTGATTAAAATTACTAAAGAGCCGGTATCGCTTGAAACACCAGTAGGCGATGAGGATGATGGAAGATTTGGTGATTTTATCGAAGATAAAACCACACTCAGTCCAACGGACGTGGTTCTTAAAGATGACCTTAACAACCAGATAGATGAGGTCTTGGATCAACTCAACGAAAGAGAAAAAGCGGTTATTCGCATGCGTTTTGGACTTTTGGAAGATGAAAGCGATAGAACACTTGAGGAGATTGGTAAAGAGCTCAATGTGACTCGTGAGAGAGTAAGACAAATAGAGTCTTCTGCGATTAAAAAACTCAAGCACCCTAAAGTGGGTAGAAAACTTAAAAATTATATAGAAGAGTAGCGTGTCTTCTCTGATGCGATATCCACTTATGGTTTAATACAACGTACCGACAATGCTACAGCACGAAGATTATTCGAATCCTTGCTAGCTTCTACCTCGGTTTCTCCAAAGAGAAAACTTGATACAAATAGGCTTCCGGAAGATAATGTACGCATATATCCAGTCACGCCAACATGTCGCATATTACCGCCACTACCCACACGCAAGCCGGCAGAAGGCAGGGCAAGAAAACTTCTAAATGCATCTTCTCTGTTTTTTATCTTTAAGGTTTTTTCATTATATAGTTCTGCCTTAAACTCTTCTAGTGTTGGAACCCTAAATCCCAAAGGGCAGATAGAAGTACCATCGGTTTTAGCCCAGTTACTACTTCTTTTATCTCCTGAAGGATCAGAAGATTCCCAATCGGCATGCCCTATAATAAAACTTGAACCTGCATGATTGATATCACCGGCTTGTGTTCTTGTTGTTAAGCTCTCTTTTCTTTGATGACCATCATAATTTCTGCCCCATTGATAGTAGTCTCCATAACATAAAACATCATCAAAACTTCTACAGACCCGCATAGCACCTAAATTTCTATCAAGCCATATTCTGCCTGTATATGGTGAGACAACCATACCATAGACAGATCCGTTATGCGTAATCTCCTCATCCTCAATCACAAGCACATCCCTATAGACTATAGTATAGTTTCCTGCTTTATCCCGTGCACTATAGTAGATACGATACTTATCCGGTATAGAAGTATTTAGCTCAGTTTTGGTACTGACTTCAAGCTCTGTATCCCTATTATCTGTCGCTACTGCTCATGCATCACGATAAATAGTATGCTGTAATACTCTTGCAGGATTTAATCCTTTAATCTGAATGATAGGCGCGGTGATATCTTGATCGATATCAACGCTATAGGTATTTGCCTCCTTACAGGACGTCAATATCAAAACAACAAGAGCAAAAAGGGTTTGCATGACATTTATATTCATAAATTTCCTATGGTCATATCTATAGCTTGTCATTGAAATAGACACTCTCTTTAGAGTATCAAATAACATTATGATTTTATTCTATCATAATTATCATAAATAATTTAACTCAATCAAAATCTATAGAGGTATAATACGATCATGAACAATACTATAAACTTCTACACCCTCATCATAGGCACAGAAATCCTAAACCGTCGCCGCGGGGATGCACACTTTGACTTCGTCACAAAAGCCCTTTTAGACAAAGGATACAAGCTTACAGCTTCATTCATCATAGAGGATGATCCTGAACTCATCGTGCAGACTATCCGCTTTATAGCCTCTCAACCCAAGGCTATACTCTTTAGCTTTGGCGGCATAGGCTCTACACCCGATGATCATACACGGCTTTGTGCTGCTCTTGCTCTACGTGACGGCAAACTTTATACACATAAAGAAGCTAAAAAAATTATAGAAAGGAGATTAGGAGAAAATGCTTACCTTCATCCTATCAAGATGGCAGAGCTTCCAAAGAGAGCCGATCTCATAGAAAACCCTGTTAATAATATGCCTGCATTTAACCTAGACGGACGCTACTTCTTTATGCCGGGCTTTCCTGAAATGAGCCATCCTATGGTAGAAAAGATACTTGAAACACTCATTCCTGAAAAAAAAGAGATCTATCGACTTACACTTACCGCACATTGCAAAGAAAATCTATTAATAGAGGTTATGGAACAAATGCCTAAAGAGGTAGAGTGCTCTTCCTTGCCCAAACGCTATAGCGATGGATGGAGAGTAAGCCTCTCTATAGCCTCTGAGGATAAAGCCTTAACGCAAGAGGCATTTGACAAATATATCACACTGCTTGAAAGAAATAATATTTTCTATACATCCCAAGATGAAGCCTAAACCGTGACCTATCTAGAGACGCTTAAACACCCTGTTATTAGACGGCTTTCATTCATACAGTTTCTCTCCTACTTCGGAACGTGGTTTTCTCAAGTGGCACTCTTTTCTATGTTGGTTTCCCTTGGTGCAGATGAAACGACTATTTCTCTTACTGCTGCAATGGCCATGCTTCCGGCAGTCGTGCTTGCACCTTTTATCGGACTTATAATTGACCGCATAGCATTTAAAAGACTTGTCTTTATACTCATGGTAACTGAGATCGCTATGACTATTGGTTTTATCTTTATTAACAGATTAGAATATGTATGGATTCTCATGATATTCATCTTTATTCGTTCGGCTGCTGCCTCTATACTCTTCTCTGCCGAAATAGCACTTTTTCCTAAACTTGTCTCAGGAGAGATGCTTAAAAACACGAATGAAATACACTCTGTTATCTGGTCACTCTGCTATGCACTGGGCATGGCAGCAGGCGGTATAGTGACCTACTATGTAGGATTTGATGCTGCTTTTATGATAGATGCAATACTCTATAGTATTGCACTTCTTTTACTCAAAGACTTACACCTTAGTATTCAAAAAACTATCCAAACAGAGTCAAATTTTGAGATGATAAAATCAGGTTTTTCTTACATCGCCTCACATAGAAAAATACTCCATCTTATCTTGCTTCATGCAAGTATAGGTTTAACCTCTTTTGATACACTTATTACCCTGCTTGCAGACTTTAAATATAAAGAAGTTATAGCAGTACCGCTTGCCATAGGCTGGATGAATGCCACCAGGGCATTGGGACTGATGCTAGGGCCTTTTTTCATAAGCCGTATTATCTCCAAAGATAATCTACACTATTTTTTCATATTACAAGGTTTGGCGATTATACTCTGGTCTATACTGGAATACAATTTTTACCTTGCCCTGATAGGACTTTTTGTAACAGGATTTTTTATTACCACGCTCTGGTCATACACCTATCTACTTATACAAGAAGAGACACAAAACCAATTTATGGGAAGAGTTGTCTCTTATAATGATATGATTTTTATGCTCTCCAACGTGGCCACTGCACTTTTTATAGGCTATGCAAGCAAATGGGAACTGAAACTTGACATAATCACCTTCTCTTTGGGTATAGGTTTTTTTATAGTTGCACGGTATTATCTTTGGCTTAAGAAACATGCTATCATACCCGGATGATCCTAAAGGAGATTGTTGTGTTGATTCTGCCCTATCTTCAAAGTGTTAAATCCTTCTGATAAAAAGATATATTCCAAGGAAACCTCCTGTAATTTGAAGATAACTCTGATATACTATTTATTCATTTTATGTTACTATTTAAACCATAATTAACCCAACGGAGAAGCATATGGATATTACTAAAATCGGACATGGTGAAAACCCTGACGCAGTCAAAGCAATTATCGAAGTACCATTACATTCAATGATAAAATATGAGATAGATAAAGACTCAGGTACAATTGAGGTAGATAGAGTACTCTACTCTTCTATGCACTATCCTGCCAATTACGGTTTTGTTCCCAATACACTCTCAGACGACGGTGATCCGGCAGATATTCTTGTACTTTGCGATTATCCGCTTCAAGCAGGATCCTTTATCACATGTAGACTCGTTGGAGTCCTTATGACAGAAGATGAATCAGGTGGAGATGAAAAGCTCATTGCCGTACCTACCGTGAAGATAGACCCTACATATGCCAAAATAGAAGATTTAGGCGATGTACCGGAGCATACGCTCAACCGTATCAAAAATTTCTTTGAGACCTATAAAATGCTAGAACCTAACAAATGGGTGAAAGTCGCAGGTTTTAAAGATAAAAAAGCTGCCACGCAAATCTTGGAAAAAGCGATTAAAAATTATAAAAAATAGATCAAACTGGATTTTTCTCCAGTGATTTTTGAGAGATTAAAAACCAAACTCTTTTTTTCTATTATCGATATATTTTATCGTACCCTCAACAATACCTTCCGCTAAACGTTCCTGATAATCCGAAGTGAAGAGACGCTCTCTCTCTTTAGGATTGGTGATATACCCAACTTCGACCAATATAGAAGGTCTGCTTGCACCTACAAGTACATAAAACGGTGCCGGTCTAACACCACCGTCTTTTGTGTCTATATAATGAGATTTAATATTTCTCATAATACTTTTTTGCACATCGATTGCCAGTTTGTTTGACTCTATAATTTTAGGACCATTGAGTACCGAATCAATGATCACGTTTTTACTTAGCCTATCCGTACCTTTTAGCACAGAAGCATTTTCACGTGCTGCTATGCGCTGTGATTTTGCATCTCTCGTTTTTTGCAAAAAATAGGTCTCAATGCCCTCAACTTGCGAAAAACGTCTCTTATCGGCTATGGCGTTAGCATGAATAGATATAAAAACAATAGCATCTTTTTTGTCTGCTACTTTTGTACGTTGCGCCAAGGTTAAAAATGTATCGTTATCTCTGGTTAAATGTACATTAAAGCCTTTATCTTTAAACTTCTCATAGAGCTTTTTGCTAACTTGAAGTACCAATGTTTTCTCCAGTTTTCCCTCTGCACTTGCCCCGCCATCATGTCCGCCATGTCCTGCATCGATAACTATCAAACTCCCTGTTCTCTCTATGCTCGGCTCAAAACATCCGGTCAAGAAAAATAGTGCATAAAGAGCAATTAGCCATTTTATCATTTTATACCCTTATTAAAGATCTATCTCTTTTTTTCTATTATCCAAATAGTTATCAATCCCCTCTGCAATACCTTTTGCTAAGAGTTCCTGATAGATAGGATTACATAATCTCTCTCGCTCTTTAGGATGAGAGATATAGCCCACCTCTATAAGTATAGAGGGTCTGCTCGCACCTACTAGTACCCAAAACGGTGCATGTCGTACACCGCCGTCTCTTACACCAATAAACTTGCTTCTAAGGTGTGCCATTACACTCTTGTGTACATCGATTGCCAATTTGTTTGACTGTACAATTTTTGGTCCTGAAAGTACAGAATCCACAATCACATTCCGGCTTAATTTATTGGTACCTTTGAGTACGGCTTTGTTCTCTCTCGCTGCAATACGCTGAGATTTTTCATCTTTTGTATTTTGCAGGAAAAATGTCTCAATACCATGTATTTTATTTGCTTTTGCCTTAATAACCGAGTTTGCATGAATCGAAACAAAAACCACTGCACCTTTTTTATCTGCAATCCTTGTACGCTGCCCCAATGTCAAAAAGCGATCTTTTGTACGTGTCATATAGACGGGATGCCCTTTTTTCTTTAGCTGTCTCTCAACCCTTTTTGCAATTTGGAGTACCACATCTTTTTCTCTTTTCCCTCCGCCTAAAGCTCCACTGTCGTGTCCGCCATGTCCCGCATCTATTACGATAAGTTCATCTTTTCTGGTGTTAGAGACTACAGGCATGCTCTTTATCTCTATTTTATTTTTTTTCTTCACAGAAGAGATCTCTCTTTGCCTATGAGGCTTGGGAGTTTTGAATCTCTCTGCAGGCAGCGTATTACTGCTATGTTTAGGAAGAGGTATATGATAATAGTTTTTTGAAAAAAAAGGTTGATATGCCATGCAAGGATATGGCTTGTTATGCTCAATCACTATACGAACGGTTGTAGGCTTAAACTGGGCAATACGTACAAAGCCGTCAAGATGCTTTGCCATACGGGAATGAGAAAGTTTCATATCCTTAAAATCAAAAACCACTCTATATGGGTTTTTCAATGTAAACTTATGTATCTTCTTTTTGTCACACTCTTGAGCAAAATGCAAACGCAATTCACCTTTAAAGATATCCACTTTTTCTAATCTATTGATAGAGGCAAAAAGGAATGCAGAACTACACAATAAAAGCAAAACAAATCTACTTAATTTCAAATTAATTCTCTTCTCCATGCATTAATTTGTGCATAAGTTCTTTGACTGTAATTATCTCTTTTAAACGATAACCGTTTGCACCGGTGAAAAAGAGTCCCGTCTTGGCAAGACCGTCATAGGCATCAGAAAGCCTATCTGCAATACAATAGCCAACTATTTTTGCCTCTTCACCACGGTTACAGGGGGCAACACAGTTTGAGATACAGGCAACCTTTGGAGCCGTACCTTTTTCAATATCTTTATGAAGTTGCGTTTTAACACCGCGCGCCGGATATCCTACCGGTGATTTAAAGAGCTTAATATCATCTTCACCCGCATTAATAATAATATCTTTCATTACCTGTGAGGCATCACACTCCACCGTACCTATAAAACGTGTACCCATCTGTACTCCCGAGGCACCTAATTGTATCATTTTTACAATATCATCATGATCCCATACGCCGCCTGCTGCAATTATGGGCATCGTACCCCAGTTTTTTGCCTCCTCGACCACCGGACCTAAAATATTCTCAAGCTGATTTTCCTCCTTAAAGCACTCTTCATACTTAAAACCTTGATGTCCGCCGCTCAATGGGCCTTCCACGATCACTGCATCGGGAAGTCTATTGTGCGTCTTTTTCCATCGTCTGCATAAAATACGAAGTGCCTTGGCCGTCGAGACAATAGGTACTAACGCCACATCAGGATAGTTCTTTGCAGCCTCGGGCATGGTAAGAGGTAGTCCGGCTCCGGTAATAATAATATTTGCTCCGGCCTTACAGGCATCTTCTACCACTCTATTGTATTCACTTTGTGCATAGAGTACATTGGCCGCAAGCGGTGCATTTGCGCATATCTTTCTAGCATTGTCGAATATTTTTTTTAACGCAGGGTAGGAGTAAAAATTAATTGCATCTAGCGGTCGCTCCTCTTTTCCTACTGTTTTTTCAACATAAGCTCTGTTTTTATAAACGCCTGTTCCCACAGCAGAAATTACGCCAAGTCCACCTTCTTTAGAAACATTCCCGGCCAGTTGATCCCATGATATACCTACACCCATACCCCCTTGGATAATAGGCTTTTTAATCGTATATTTTCCAATTTTAAAAGACTTTAGTCTCATGACCCTACCTTCACTTTAGCAAATCTCTTTTTGCCTACTTGTAAAACATACTCTCCTGCACTTAAATTAAGCTTTTCATCACTTATCTTTTTCTGATCAATACTGACAGCATTTTGCCTTATGTCCCGTCTTGCCTGAGAGGTAGAGGGCTCTAAATTGGCATCTACAAGTGCTTGCGCTATCCAGATACCCTCAGGCATCTCATATTCATCCATCTGTGTAGGCAATTTTTTTGCTTTAAATACAGCATCAAACTCCTCTTTGGCTAGTGTAGCCAACTCTTCATTATAAAACCTTGTAGTTATCTCAAGAGCCAACGCTTCTTTAGCTTTTTTTGGATGAAGGGTACCGGATGCCACATCCCCTTTTAGCTTTACTGTCTCCTCTAATGACTTATCACTTAAAAGTTCATAATAACGCCACATCAGAGTATCTGAAATAGAGAGTATTTTTCCGTAAATCTCTTTAGGTGCTTCGGTCACACCAATATAATTTCCCAGAGATTTAGACATTTTCTGCACGCCGTCAGTTCCTTCCAAAATAGGCATCATCAAGACAGATTGTTGTTTATGAATACCATAAACCTTTTGCAACTGTCTACCCATAAGCAAATTAAACTTTTGATCAGTTCCCCCTATCTCAATGTCAGACCTAAGATGCACCGAATCATATCCTTGAAGCAGAGGATAGAGAAATTCACTCACGGCAATAGGCGTATTGGAGGTATAACGTTTTGAGAAATCGTCACGCTCCAACATACGTGCTACGGTAAGATTCGATGCAAGCTGTAATATTCCGGCTGCTCCTAATTTTTCTAGCCAATCGTTATTGTAGACAATGGTTGTTTTAGACTCATCAAGGATTTTAAAAGCCTGTTTGGTATAAGAGGAAATATTTTGTACAATTTCTTCTTTGCTTAGCACCTTTCTTGTGACACTTTTACCTGTAGGATCACCAATCATCGCGGTAAAATCACCGATAAGAAACTGTACTTGTGCTCCAAATTTTTGAAAAGTTGCCAGTTTCTGAAGTAGTACGGTATGCCCAAGATGCAAATCGGGTGCAGTAGGATCAAAGCCTGCTTT
Source organism: Sulfurovum sp. (assembly GCA_026989435.1). Taxonomy (GTDB): domain Bacteria; phylum Campylobacterota; class Campylobacteria; order Campylobacterales; family Sulfurovaceae; genus Sulfurovum. The sequence goes on from JALSJI010000037.1 coordinate 10,936, forward strand.
AACGGTATATGTCGTACCGTCGGTATAATATTGCGTAACAAGCTTTTTGATTCGCTCCATATCGATGATTTCTGCCGTACCTCTAGCTATCTCTTCTAATGCCTGTTTTATCATTACTCTTTTATTCCTCTGTTATTTATTGTATGCGTCATCTAAACTGATCATCTCTATGAGTTTGAATTTTTGCTTTATTTTATCTGCTAATACCTGTTTTTTTGATTCTTGACTCTCTGCTTCGATTTGACAATATTCTGCCTGCTCTGAGTTCCTGATACCCAACTCTATACTTAAAATATTAAGATTCATATCAGAAAGCTTTTTTAACAAATCCGCCAAGATACCTTTTCTGTTTTGAAGACTTATTATTAATCGATAGCGAAAAAGCTTTGGGGTACTCCACGCTACATAGACCATTGCTTCACCGCTTAAAATTTTACTATAGGCATGTTTACATAATTTATGATGTATAATAGCCTTACTGTCCTTATAAAATGCAACAATTTGATCTCCGACTTTGGGATGACAGCAGTAATCAAATTCTACACCGTCTAAAGATTTGTTTGTAAAAAAAATCAAATGTTCCATCTCTTTCACTTTAGGTTTAATATACCCTTTTTTATGCAATTGCCAAAAACGTATCTCTTTTGTACCTATATAGGATGCAATTTGGTGCATCACCTCTTTAAAGTAATCTAACTGTGACGGTAGTTTATGGAGCGATGCTGTCAAATTCAGTCTTGAGACCAGTGTTTGAACTGTTTGTATATCTTGTTTAAAAAGTGTCGCCAATATATTACAAGCAGTGAGTATATCACACTCTTTAATACGCATTTTACAGGCTATGCGTATGCCCTCTTTCGCTTTGGATGTTTTAACAGCATCTATCCAAGAGCAGTGCAGATGTATCTTGTCATCTTTAATGATATTGACAATATCACCGTTTTTAAGTATCGTAAGCAAGGAGGCATTATGCTTGTTCACCATGGCATCTACAGCATTGCTACCTACTTCAGAGTGTATAGCATAAGCAAAATCAAGTGCAGTTGAGTCCTTGGGCAAAGTATAATAATCGCCCTTTGGAGAAAATACCGTAATATCTTCTGAAAAAAGATCAGACTTTGCAAGCTCATAAAACTCTTCAATCGATTCGTTTTGATAATGTAACGACTCAAGCCAATTCAAACTAACATTATGACTTCCGTATTTATATTTCCAATGTGCTGCAATACCATATTCGGCAAGTCTATGCATCTCTTGGGTACGAATCTGTGCTTCTAAAATACCTTCTTGGCTAAAAAGCGTTGTATGTATTGTTTTATATCCATTCTCCTTAGGCACGGCAATGTAGTCTTTAAAACGTGAGACAAGGGGTGTAAACTCAAGATGCATCAGTCCTAACACCTTGTAACACTCTATGGGTTCTTGCACAATAATACGTACGGCAAGTAAATCCAATACCTCCTCTATCCCTATACCCTTTCGATGCATTTTCATATAAATAGAATAGTAGTGTTTTACTCTGCCCACAACTTCAAACTTCTCTTCATCAAAGCCATTTTGAAGCATGAAGGTTTTAACTTTTTGTATAAAAGTATTTAGTTTAAAGTGTAAATTTTGTGCATTTGAGTGCATATAGTTTTGTATCATGAAATAATCATCGGGATAGATATACTTAAAACTCAAATCTTCCAAGTGGTTTTTGAGTTTTGAGATACCCAAACGATGGGCTATAGGGGCATATACTACCAAAGTCTCTTCAGAAATACGTTTTTGCTTTTGAGATGGCAGAGCATCCAAGGTAAGCATATTGTGTAACCTATCACAGAGCTTAATCACCAAAACTCGCACATCTTTAATCGAGGCAATAAGCATTTTACGGAATGTCAAAGCCGAATTGATCAGTCTCTCGTCTGAATTTGAAGGGATCAACTTCTCATCACGTATTTCAACAATCTTCGTCAACCCTTCAACCATATGTGCCACATCACTGCCAAAGTGCTCTTGAAGCTCTTCGATACTTAATGCCGTATCCTCAACGACATCATGCAAAAGAGCTGCTTGTACCATTGTTTCGTCATTGGATATTTGCGCAGTTAATACCGCTACAAGAATAGGATGAATACTATAAGGCTCGCCACTTTTTCGTGTCTGGCCTTCATGCGCATCCAAAGAGCACTCTAACGCTTTTAATGTTGTAGGCGAAGGGGACTCCAGATGGTCCCAAAGAAGCCTCTTGGCCTCTTCTATCTTATCTATCTTTTTAGCTTTATCTAAAAAAGCATCCACAAAAACTTACTCATCTAGACTTACAATAATTTTACCTTCGGCAATCTCTTGGAGTGCAATATCTGTATACTTCATGGCTGATGTATCAATCTCCAATAAAATTTTTGCACCGTTTGCAATGGCTTCGGCTCTTTTACCTACAGCATTTGCAAGAAGGTATTTATCATAGTTCACTCTCTCAAGTGCTTTTGCTGTCAATTCTTCTGTTCTCATCTTACTTCCTTCTCTTGTTTATCAATACGATTTTTATGATTCAAGCAATACACTACGTAAATCTGATTGAATCTGGAACTTCACTCACAAACGTAGTCTATCTATAACCACTGCCACTTGTTATTTCACAATAGAACAAAGGTTTCTATCACCTTGTACAATCGCTAAAAGATTTCCTTTTTCAAACATATTACATACTATAATTGGTAGTTTATTCTCTTTTGCCAAGGCAATAGAAGTATCATCCATTACCTTAATCTGATCTGTAAGTGCTTGATCATAACTTAGTGTATCAAGTTTGACTGCATCATCAAATTTATGAGGATCTTTATCATAGACTCCGTCTACTTTGGTCGCCTTAATCAATAATTCGGCATTTATTTCCGATGCTCTAAGCGTGGCTGCCGTATCTGTAGTAAAGTATGGATTTCCTGTACCTCCGGCAAATACCACGACCCGACCTTTTTCCAAATGCCGTCTGGCACGACGTACAATAAATGCCTCTCCAATCTCTTGCATATCTATGGCTGACTGAAGTCTCGCTTCAAGACCACACTGTTCCAATGCCTCCTGTATCGCTACACCGTTAATCACCGTAGCGAGCATCCCCATATAATCCCCTGCCGTTCTGGTAATAATCCCATCTGCTGCAGCCGATACACCACGTATGATATTTCCACCGCCAACCACCACTGCTACCTGTGTACCCGAGTCAACCAAACTTTTAATTTCACTAGCAATAAAATTGAGAATTTTTGTATCGATTCCATACCCTTCCTCACCAGCCAAAGCTTCACCGGAAAATTTCACCAAAACACGTTTAATCACAGTATATACCTCTATTATAGTTTTGCGATTATATCTAAAAGTGATTTAGGCGGTGTTTAAAGAAGACTCTAAAGCTTTATCAGCTTCAGCGGATTGATATGTTTTGAGTTTTTTGTTGCCTGAAAAATAAGTTTGCTTACTACTTTACCTATCACATAGCCTTTCTTAATCATAGCCCCCGTGTGAATTGTCGGTGCTATTTTTGAAAGTCCTGCATACACCGTATGCATTTTACCTCCGTGTGCCACAACAACCACTTTCCCCAACATTGAACTTTTTCCGGCAAATACCACTTTGCCATTGAGCACATTGTGTACTTTTGCATTGCTAGAGGGTGCTTTGAGTGTAATAGATTCATTAAAAATTTTGATCTTGTAGATAGGATCCATATAGGTTCCAAACCTCTTAATCACCCGTCCACCCGGCAGCGGAGAGATTGTCTTTCCGCCTTTATACTCAAAGGTTTTTGATTTTTTATACGAGGAGTGTACTTTTCGAACCTTTTGGCTTACTTCATACTCTCTGTTCTGTATTATTTTTGACTCTTTTTCTGCTTTTCTTGCAGCTTTTCTCGCAGCTTTCCGCTCCTCTTGTGTTTTTGCTAGTTTGATAGCAGCTTTTGCTTTTCTTGCTTTCTCTTTCGCCCTACGTTTTGCCTGACGTATTTTTCTTAAACGCTCCTTTTCAAGACGTATAGCCTCTCTTTTTGCTGCTGCTCTTTTACGTGCCTCTTCTACCTCTTTTTTGTGCAATATATTTAGCTTAGCCAAAGTAGCACGTAAAGAAGCCTGCTTGTCTACCAACTCTTGCAGTTGATTTTGGTACTTCTCCTCATCTTCTTCGAGTTTTTTAACCAATGCCTCTTTTTGTGCTTTTTGCTCTTTATACTCTTTACGTTTCTGCACAATTCTATCGATTGCTTCTTTGGTTTTTTCATACTGTTGTTTTTTGCTTTTTTGCTCTTTTTTCAAGCGCATAATCTCATCTCTAAGTCTCTCTAGCTCCTGAGCATTCTGTTTTTTGTATGTTTTGTATACCTCATACGAGACAATAGAGTCTTTGGTGGGATTTTTAAATTGCCGCATAGCAAAAATAACAGAGAACTGCTTAGAGAGTAAATCCAAAAAAGTTCTCTTTTTCTGCTCAATCTCCTCTGTGCTCTTTGTAAATGTTTTTTTTAGTTGTGTAAGCTCTTTTTTAAGAGACGCATACTCTTTCTCTGTCTTTTCTTTATCCTCATTAAGCTGCTGTAATAGCTGTTCTAAATACTCTATATCTTTCTCTGCCTTAAAGATATCTGCTGCTATTTTTTCAAGCTTTCTTCTTGCATCTTTTTTAGCAGCATTTGTTTTACTTAAATCATTTTTTGAATTTGCTATTTTCGTTGAAGTTGAAGTGGCATACAACAAACCGGCTGCAAAAAAAATCCATAGGATAAAGGACTTCACTCCTCTTCTCCTCTACTTGTAAAGACCACATAATACACAGAGAGTGTCACAATGAGCAAAGCTACCACAATAAGCACGGCTATATCGGTCATTTTAAATAACTCTTCTTTGTTTTTCATCATCATTTCAATACCCGAATTGGCCGCCCATTGAAATTTTAAATAAAGAAAAAAGAGTGAGGTTAACAGCGTTGCAAAGAGTGCATCTACAACAGCTACTTTAAACAGTATACCCGAACGCAGCATCATAGGTGCTCCAAAAATCTCCATCACTTGCATGCGTTGTCTGTGTATATATTTCCATATCTCCATCTGTTTGATAATCAAAAGCAGACTCACTACTGCCATAAACACAATAAAAATTTTCAGCGTAAGCTTAATAAAGGAAAAAAGTCTGTAACTTGAACTATAGGCATTTCCAAAAGTCTCTACCCTTTGAATATTCTTATCAGCTTCAAGATCCTTTTTTAGGTTTTCCAATGCATCCATACTCAAATACTCGTCTAGATAGACAGAGTAAAAATGCGGCAGTGCATTCAGTATCTTTTTTTCATTTATTCTGCTGACACCTTTTGCAATTTGGGTTACTATCTCTTGACGTTTTATTTTTTGAATACTGCTTATTTGGGTATTGAGTGATTGAAGATACTCCAGGGAGACCGGTATTTTGCTCACGACGAGCATGGAATATCCCTCTTTAAGTTTTTTTTCATAGGAGTCTGTCGTACGGTCAAATACCAAATAGAACTCCACGCCAAGCAATATTGCCATCAACGGAAATATAAACATGAGATGATTTTTAATGGACTTCATACACACCCTTGTTTTCGATAATAAAATGTCTATACGGCAATGAAAAAACAGATGGAATTTTATGTGTAACAACCAACACAGTCGTCTCTAACTGCTGACAGGCATTCTCCATTAAATCCCAAATCACATTAGAGGAGTAGTCATCGAGATTTCCCGTAGGTTCATCTGCAAGAATAACTACAGGATTTTTCGCCAATGCGCGTGCTACACCCACACGCTGTTGCTCCCCGCCGGAGAGCTCTAGGGGGTATTTATCTGCATGGTCTGAGAGTTTCACATGCTTAAGTAGTCTTTTTGACTGTGTATTTTGTACATCTATAGAGTATCCTTCTATCATCAAAGGAAGTACCACGTTTTTCGCTACGCTCCACTCATTGACAAGTTTATAATCTTGGAAAATAATGCCCATATGCCTACGAAGCTCCTGTAACTTGCCGTCACGTGCCGTGGCAATATCCAAACCTCCTACTACGAGACTTCCCTCCTTAGGCTTTATCTGTCCGTAGAGTGCCTTAAGCAGTGTTGATTTTCCTGAACCGCTAGGGCCGGTAATAAATACAAACTCACCCTTTTTAATATCAAAATTCACATCTTTAATAATCTCTTTTTCTTTATCGTAGGCAAGCGTAAGATGTGAAACACTGATCACGTTAGACATTAAGTAACTCCATTATTTTGAGGTGTGCCCGATAGTTCACCTTTGTTTTGACCGGTGAAGAGACAAAATATCTGCATCCGTTTTTATTGAGTATCAAATATTTATGTTCAGGCCTGTCAAAGGAACCAAAAGCACACTTTATCAACAGCCCATCATCCTCTATTTTATAGATGCGCTCAATGTGCACAAAAAACCCCTCAAATATCAGGGGTTTTTGAGGCAACTCCTTTTCCAAACTATTTCTATATTTTACAATATTAAAATTAAAATCAACTATAGTTTGTCTCTTTTGAGAGCTCTCTTTGCATTTTACATATACATCAAAAATATCTTTTTTCTGACGCTTCCATCTGGCTTCATACTTGCTTATTACCTCTAAGGCCTCATTCTTACGTACGCTAAGCTCTATTTTGGGCAAGGCAAAAAATGTCTCAAGCGCATACCAAAAATATTTGATGCTGTCAGTACGCAGTTCTAAACGTCCTTCTGGCTGCAATACACGCATAGACTCTTTGAGAAAGGAGCTATTAATGACTCGTCTATGGGGTTTTTTATCCCAAGGTATAGGAAAGTGCACAAAAATCTTTTCACAGAGATTTGACGGCAGCATCTCCAAAAAGAGTCTTGCGTCATAATTGACAACCCATATATTCTCTCTCTTTTGAAGCGCAATCTGTTTGAGTAGCTGTTGTGCCGACGGTGTATGAATCTCCAAGCCTATAAAAAGAGTATCGGGGTTTTTATCTGCTTGATAAAGTAGATGCTTTCCTGAACCAAAACCCACCTCAACAGAGACTTTCTTGCGTGAAAAATCAATATGCTCAAAATCTTCTACTTTTTTATAATACTCTGAGGAAAACGGTTGTTTTGTGTTCGAAGTAACTATATTGGAACTTAGGATTTCCAACCCCAATTCATCAGATACTCTTGCAAGTGCTTCTTTGAGTAGATTGACGTTTAACGGCCTTGTTACTTTATCATATTTCAGTAACGTTACCTTATTTTCCGGCTTTATCTGAAGCAAAAACTCCTCTCCGCCATACTCAATCCCAATCATCTCATCACTACCGCTAAAAGACTTTGCATACAGTGTCATTATTGCACTCTTTTTTAAAGACCTTTTGATGATACTCCTCTCAAAAGGTTTTACTTTTATATGTGGCATGACTCTCTCTTACATGGCAAGCGTATCTGTTTTTCTGGGTTTACTCAGCACTTTGTCAAAACTTTTGGCATAGATTCTATAGCGATAGCTATTGCCTCTTCGTACAAAAGTATCGATATACTCAACCATTAAACGGCCTTTAATATTCGCCACAAACCTCCACGGTCCGCCATTGACAGATCTTTGGATCACATATCCTGCAATACTCTCATGTCTATGTGGGCTCCATAAAAGCTTGATTGCACTCCTATCTATGGCGTAGGCTGTAAAAAACCCTACCTCCTTAAGTGCCGGAGGTGTTTTGACTTTTAATACCGATCCATGCTTAGACTCTTTGCCTAAAGCATAGGTTGTAAAGGTATAGATATATGTGCTATCCGGTTTTACATCACTATCTACAAAATGTGTAGTATAGCGATTTTTTGTTGTGCCGATAAGTTTAAGGCTCTGTCTGCCCCGTGTTGGATTCCCTCTATAGATATTGACACCCTCGATTCCCCTTGCTTCTATCTTTTTCCATTCAAAACCAACAGAACTTCGTGCAGGGAACGGTTTAACCTCCTCAATTCTGTTTAGATGAGGATCAACCTTATAGCTCATCATGCCTTTGATAGTACTACAGCCATTATAAAGAACTAAAAAGAGTATCCATAGTATCCGCGTTAATTGTTTCATCGATAGCACCTTGATCAAAATATTTCCCTATATACTCTAACATATCATCAAAGAGAGGCGCTTTGTACTCCATACGCTTTCCTGTTACAGGATGGTTTAGATAGAGAAGATATGCATGCAAGTATACTCTTGGAATCTTATCTCTTTTGCTCTTAAAGCCATATAAATGATCACCCAGAATATGGCGGCCTAAACTTTTGAGGTGTACACGTATCTGATGTGTACGTCCGGTATAAAGTTTAGCAACTATAAGTTCTGTACCATGAGCCGTCTGTGCTAGCTTCACAAAAGCAGTCTTCGCCTCCTTACCCCCCCTCACCACAGACATCATCAGTCTGTTTTTGGGGTTACGGCCTATCGGTTTTTCAACAACACTGTTCTCTTTAAGCGGAGAGTCTATGAGCGCTAGATAGTAACGGCCCATACTCTTGTCTTGAAGTTGTACAGAAAGCTTCTCATGGGTTTTGTTATCTTTAGCCACCACCAAAGCCCCCGTAGTCTCTTTATCTATACGATGTACAATGCCATAACGCTCCTCTCCACTTATGGTAGAAAGCGAAACACCCTTATGTATGAGCCAGTCTACAAGGGTAGGTTCTTTAACCGAAGGTGCTGGATGCACCACCAATCCGGAGGGCTTGTTTACCACCAGCAGATACTCATCTTCATACAGTACTTCCACATCAAAGTCAACAGGAGGCACTACTCTTTTTTCTGCCTCTTTAAACTCATAGGCTATCTCATCACCCTCTGCTACTTTAAAGCTAGTTTTAGTAATGGTCTTACCATTCACGGACACTAACCCTTCTTTAATGAGCTTTTCTACTTGATTACGGCTTACATCTAGTTCGCTTGCCAGGATTTTATCTAGACGGTTTTGGGTTTTTGTGATTATTTTAGCCATTACTTATCTCCATTACACTCTTCAACCCCTCAACATCTCCATAAAAATACTCTTCCAACAATGGCTGAATTTTATATTCCATAACAAAACCCAAATCATAATCACTTTCAATCTTCATAAAATAACTATGCCCAAGCACATAATCTTCTCCTAGTGTTTCAGTTATTTTTTTATTGAGTAGATTCATAATATTTTTTGCTTTCTCATTTTTAACCAAATCTAAATTAGGCTTCATCTTCAAAAATGTAAACCGTCTACGTAAAGCAATATCAATGAGTGCTATAGATTTATCGGTACTGTTCATCGTACCTATGATGTAGAGATTTGAAGGTATTTTAAAGGGTTGTTTAGAATAAGGGAGTGTCACTTCAAGTGTATCTCGTTTATCTTCTTCTATGAGTGTGATGAGTTCTCCAAATATTTTAGATATGTTTCCTCTATTGATTTCGTCTATGACTAGGTAGTAGTTTTTTACATCTATTTCAATAGTAATCTCTACTTTTTCTCTAAAATCTAATAATTGTTTTGCTAAGTAAGAATAATACGTTGCATGTTGTTTGGCTAAACCACTAATATTTGGAA
>JALSJI010000038.1 GCA_026989435.1 Sulfurovum sp.
AGGTAGAGCGTATTGCCGTGGTTGCCTTTGATATCGCCATGAAGAGGCAAAAGCGTCTCTGCTCTGTGGATAAAGCCAATGTACTTGAAGTGAGTCAGTTTTGGAGAGATATCGTAGAAGAGGTGTCTCGGGACTATCCTGAAGTAGAACTTACACATATGTATGTAGATAATGCAGCAATGCAGCTTATTCGTAACCCAAAGCAGTTTGATGTTATCTTAACCGGCAATATTTTTGGAGACATTCTCTCTGATGAGGCGTCTATGCTTTCCGGATCTATAGGTTTGCTTCCTAGTGCCAGTACCGGAGAGGGGGTAGGGCTCTTTGAACCTATTCACGGTTCTGCCCCCGATATTGCAGGGCAAGGAATCGCCAATCCTTTGGCAACTATCTCAAGTGCCAGTATGATGTTACGTTATGCCTTAGGGGAAGAGGGTGCGGCAGATAAAATTGACAATGCAATAAAAAAAGCACTCTCTGAGGGCTATAGAACGGGTGACATTGGAGATTTTGATGCCAAAGAGATAGTTACATGTAGTGCAATGGGAGATATTGTTGCAAACTATGCATCAAAGTAAAAGCGTATTAATATTTCTCTTTGTTTGCGATGTGATCAAACTTCTTTAAACGATGATAGGCTTTTTGCCTTTTAACAACCCGTATAAATCTGGGTATACTTGAAGTACCTAAATAGTAGAGTGAAGCCAATAGAGCAAAAAGCGTCAATGGTATAGAATTAAATTCCAGTACAATAGATATAATGAGGGCAAAGAGTATTAGTTCGAGGAGAATAAAAATGACAGGTTTTAGCAAACCTCTGGCTGTTCTTTGTTTATATTTTTGTGTATAATTCATTGTAAAATTGTAGCAAGTAAAGTGTTAAATTACACTATTGAAAAGATATTGTTTACTTAAAAATGAGAGCGACTTCTGAGGATAATATACGATATATCTAAAAAAAGCAGGTGAGTGATGGTAGAGAGAGCACATGTATTGATAGAGTGTGAAGATGCAAAAGGTCTGGTCTATAAGATTTCTAAAATATTTTATGACAGAGGTTTGAATATAGACAGTAACCGAGAGTTTGTAGATAAGGAGCATAAACGTTTTTTTATGCGTACAGTCATAAGCGGGCTCTTTGAGATCTCAGAATTGGAAGATGCACTTGCATCAGCACTGCCCTCTTCTGCAAAAATAAAACTTATAGAACCTAAAGAGAAAGAGATTATAGTGATGGTAACCAAGGAGTCTCATGCTCTGGGTGATATATTGATTCGTCATGCAGACGGCAAACTGGGCGCTAAGATACAATGCGTCACAGGCAATCACGACAGATTAAGAGATCTTGTTGAACGTTTTGATATTCCCTTCTACCATATTGCTGCCGAAGGACTTAGTCGAGAAGCACATGAGGAAAAAGTGATGGAGAGAATCAACGGTTTCTCTTTCGAATATATTGTGCTTGCAAAATATATGCGTATTCTCACTCCTAAGTTTGTCAAAGCCTATTCGCAAAAAGTGATTAACATACATCACTCGTTTCTTCCTGCATTTATAGGAGCAAATCCATATAAGCAGGCATTTGAAAGAGGTGTAAAGATTATCGGAGCAACGGCACATTATGTAACGGATGATTTGGATGAAGGTCCCATTATTGCACAAGATACAATCCCCGTGAATCATCGTCTTACGTGGAAAGATATGCAAGATGCAGGACGTGATGTTGAAAAAGTAGTACTCTCGCGGGCTTTATCGCTTCTGTTTCAGGATAGAGTATTTGTCAATGGCAACAAAACGGTGATATTTTAATGTTCAATATAGTCCTTGTAGAGCCTAAAATTCCTCAAAATACAGGTACGATAGGGCGTATATGCGTCAATTTAGGAGCTATCTTGCATCTTGTAAAACCTCTGGGATTTGATATTGACGACAAGGCAGTTAAACGTGCAGGACTTGATTACTGGAAAGAGTTGGATTTAGTACTTTGGGAGAGTATGGAAGATTTTTTAAAAGCACATCCCGTAGGAGAGCAGACTTATATGGCAACAACCAAAAGTGACAGGCTTTATTTTGACGTACCGTTTAAAAAGGGGGATTATATCCTCTTTGGTTCCGAAACCAAAGGGTTAAAAGAGGATCTGCTATTGGCACATCCTGAGCGCTGTATTACTATTCCTATGGGGAAAAAAGGAAGAAGCCTGAATCTAGGTGTCTCTGTGGGTGTAGTCATCTATGAAGCCTTGCGACAGAACTACACAGGATTTGAAAAAATCACGATTGCCAACACGCTTGCAGGAGGTCTGTAGTGTCTTGGTGGGATTATCTTTATATACTCTCTCTTGTTGTATTTGTATATCTTACTTTCGGTATGATTAAATCTTATTTTAAAAGTAAATTTGATGATAGGGGTAACCGCCTAGATTGTTTAGACGATCAAGACTCTGATAAAACATAGATTTCTTTTGACGTCATAAAGATCATTATCTTTGGCGAAATCTGTTTTTTTTGTAGAGTGCCATCGCTTGGGGCAAAAGTGCCTTAATATTGGCAATACGGCTGCTTGGTGCAGGATGTGTTGAGAGATATTCGGGTATACGGTTTCCGGATCGTGAAAACTTTCTCCAAAAACTCAGTGCCGCTCTTGGATCATAGCCTGCTTCTGCCATAAGCATCAATCCTATACTGTCCGCTGCCATCTCATTTTGGCGGCTATAGGGTCTGATATATCCCAGTGTTGCTCCCTGTCCATAGACTCTGTTGATCTGCCTTGCAGTAGATCTCTCTACGCCTGCAACACTCATACCTATATGAAGTAGAGCCCCTAGCATACCGGCTTTTTGTCTACGTGAGGCATTTTTTATACCATGAGAGCGAAGTGCATGTGCAACTTCATGGGCAATGACTGCGGAGAGTTCTGCATCATTAGCGGCATATCTAAACAGACCGCTATAGACAAATATTTTCCCTCCGGGAAGAACAAAGGCATTGGCTTGTTTGGGGTTATTGACCAGGTGGTATCGCCATCTAAAATCGGGACGTCCTGAAACAGAAGCAATGCGTCTGCCTACTTTACGGACAGTATGGTACATCTTTCCGCTTCTAATAAGGCGTACTTTGCTTAATATTTGTCGCTCCTGCTGTGCTCCTAGATTGCTCTCTTGTTGCGGAGACATTTTCCCGCCCATACATCCTGAGAGCAAAAAGACAAAACTAAGCGTAATGAAAAGTCTTATAAAAGTATTCATTATATATCCTTTATATCGTATTCTTGTCATAGATTATAGCCCACATTAAATTAAGCTTACACATCTCACCTTTACCAACTCTTAGATAAAATGATACCAATATATTTTACGAGGAAACCCTATAATGACACAACCTTTACTCATAGAAATCGGTGTTGAAGAGATGCCCGCCATCCCACTACTTAAAATCGTAAAAAACATAGAAAAATCATGGGAAACGATCTTAAAGGAATATAACCTTAGTAGTGATTTTGAATTTATCTACACCCCTAGGAGACTGGTACTCAAACATACAGCAATGCCTATCAAGCAAGCAGATGTTGCCGTAGAGTTTTTCGGACCTCCGCTGGCAGCAGCACTTAAAGAGGGTGAGCCTACCAAAGCTGCAGAGGGCTTTGCACGAAAATGCGGCGTTGATTTTTCTGAGCTTGATCGTGGCAAGAAAAACGGAAAAGAGGTACTCTATTTCAAAAAAGAAGAGAAGGGTTCCGAGACTGCTAAACTACTCCAAGAGATGTTAGAAAAGTGGATAGCCTCTATGGCCTTTGGGAAGATGATGCGTTGGGGTAGCCGTAGCGATGAGTTTATTCGTCCTATTAGATGGTTACAGGTACGTTTGGGTAAGGTGTCTGTGCCTGTCACACTCTATGGAGTAGACGCAAGTACCCAAACCTATGTCCACCGTATGGTAAGTTATGAGGCAGTAGAGGTGCCGAACATTGATGCGTACGAAAACATCTTGACAGAGGGCGGGGTGATGCTCTATCCCCATGTACGGGAATCAAAAATAATGGCTGAGTTTGAAGCTTTAGAAACAGGACACAACATCACTATAGAAAGAGACAAGGTACTTTTGGCAGAGGTCGTAGCAATTACGGAAAACCCTAAAGCACTACTCGGTACGTTTGATGCGCTTTTTTTAGAGTTGCCGCCTGAAGTGATTATCACCTCTATGAAAGAGCATCAGCGCTATTTTCCTGTCTTTGAAAATGGCAAAATAGCCAATAAATTTGTGGTGGTCTCAAATGCTTACACCAATGACTATGCTAAAGTTGTAGCAGGGAACGAGAGGGTACTTAAACCTCGTTTGGCAGATGGACTCTTTTTTTACAAAAATGACCTAAAAAGAGGATTGAGTATACAGGGGCTTGAAAAGGTACAGTTTATAGATGGTCTTGGGACGCTAGCAGACAAGATAGAGAGAGAAAAGAATATTGCCATGCGTCTTTTGGATCTTTATCTGGAAAAAGTAGAAGCCCAGACAGGCAAGAGCAAAATAGAACTGGAAAAACTCATGGACAGAGCCGTAGGACTAGCCAAAGCAGACCTTATGAGCGAGATGGTCTATGAGTTTACCGAACTCCAAGGGCTGATGGGCTACTACTACGCCAAAGCACTTGGTGAAGAGGAATTAGTATACACAGCCATAAAAGAACAGTATATGCCAGTAGGTGAGGGTGCAGAGATGCCTACCTCTGTTTTTTCTTCTATCGTGGCGATGTCTGTGAAGCTAGATACACTTTTTGGACTCTTTTCCGTCGGTAAGATACCAACGGGAAGTAAAGACCCCTTTGCACTTAGAAGAGCAGTAAACGGCATAGTACGTATAGTCACAGAGTATGATTTGTCATTCCATATAGATGAGATTATTACGCTGCTAAACACAAATTATGATAAGTTTGATACGAAGCTTCTTACAGACTTTATTATCGAACGTATCAACAAATCACTTGATGCAAACCCATCTGTGATAGCAGCGGTACTCTCCAGTGGAGAAAGAGATATCAACGAGATAGCCAAAAAAGTCTCTGCACTCAATGAGATAGTCTCATCCGATACTTTTAAGGAGCAGTTTTCAACCTTCAAGCGTGTGGCAAATATCTCAAAAGATGTGGATTTGGGTGCACAGATGGATATAGATACCACTCTTTTTAAAGAAGATGCAGAAGTCACACTCTATCATGCCTATGAAAAGGTTTTAAACCAAGACTATAGAGACTACAAAACACGCCTAGAAGCACTTTTTGGGTTAAAACATCAGCTGGATGGGTATTTTGACGATGTGATGGTCAATGCCGAGGATGAAGCGTTGAAGATGAATAGATTGAAGATGATTGGTTCTATTTATAAGACATTTAGAGCGATTGCGGATATTAAAGAGATTACGCTTTAGGTACTATGCCTCAACTCTACGACACTATTATCATCGGAGCGGGCATAGCCGGTGCGTCACTTGCCTATACCCTTGCAAAACAACGTCAAAAGGTATTAGTACTGGATAAAAAAGGCATTGCTTCAGGCGGGTCCGGGGCTGCGGGGGCTTTTGTCTCTCCCAAGATAGGCAAAGGTTCTACACTTCAGATGCTTACGAATGAAGCTTTTATGTATGCAAAAGACTTTTACCTGCATACCTGCCCGGAGTACTTCCATCAAACCGGGGTGATACGCATACCCAAGGATAGTGAAGATGCAAAAAAGTTTTCTGAGTACGAGAAGTTTAATAATATGGTATATGAAGTCTATAGCAAAGAGAGATTGCATGCATTAGGCATTGGGATAGATTTTGATAGTTTTTACTTTCCTGATGCGGGGCATTGTGATGCTTTAAAAATTTGTGAATCTTTATTAAGAGGCATAGAAGTTCACAGAAGTAATGTTGAAAAACTCTCTTTTAGAGATAGACTTTGGATATGTATTCCCACTCAAGAGAGTAGGGATAAGACTTTTCTCTCATATATGGCACAAAATGTAGTTTTAGCCACAGGCTATGAAAGCACTCTAGTAGATATACGTTATATGGGTATACACGGTACATGGGGAACACGCGGGGATTTCAGCTCCAAACTAGACTTGAGAGTGAGTATGCACCAAGCTATGTCCGTAGGGTCAAATGTGGATGGCATTATAAAACTAGGTGCAACACATGAGAAAGAGGTAAAAAGTCCTTCACCTTGTAGCGAAGAGATAGCAGAGGGTTTAAAAGAGAAAGCTTCTTCCCTCATAGAGACTAGTGATTTAGAACTAAAACAAGTCTTTTGTGGAATGCGTGCGGGATCTAAGGACTTCTTTCCTTTGGCGGGAAAGGTAATAGATGTGCCGCTTATGCTTGAACACTACCCTAAAATACTTAGAGGGGCTAAGCCTGAATTAATCTATAGAGATAACCTTTATGTACTAAACGGGCTTGGAGGGCGTGGTTTTGTTTTTGCTCCTCTGATGGCCAGACGGTTGGCAGAACATATAGTAGAAGAAAAGAGTTTAGATACGAGGATAAATCCGGACAGATTATTTTTAAAATGGTGTAGAAGATTACAAAATTGACGGGATTACTTTTCTCTTAGCCATGGTTTCCATTCCGGTTTTTCAAAGATACGGGGGTATCCTTCGAGTATCTCCATGGGTTGAAAATTCTCTTTATATTCAAAAGCTTTGCATCCATCTACCCAGTAGCCAAGATAGACCCAGTCAAGTCCCAGGTTTTCTGTCAGTTTTATCTCATAGAGTAGTGAATAGATACCCAGTGAATTTCTGGGATAATCAGGGTCGTAATAGCAGTAAACGGAGTTAATACCGTCTTCAAGGATATCTATAAGATCGACACATACCAGTTTGTTGTCAATATAGTAGAGCAGCTCTTTGCCAAAATCATGCGCACCTGCTACAAAGTTGTCATAATACTCTTGATGTGTCATTTCATGATGAGGCCATCCGTCCAGTTTTGCCTT
Organism: Sulfurovum sp.; assembly: GCA_026989435.1. Classification (GTDB taxonomy): domain Bacteria; phylum Campylobacterota; class Campylobacteria; order Campylobacterales; family Sulfurovaceae; genus Sulfurovum. The sequence continues at coordinate 6,971 of JALSJI010000038.1, forward strand.
ATAGGCATGATATTTGTTATACAGGGCGATGCGTTCTTTGTTGACAATGGGTTCTTGTATTACAATTTTCGTCTCTTCATTTCTATTGATGATTTTACGCTTTGATTTTCCATACTTAAAGTTTCTCACTGAGATACGCAGACTCTTACACGCAGTACACCCGTAACAGGCAGGGTAGATAAAATTTTTTCCAAAGCGTCTCCATCCTCTCTGTATAGCTGCGGTGGCAAAGGTTTGTGAGACCATATCAACCTGTTTGTAATTCATCCGTACTCTTTTCCCGGGAAGATAGGAACACTCATTATCATCTACACAAAAGTCAGTAGAGTTTGGTGTTAAAAGAGCCTGTTTTTTATTATCCTGCATCATGCAGGTATTATAGCTAAAATATTGCAAATATTTCAACTTAAGATGATGACAATTCCAGGCTTTTCCATAACGGATCCCGGGAGATAGGAGGAAAGCCTTCAAGTATCTCTTGAGGTTTGAATTTTGGTTTATAAGCAAAGGCTTTGCACCCATCAACCCAGTAGCCCAGGTAGATCCATGATAGATCTAAAAGAGAGGCAAGTTTGATTTGATAGAGGAGTGAGTATGTACCAAGAGAGTAGCGTCCGTAGTCGGGATCATAGTAGAAGTAGATGGAGCTAATACCGTCATCAAGTATATCTATAAGATCTACACCTACAAGTACATTATCGATAAAATAGAGTACCTCTTTCCCAAAATCGTGTGCCCCGTCAACAAAGTTTTCGTAATATTCTCTTTGGGAAATGCTTCTGTGTTGCCAGTTGTCTTTGGTACTTTTGAAGGCATGGTATTTGTTGTAGAGATTAAGATGTTCCCGTGTCAGTGTAGGTTTTTGTACAATGATTTTAGTCTTTTTATTGCGATTGATTGCTTTGCGTTGTGATTTGCTGGCTTTGTAGGACTTGACATTAATGCGTATACTTTTGCAGGCATCACATCCGTTACAAACAGGATGAAAAAAGTATTTCCCAAAACGTCTCCATCCCCGCGCAATAACGGCTGTGGCAAATACCTTTGAGGCTTCATCCACATATTTATAGTGCATGCGTACTTTGTTTCCGGGAATATAGGCACAATCATAATCTAACATGGAAAAATCTGTTGACGGCGGATTTAAGAGGTCAATATCAAGTTCTTCATTCATAATTTAGATTATACTCAATTTATTGTAAAATTACTCAAAAATAGAGGTATATATGTTTCTTTATCAACCTACATCCGGGTATAGCTATAACAGTGATTCTATTTTTCTTTATAATTTTATCTCTAGATTCAAGCCCCAAGGCACTCTGCTTGATGTAGGTTGTGGTGTGGGCATTATTTCATTGTTGCTTACGAGAGATTTTGATATCGTAACAACAATCATAGATAAGCAAGAAAGCATGATTGTTTATGCCAAGCACAATTATGCAATCAATGGACTTACCGTCAAAACATATCTCAGTGATTTTATTGCACTGGAGACCGAAGAGAGGTTCGATTATATCATCTCAAATCCTCCATATTACGACAATGCGGTACAACAGAGTAGAAACGCAGAGATACAAGCAGCACGCTATGCAGAGCATCTGCCCCTGGAGAGATTGATAAAAAAGGTAAAAAGATTTCTAAAGCCTAAAGGGTGGTTTGTTTTTTGTTATGATGCAAAACAGATAGATAGGGTTATGACTCATTTAAATGCATACGGCATCAATCCTGAAATCATAGAGTTTGTACACTCCAAAATAGACAGAGAGTCAAAATTGGTCATGATAGCGGCACGAAACAACTCTAAATCTATGACAAAAGTGTTGCCTCCTCTTGTAGTCTTTGATACGAAAAACACTTACACTCCACAGGCAAAAGAGGCATTTAAGAAGGCAGATACACACAGTATAAAGGGGGATTTATAAGAGTGGATTTAATGAAAAACCTTATCTTTAAAGAGGGATACGGCTATGGCTTTGATACCTCGGCTTGCGAGAGTTGCGGCGGGTCTTGTTGTACGGGAGAGAGCGGTTATATCTGGGTAAAGCACGATGAAATAGAAAAAATTGCCGACTTTGTTAACCTTAGGGTCGAAGATTTCGCTACAATGTACCTGAAAAAAGTAAAACATCGTTATTCGCTTAGAGAGAAGAAGCTTGCACCAGAGAATTACGCCTGTGTGTTTTTTGATGAGAAGAATAGAGGCTGTAGTATCTATCCGGTACGACCTTTGCAGTGTCGTACCTTTCCTTTTTGGGAGCAGTTTAAAGATGATGAAGAAGAGGTAAGAAAAGAGTGTCCCGGTATCGTATAAGCATCATTTTTTCTATATTTTTAATCCTTAATACCTCAATACTCCATGCAAAAAAAACGGTACAAGTCAGTGAAGATACATTGATTATGCAAGCACTTCTGTTTGAGGAGTATCACTCTTATGAAAATGCCTATGAGGTCTATAAAAAACTCTTTGATAATACGGGCAAGGCTATCTATCTTTTCAGAGAAGTAGCTGCTTCTCTTTTGGGTAGAAAATATATTCAAGAGAGTATTTTGCGTCTAAAGGCCTGGGATAAAGAGCATCCTGATACGCTTGAGGTAAGTAGATTGCTTATTCCTCTATATCTCAGTGTAAAAGAGGTAAATAATGCACAAAAACAAGCAGAGTATTTGCTAGAGCGCTCCGGTGAGTTTGTAGATTTGGATCTGGCATCAAACTCCTTTTTGTATGCAGGAGAGTTTAAGAGGGCTTTGGAGCTTTTGAGCAAGATGTATGAGATGGTACCCAATGAAAATGTGCTACTTAAAATGGCAGAGATAATGGATGAGTTTACAGGTGAACGCAAAAAAGCCATTCAGCTTTTAGAAACACATCGCCGCATCAATATCTCTAGTAGAGATATCTATATCAAACTACTTATTTTACACCAAAAAGAGAAAGATGTTGATGGTATGATTGCCATATATAAGGCACTTTACGAGTTGGAAAAAGATGAAAAATATCTTTCAAAAATAATAGATGCATATTACTATAAAGGTGATATCGGTCCTGTAATTTCTTTTTTGGAAAAACATCACTATCAAGGGCTGTTGTTATACGATCTTTATAAGTTTAAAAAAGAGTTTTCAAAAGCTTTGCATCTAGCTGATACTTTTTATCAAAAAGATAAAAATCCAAAATGGCTTGCTGAAAAAGGTATACTTCTGTTTGAGAGCGCAGAGGATCAAAATGATACCGATATGATAAAAAGGGTACTCTTTTATTTTCAAAAAGCCCTTGAAGAGGGCAATGACGACAGTCTCTATTTAAACTATTACGGTTATACCCTGATTGATAAAGAGATTGATATAGAAAAAGGGATAAAAATGATTGAAAAAGCCTTATTTCAACAACCCCGGAACAGCTATTATATTGACTCTCTGGCATGGGGATACTACAAGTTGGGAAAATGTGAAGAAGCCCGGGTGCTTATGCAGGGCATTGTTGATGAGAAGGGTTTCAAAGAAGAGGAGATAAGAAGGCACTGGGAGGCAATCAAAGCCTGCGATAAAGGGTATAAGTAAAAAGTTGTATAATACAAAAAATTTAGCCTAAGGCCCTACATTATGGCAAAGATATTAGATGAGATCATTAAAAAAACAAAAGCAGATTTGGAAAAAAGAAAAAAGGATTTTCCAATGGAGTGGCTGGGTCGTTCTTTGGCATTTAACCCTTTTACGCCCAAGGATGTCAAAGCTGCGCTTCGTTCTACAGAGGAAAACCCCTATCGCATTATTGCAGAAGTAAAGAGAGCCAGTCCTTCCAAAGGTGTTATCAGAGAAGATTTTGATCCGCTTTTTATAGCCCAAGCCTATGAAAAGGGCGGAGCAGATTCCCTCTCTATTCTTACAGAACCCCATTTTTTTCAAGGAGACAAGGAGTACCTGGGTATGGTACGCCGCTATGTGGGGGTTCCGCTACTAAGAAAAGATTTTATTGTAGACAGGTATCAGGTACTAGAGGCACTTGCTTACGGAGCAGACTATATCCTACTCATTGCCAAAGCACTTAGCCGTAAAGAGCTCAAAGATTTGCATGAGTACGCCCTGCATCTAGGATTAGATGTGCTCGTTGAGGTACATAATAAAACAGATCTTGTTAAGGCCATATTCGCAGGAGCTGAGATTATTGGTATCAACCATCGAAACTTAGAGAGCTTTGAGATGGATATGGAGTTGAGCGCAAAACTCATCTCTCTCATACCTAATGGAAAAATTATCGTAGCAGAGTCTGGCATTCATGACCATGAAACAGTAGTAGAACTCTCCAATAGAGGAGCAGATGCCTTTTTAATAGGTGAGCATTTTATGCGGCAAGAGGATATTACCGAGGCTATTAAGGCTGTGAAATACGGCAAATAGGTATAGGCATTATGCTTTCAAATTTATTTTATATAATTATACTATAATTTCCTCATGTTAATTAAAATAGACGATAAAGAATTTGATCCCAAAGATATTACACAACTCTACCCTGCAGCCGTGATTAAAACAGGGGAGGGGGATGAGACCACACAAGTAAGTATGAAGTGGGTAGAAAATGAAGGAAAAGACAAGGTAGAACTTGTAGGATATGCCATCTATGTACACTTGGGTGAAGAGAATATTTACGAATTTATCTATGATACAAAAGAAGAGATGGATGCCGTCTCCGCACAGATTGCAAAACAAATTAAACATCGAAGAGATGGACGCTAAGGTTTATCATGATTACATTTCAACTATTACTACTTATTATTGCAGGTGTGGTGTTTTACCTCTTTTTTAAACAGCTTTTTTCAGGAAACCATCCCAAACGCGGAATAGACTTTGAAGCAAAAACTCCGGAAGAGCAAATAGGCGGTATCAACAGACCGGATAAAACTTTTTCCAAACCGACACCACAGCCTACGCGAATGGAACAGCTGCTTGTAATGGCCGACGAAGCAGTAGAGAAAGAAGATTACGAAGAGGCAAAAAAGGCACTTGGTGCTGCTTTGATAATAGATGAAAACAACAGTGATGCACTGCGAAAAATGGGCTATGTCTCCATAGAAACAGAAGCTTATGAAGAGGCTAAAGAGTATCTTGAAAAACTGATAAAACTTGATTCTAACGATGATATGGCACATGCCTCACTTGCCAATGTATATCATAAACTTGGCGATGACAAAAAAGCAGAAATACACCATGAAAAATCAATTACACTTGATCCTGAGTATGCACCGCACTATTTCAACTATGCCAATACACTCTACGACATGAACCGCAAAAAAGAGGCACTTGAAGGGTATAAAAAAGCTTATAGCTTGGACAATACATTGAGTGTGGCAAAAGAGATGATTGATGAATTGGAAAAAGAAGTATGAGAGGTGATTGTTCCGTAAGTCAACAAGCAACGGAAGAGATTTTGTTACGTATTACAAATGTATGCGGCGAATGTTATAATGACTTGGAGCTAGGAGCCATTATCCATTACGATATGCAAAATTATCGTTATCTCTGTGATTGTTGTCAGAAAAAACTCTGCTCTCGTATGAATGAAAATTGCGAGATAGTTAAAGAAGAGGATGCCGGACTTTTCTGTTAATAATTCTTGAGATGTTTCGTAATATATCCAATGGCATTTAGGTAGCTTTGGTGATTGAGCTTGACACCTTTATAAGCGATATCAAAAGCAGTACCATGGTCTACGGAAGTTCTAAGAATAGGGAGATTGAGTGAAATATTGATACTCTCGTCAAAGAAGAGAGCCTTAAGCGGTGTAAGCCCCTGGTCATGATACATAGCGATATAGTATTTATAATTTTTTCGAACATTGGGAGTAAATGCCACATCAGGCACCATCGGCGAAGTAAAGATCGAGGGATTTTTCTCTTCGATTATTTTTGTTGCATGATCAATAGCTTTTTTAATCACGATCTCTTCATTTCCCAAAACCCCATTATCACCTGCGTGTGGATTCAGGCCTAAGACAGCTACGGTAGATTCAGGCCTGATAGCATGATAAAAATTGACAAAAAACCGTGTCAAATCTTTTTCATTGATTTTTGAGGCAACGTCTCTTAGCGGGATATGCTCGGTAAAGAGGGCTATATACATATTTTTACTTCCAAGCATCATAATCGCCTCTTTGTTGAAAAAATCACGAAGGGCATCGGTATGACCTTTATAGTGAACACCTGCCTTTTTCCATGCCTCTTTGTGTATTGGTAAGGTGCAAATGGCATCTACTTTTTGATCCTTGGCAAGCCCAACAGCCTTTTTAAAAGAAGCATAGGCATATGTACCGCTCTTGCTATTGACCTCTCCTGGAGCTATATTAAAAGCAGGAGCTATATTTTCGATAGTATGAAAATTGTTAGGAATAGAGAATTTAAGTTTTTGGGCGGCTTGTTCAAGCATCCCTTTGTCTATACAGTAAAGAGGATCGACAAAGCGACAAATTGTATTGTGGTTTTGTAGGGCAAGTTGTATACCAATACCGTTTAAATCACCTACACTGACGGCAACTTTTCTGAGTTGTGTCATCTACGTATGAGTTTCTCTTTCATCTCTTTTATCGCCTGTGAAAGACCGATATAAATCGAACGGGCAATAATACTTTGACCGATATTAAGCTCTTCAATCGTCTCAATATCTACAATATCTGTCACATTATGCATATTGAGCCCATGTCCTGCTGCTACATGTAATCCTCTCTCCATTGCCTCACAAGAGAGCAGACGTAAATTACAGAGTTCGTCATTGAGCATCTGTTTGAGTATTTTACGTGAGAGATCTAGTTCAGGGATACTATGGTGAGTTTGAGAAAGATTGCTATAAAGCATGGCATAGATATTGGCATATTTTCCTGTGTGAAACTCTATCCACTCTACATGTAAGTCCAAAGAGGCTTTCACCGCTGCAAGTGTAGGGTCTATAAATAAAGAGATTTCTATCTCTTGGGCTTGAAGTCGTCTAATGGCTTCTTTGAGTCTAGGCTGTTCCCCCTCAACGGCTAGTCCGCCCTCGGTTGTTACCTCTTCACGTTTTTCGGGTACGAGTGTTACTCTATGTGGGCGCAGTGCACAAGCGATGTCTATCATACTTTCATCTATAGCACACTCTAAGTTTACTGGGAGGCTTGAGAGTGCGATGATATTTTTGGCATCGCTTTCTTGTATATGACGTCTGTCTTCACGTAGATGTATGGTAATCTGGTCTGCCCCTGCACGTTTACAGATTCCAAGCGCATCAAGCGGGTCGGGATCTGCTACTTTTCTGGCTTCTCGCAATACGGCGATATGGTCTATATTTACACCTAGTTTCATCGTTTGCCTTTAGAGGAAAGGATTAGATAGATTATAGCCAATTTATATTTAGGAATTTGTATCTACCTTACAGGCAAGAACAATTTATTAGTAGGCTGTTTTATTGATTTCTCATACCATGTATGATGTTTGAATCATCTATCTTTATCTTTACCAAACGATAAAAGATATTTTTCATAGCATGCCTCTTAATATCTCTTGTTTATGATATAGATTGTTTCAAACTAAGGTAGTTTTCAATAAGAAGAGCTTAAGATCATCATAAACCAACCCCTAACTAAAAATACGCTAAAATCGCGATACTATTATTGAAAGGCTTATACTATGGCAAAAAGAACAATCAAAAAAGCAGTTTTGGCATACTCCGGTGGGCTGGATACGAGTATTATCCTTAAATGGCTTCAAGACGAGTATGGGTGTGAAGTGGTGACTTTTACGGCTGATTTGGGTCAGGGTGAAGAGGTAGAGCCTGCACGTCAAAAAGCGTTGGATATGGGTATTAAAGAGGAGAATATTTTTATCCTTGATTTAAAAGAGGAGTTTGTAAAAGAGTATGTATTTCCTATGTTTAGAGCTAATGCTGTCTATGAGGGTGAATATCTACTAGGTACCTCTATCGCACGTCCGCTTATTGCTAAAAAACAGATAGAAATAGCAAATCAAACAGGTGCAGATGCAGTGAGTCACGGGGCAACAGGAAAAGGGAACGATCAGGTACGTTTTGAGCTTGGGTATTTGTCTCTTAATCCGGATATTACGGTGATTGCTCCATGGAGAGAGTGGGATTTGAATTCTCGTACAAAACTGCTAGAGTATGCTCAAAAACACGGTATTGATATTGATGGTAAAGGGCAGGAGAAACCATACTCTATGGATGCAAATTTATTGCATATCTCTTATGAGGGAGAGTATCTAGAAGATCCATTTAATGAACCGGAAAATGATATGTGGTTATGGTCTGTAAGCCCAGAAGAAGCACCGGACGAACCGCAGTATATTACCATTAGGTATGAAAAGGGTGACCCTATAGCCATTAATGATGAGTATATGAGTCCTGCAACACTGCTTGCAAGATTAAACGAGTACGGCAAGAAGCATGGTATAGGACGTATTGATATTGTAGAGAATCGTATGGTGGGCATGAAAGCACGCGGGTGTTATGAGACACCCGGTGGAACGATTATGCTTAAAGCGCACCGTGCAATTGAGTCTATTACGCTTGATAGGGAGGAGGCACATATGAAAGACGAGCTTATGCCCAAGTATGCGAAACTTATCTATAATGGTTTATGGTGGTCTCCGGAGCGTCGTATGGTACAAGCGGCGATAGATGCCACACAAGAACAGGTAGAAGGAGAGGTGAGGCTTAAACTCTATAAGGGCAATGTGATTGTTGTAGGGAGAAAATCCGGCAATACGCTCTATTCTGAGGAGCACTCTACTTTTGAGGCCGATGATGTCTATAATCAAAAAGATGCAGAAGGGTTCATTCGTCTCAATGCGCTTCGTTTTATCATTGAGGGGAAAAAACAGCCTGAGCGTATAGAGTCATTGATTGGAATACAAGAGGAGTGTCGTATAGAGACAGGTAAACATACGGTATGTGAAAAGGTAAAACGTTTTTTTGGCTTTGGTAAGCAGCGTAGTAAAAAGAAATTAGGAGAGTAGTCTCTCCATCTCTTTGAGTACTCTATCAGGGGAGAAGTCAATGATAGATTCTCTACTGAACAGATTGGGTACAAGTTCTAAAAAAAGATACATGCATCCAATAAGCGGATAGAAAGCATAAAACTCTATTTTAAAAGTTTGAAAAGTATATCTTGATACAAACCACTCTTTGGCAGTTTCGGTACCTGCATCAAAAAGTAAAACCTCCATGGCAAAAACAGACCCCCATGCAAGATAGGTTAAAAGTACTACAATAATAGCACCGAGTATACCAAACATACTAATGACAGCTGCAAGAAAAACAGCCATATACATAGCAAAAGAGGAGAAGCCCAAGGCGGCAAATAGAGTTAAGGTAGAGACGATAAACAGTACACCGCCAAAAAGAAAGAAAAGTTCAAGCCAATCTTTTTGTTCTTGAAAAGTCGGACTAAAGTAGGCACCTAAAAGGGTGATAGCAAAGATACTTAAAATAATAAGGGCAAAAGAGCGATACTCCTGCATTGTGTGTCCTTTTAATTGATCTCATAAAGTTTCATAAGGCTTTGTACATCTGCTTTGCGTCCTAACCATGCTTGGTAAAGCGTTGACATCTCTTTGCTTCCGCCGTTTGCCAAGATATTCTCTTTATACCCTTTAGCCTTCTCTTTGTTAAAGCCGTCTTTCTCGTCAAGACATGTAAAAAAAGCATCTGCACTCAGTACCTCTGCCCATTTATAGCTGTAGTATCCTGCTGCATATCCACCTGCAAAGATATGGGCGAAACCGTGTTGGAATTTGTTATATTTGGGGGTGGGTAGCAGCGAGGTTTTTTCTCGTATACTATCAAGCAAGGCTTGTACCTCTTCACCTTGGTAGAGATCTTGATGCAGCTTAAAGTCAAACAGAGAAAATTCCACTTGACGCAAGATGCCCAATGCTGCTTGAAAATTTTTGGTCTCTTTGATTTTTGCCATAAGCGCATCACTCATCGGTTCTGCGTTCTCATAGTGAAAGCCGAAGCGTTTTAGTATGGCAGCCTCATAGGCAAAATTCTCTAAAAACTGAGACGGGAACTCTACTACATCCCATGCCACACCGTTGATACCGCTTACAGAACGCTCTTTACACTTGCCAAATAGGTGGTGAATAGCATGCCCCATTTCATGAAAGAGTGTGACTACATCGTTATGGCGCAGTAAAGAAGGCGTAGTCTCTGTAGGAGGCGAGAAGTTGCATACTATAAAGGCAGAAGCTAGGTGTGTTTGTCCTTCACTGTCTATGAAGTGCGTCTCCCAATCATTCATCCATGCCCCGCCACGCTTTTCTTTACGGGCTTCAAGGTCAAAATAGATACGACCGCTGAGCAGACCATCCTCAAAGATGTCAAAAACTTTGACACAGGTATGCCAAGTGGGTACAGCGGCAGGTTTAAAGGCGACATCAAAGAGTTCAGAAACAATATCCAGCAGGCCGTTAAGTACTTTTTCTTGCTCAAAATAGGGTTTTGTCATCGTGTCGTCAAAGTCAAATTTCTCTTTTTTGAGTTTCTCCGAGTAGTAGGCTACATCATATCCTGCAAGGTCTGTGATACCATCTGTTTTTTTGGCAAAGGCTTTAAGTTCTGCTAGTTCATTTTTAGCTTGAGGTAGTGCCGCGTTTGCTAAATCATTAAGAAAAGCTATGACATCCTCCTCTTTATCAGCATCTCTTGTCTCTAAGGCATATTGTGCATAACTCTCAAAACCAAGTAGTTTGGCTTTTTCATTTTTAAGGGCTAAAATCTGGTCAATCACTTCGGCATTTTTAGGTGCTCTTGTGCTGTAAGCACGTGAAAGTTCTTTTCTGTACTTACGGTTTGGCCCATAGGTCATATAGGCTAGATAACTAGGCATTTGGAGGGTAAATTTATAGACTCTTTTCCCATCTATCTCCTCTTTTGCCGCTTCTATATCAGAGCTAGGCAAGCCCTTTACATCTTTTTCGTCTTCTATAATAAGTTCATAAGCATTAGTGGCATCAAGCAGATTTTGGGAGAAGGTGTTGGAGAGTTCAGAGAGTTTTAGGCTTATCTCTTCCATACGTTTTTTGTCCTTTGGGGGTAAGTTGATACCTGAGAGCATAAAGTCTCTAATGTCATGTTCAATAACTGTTTTAGCCTCCTCCGAGTCAGCTTTTATCTGTTCTATTTTTTTAAAAAGTGCCACATTTTGTGCCATCTCAGAGCTAAATTTTGAGAGTAGCGGTAGAGACGCTTCGTAGACTTTTTGTGTCTCATCAGAATTCATCACCGAGTTAAGGTGTGACAGTGGTGTGAAAAAAAGTCCTAGCTCTTCATATAAGTCTTGTAGGGGTTTGAGTACTTTGTCATAAGAAGTGTCATTTGACTTGGTGATGCCCTCTATGATGGTACGTTGTTGGTTTAAAAGTGTGTCAAGCTCTTTTGGAAAGTTTTCTAGGTTATCTAAGTGAAAGTTTTGAAACATGTTTTGTCCATATTTTTTTTTGATTGTATCATGTTTTAATTTTAGTAATCTTAGGAAATATTTTTTTATTAAATAATTATTATTTTTTAAGAAATTTTGCTATAAAATTTGAAAGATGCATGTATTTTGTGTCAAAAATTAAAAAGGATAAAAAATGAAAACGAGACTATCAACAAACAAACTTTTGATGGGTTTTGCTCTATTGAGTTTTACTCAACAAAGTTTTGCTATGGAAACGAGCTACTTACCAGTTAGTGTGACTAAAACTTTTGAGGAGATAAAAAAAGAGGATGTGAAAAATAAGCCTATGCTTATGGAAAAACATATGAAACTACTAAATGAACGGTACAATCTTACAGAGAAAGTAGACCCTAAAGCAACAATGTCTGGAGGAAAGCCTTTACCTGTAGGTCCTACGGTAAAACTAAAAAGTGGTACATCTTGGGAGAATCTTTCTGGTATGTCACCAGAAGAAATAAAAGAAAAAGGTCTTTTCCCTTATTTGCCCTTACCGCATGTGGTACCTGAATCTGGAGGTCTAGTAGTCTCCCCTAAGCAACTTGAAAACCATCCAGAGCTAGAACGTTTTGACATGGAGTTTGACTTACCTGATGCTTACTTACCAGAGTTTCCGCCACCAATGTACTTAATCTCTAGACCTGACCTTGGAGATGTTACGGGTGGAGAAGAAATTACAATCAATAATTATTTTGAAAAGCTCAATGGGATTCTTACACCATTACAGCTAGATGGTTTGCGTTTACTTGTAACTCCTGTAGCACAGCAACAATTTAATGTGACAGGTGACAGAAAGGCAGACAAGGCACAAGATGCAGTTTCATGTTTTACTTGTCATGTTAATGGTCATACTAGTGGAGTATTTCATCTAAACCCTGACAACAGACCACAAATGACTCGTTTTCGTATAGATACACCAACACTTAGAGGTGTGAATGTGCAACATTTCTTTGGTTCAAAACGGGCTATTCGTTCACTGGTTGATTTTAGTGAAATTGAAGCAAAAACTGCTTACTTTGATGGTGACCCAGTTATAGGACATAAAAAAGGTGCTAGACGCTTTACTCGTGAAGAAGTTGGTGCGATGGCAGCGATGCAGAACATGCTTGCTTTCCCTCCAGCACCAAAACTAGGCATTGATGGAAGATTGGACCCTAAAAAAGCGAACGATTCAGAACTTAGAGGTGAGAAACTATTTGATAAAAACTGTGCATCATGTCATCCCGCACCATACTACACAGATAATTCTGCACATGATTTAAAAGTAGAAAGATTTTATAAAGGTCGTCCAGAAGGACTCATAAAGACATTTGCATTAAGAGGTCTTAAAGATTCACCACCATATTTACACGATGGTAGACTCTTAACCATAGAAGATACAGTTGAATTCTTTAACCTTGTACTTGAACTTAAGTTAAAAGAAGAAGAGAAAAAAGATTTAGTGGCATTTTTACGTACACTATAAACAGTATAGAATAAATAACTTCGAA